>DASZMZ010000306.1:0-9652 GCA_035551455.1 Candidatus Sulfopaludibacter sp.
TGGTCTCCACCCAGCGGACCGGATTGGGAACCTGCTGGTAAAGCCCCTCGCGCGCCTCTGCTCCCGTGTGGATTTCGCGCGCCTGCCAATTATTGATGAGCGGGCAGACCGGGTCGGCGAATGCGGCCGCGTCCAAGTCCAGCTTGAGGCGTTCCTGCGCGGGACGCATGAGCGCGCAGTGGAAGGGGGCGCTCACGGGCAGAATCACGGCGCGCCTTGCTCCGGCAGCCTTCGCCAGTTCCACGGCCCGCTTGACCGCCTCGGTATGGCCGGCAATCACGATCTGGTCGGGCGAATTCAGGTTGGCGGCGCTGACGGTCTCGCCTTGTGCTGCCTCGGCCAGCACGCCGTCCAGTTTGCCTTCGGGGAGTTTGAGCAGCGCGGCCATGGCGCCCACGCCCGGCGGGACTGCCTCCTGCATGTGTTCGCCGCGTTTGCGGACCAGGCGGACGGCGTCGGCGAACGGCAGGCTTCCGGCCGCCACCAGCGCCGAGTATTCTCCCAGGCTGTGGCCGGCCACGTAATCGGGCTTCAGTCCGCGTTCCTTCAACACTTCGAAGGCCGCGATGGAGACGGTCAGGAGTGCCGGTTGGGTATTGGCGGTGAGGCGTAGCTGGTCCTCGGGCCCTTCGAAACACAGGCGGGAAAGGCCATCGTTGAGGGCCTGATCGGCCTCATCGAACACGCGGCGCGCAACGGCGAACGTCTCCGCCAGGGCCTTGCCCATTCCCACGGATTGGGAGCCTTGGCCTGGAAAAAGGAATGCAGTTTTGGGTGTCAACTCAGGATTATAGCGGCTGGCGCAGTCTGCGTCAGCCCACCAGCAGAAGGTAAGCGTAGATCACGGGGAGGGCGAAAAGGCTGCTGTCCACTCGATCCAGGAAACCGCCGTGGCCCGGCAGGATGCTGCCCGAATCCTTCACGCCCGCTCCCCGCTTCATGGCCGATTCGGCCAAGTCGCCAATTTGTCCAGCCACGTTGGCGGCGGCGGTGAGCAGCACGATATTCAGCACCGGTACCTGTGGCAGGAATCGCAGCAGATATCCGCCCGCCAGCAGGATCGACGTGACCACCGAGGCCGCGGCCCCCTCCCAAGTCTTCTTGGGACTCACGCGCGGCGCCAGTTTGTGCTTACCGAAACGGCGTCCGATGAAGTAAGCGCCGGAATCGCCGGCCCAGTTCAACATCAGGCCATACATCAGCCAGTGCGGACTGGCCTCGCGCAGGGGCATGGCGCACTTCCAGCAGCCGAATATGTACACCACGCCGGTGACCAGCAGCGCCGAGCGCGGCAGTGCATGGGAGAGGTCTTCCAGGCGCATCGCCAGCGTGAAGATCAGGAGCGCCCCGCCCACCAGCAGCAGCCACGTCTGACCCTGCCACGCCAGCAGCGCCAGTCCCAGGCCGTACCCCAGCACGCCGGGAGCGCCGAAGCCGTAGCCGGCCGCAACTTCGTTGTATTCGCGATAGCACAGGCAGGAGACCGCGGCCAGTACAGCCAGAAAGATCCGGTAATCGGCCCACACCACCACGTAGACCACGATTGGGATCAGGACCAGCGCGGTGAGAATGCGCCTCATGACGAGCGCAGGGCTTCGATCAGGGCTTCGTCGGCCGTCTTCGCGGCGCCTCTCACGGGAGTGCTGAGACCGCCGTATCGCCGGTCGCGCTTCTGGTAGTCCACCACGGCCTGCAGCAGATCCGTGCGCGTGAAATCCGGCCAGAGCGTCTCGGTGACGTACAGCTCGGCATAAGCGATCTGCCAGAGCAGAAAGTTGCTGATGCGCATTTCGCCGGACGTGCGGATGAGCAGGTCGGGATCGGGGCAGGATGCGGTGTAGAGCGCCGTGGCGATGGAGTCTTCATCCACCTTGAGGGTATCGATGGTGCCGTCCAGACGGGCCATGTCGAGTATGGAATTCAGGGCGTCCACAATCTCGGCGCGGCCGCCATAATTGATGGCCAGATTCACCAACAGGCCGCGATTGGCGGAAGTGGCCTCGATGGCCGAATCCAGTTCACGCTGCACCTGCGGAGGCAGCGATTCCACGCGGCCGATGGCCTGCAGCCGGATATCGTTCTTCTGCAACTCGGGCAGTTCCTGCTTCAGGTAGTAGCGCAGCAGCCGCCACAAGGTTTCCACTTCGTGGCGCGGACGCTTCCAGTTTTCAATGCTGAACGCGTAGAGCGTGAGGACCTTGACTCCCAGCCGCGCACAAGTTTCCACCGTGGAACGTACCGGGCCGATTCCGGCCTGATGGCCCGCAACGCGCGGTAACCGCCGCTGGCCAGCCCAGCGACCGTTGCCGTCCATGATGATCGCGATGTGTGCCGGCAGGCGGGCGGGATCGATCGCCTGGGCCAGATCCCAGTCCTTCTGCCCTGGCTGGAGCGATTCCAGTAAGGCCTTCATGAATAACCCATTATGGTACAACACGGACGCCTTAGGCCGCGAATGGAATGAATGAGGCGGAAGTCCGACGAGCTTTTACAGAGGAATCCCTCACAGGCGCAACAAAGCGCCCGCGAGGGACGAAACTTGCGGAGGGACCACTTACGCAGAGACGCGAATCGATTCTTCCGGCGCTTCCGCCACCCGGAATTTTCGCGAAGTCATCCTCACGGCAGAATGATGACTGTCACTGCGAACAATGAAGCCTGTAATCAACAGATCGACCGGGTATATGTCGCCATATCGGGCCGGCCAGTCGATCACCATCTCGATGTGCGCCCCTTCCGGCAACGGTTTTCGGCACCGGAAACTTAAACCGGTGGAACTCATGTCCAACGTCAAGCCAGAGCCGGAGCGCGCGATGCTCCCCTTCTGGGAAACGTGGTATCGCACCGGAAGTCGGACGCCGTAACGAGTGGCGGACCGGCGGTCGGTGGCAGCTCTATCCATGCAGATCTCCTTTTTTCCCTCTCCTTGTCAGGTTCTGCAGGGAGTGCTTGAGAAGCAGAAGAGGCTGAACGGTATCAGAACCCGACAAGCAATCTTTCAACCACTCGCGTTAAGTGCTTTTAAATCGGGCAAAGACCCGAGCGATTGCGTACTTATTACCCGTCCAGGACTGTCGAAATTACCCGTCGTCGCCGAAACTGCATTCTGATATCCTCGAACTGATGGCGGACCGTAGCTTTCAAGATGTGGGCGGAACCCCGGGCGGCATCGGCCACTTCCTGCTGGGCTTCGTCATGGCCTGTCTGGGCGCCTATCTGTTGACCAATCAGGTGTCCGTGGTGGGCTCCTACTGGGGCTTCTACGGCGGCAGCACTTTCGGCGTCACCCTGATACCCATGCTGTTCGGCATCGGCCTGATCTTCTGGAACGGCAAGAGCATTCTGGGCTGGCTGCTCACCGCGGCGGGAGCGCTCTTCATCGTCGCCGGCGTAATCGCCAATATGCACATCTACTTCCAGCCCACCAGCCTCTTCAACACGATTGTGATGCTGGTCCTGCTGGTGGGCGGCCTGGGCATGATTGCCCGCTCCATGCGGTCGCATCAGTAAGGCTGCATCGTCACTTTTGGTACGATGAGGTTTCCCCTCAATCTCTATGTCGCTGCGCTTCTACAACACGTTGTCTCAAGTGACGGAGGAGTTTTCTCCGGCTAGCGACAACACCGTCCGCATGTATAGCTGCGGTCCCACGGTTTACGATTTCGCCCACATCGGCAACTTCCGCACCTTCACGTTCGTGGATATTCTGCGCAAGTGGCTGCGGGCCAGTGGCTTCCAGTTGAACCACGTCATGAACGTCACTGACGTGGACGACAAGATCATCCGGAACGCCGTGGCCCAGCACAAAGGTCTCAGCGAGTATACCGAGGTCTATACCAAAGCCTTCCTGGAGGATTGCGCCACGCTCCGTCTGGAACGGCCGGAAAATCTGGTGCCGGCCACTGAGCATATCGACGACATGGCGGCCGCCATCGAAAAGCTGACGGCTGGAAACCACACCTACACCAGCGATGGCTCGGTCTATTTCCGGATCGCCTCATTCCCCGGCTACGGCAAACTTTCGCACAACGATTTCAGCGGGAATCTGGCCGGCGCGCGCGTGGACGTCGATGAATACGAGAAGGCCGACGCCCGCGATTTCGCCCTCTGGAAGGCGCCCAAGGAAGGCGAGCCGTCCTGGCCGACTTCGATGGGGCCGGGCCGTCCCGGCTGGCACATCGAGTGTTCCGTGATGGCCATCAAGTACCTGGGCGAGACGCTGGACATTCATGTGGGCGGAGTCGATCTGGTCTTCCCGCACCATGAAAACGAGATTGCGCAATCCGAATCGCTCACGGGTAAACCGTTCTCACGCTTCTGGCTGCATGCCGAGTTTCTCATGGTGGAAGGCCAGAAGATGTCCAAGTCGCTGGGCAATTATTTCACCCTGCGCGACATTCTGGCCAAGGGATATTCGCCGGAAGCCATCCGCTATCTGCTCTCGTCGGTGCCGTATCGCAAGCAGCTCAATTTTACCTTTGACGGCTTGAAGAGCGCCGCCACGGCCATCGACCGGCTGCGCAATTTCAAGCTGCGCCTGGAGACGGACCGTTTCCCCGAAGGCGCCAACATGGATCTGGCCGCGCGAACGGCGGAGGCCACCCAGGCGTTTCATGCCGGCATGAATGAAGATCTGAATACCGCCGAAGCCCTGGCGGCGGTGTTCGAGTATGTGCGCGACGCCAATAGCGCCATGGATTCGGGCGGCTTTCACTCCGGCGATGTGCCGGCGGCGCTGGATCTGCTGAAGCTGTTCGATTCCGTGTTCGACGTGCTGCGGCCTTCCACCGCCGAAACCGGACTGCCCGACGCCGAAGTGGAAGCGCTCATCGCCGAACGGACGGCCGCTAAGAAGTCCAAGGACTTCGCGCGCGCCGACGCCCTTCGTCAGCAGTTGCTGGATCAGGGAATTATTTTAGAAGACACCAAGAGCGGCATCCGCTGGAAAAGGAAATAGCGTTGCAGATTCATACCAAAGCCGTGCATTCGGGCGACCGCAAAAGGAACGGTTCGCACGTGCCGGTGACCACCCCGATTTATACGGCCACCAGTTATTTTTACGACTCCATGGAGCAGTTGGACCGCGTCTTCGGCCATGAGGAGCCGGGCTTCTGTTATACCCGCCACGATAATCCCAACGCCGCCGCGCTGGAAGAACTCGTCTGCTCGCTCGAAGGCGGCGCGGGGGCCCAATCCTGCGCTTCGGGCATGGCGGCATTGCAACTGGCCATCGCCAGCGCGCTCACCGACCGGCGCAAGAGCGTGGTCGCCGCCGGAGCCATATACGGGGCCACCATCGGGCTCCTGATGAATGTGTTCGAGCCGATGGGCGTGGCCGTCCGGTTTGCCGATATGTGCGATCTGGACGCGTTGCGCGCCGCGGTGGCAGAGGCTAAACCGGGCTGCATCGTGATCGAGACCATTTCCAATCCGCTTCTCCGCGTGGGACAGATCGACAAGATCGCGGCCATTGCCCGCGAGGCTGGCGCGGCGCTGGTGGTGGACAATACTTTCGGCACGCCGATGCTGGTGCGTCCTTTGGATTTGGGCGCGCATTTCAGCGTTCACAGCGTCACCAAGTATCTGGCTGGCCACGGCGATGTGATGGGTGGAATCGTCATCACCGATCAGGAACACCTGGAGGGATTACGCTCGCTGGCGCGCACCGTGGGTCCCGTATTGGGTCCCTTTGAAAGCTATCTCACCATGCGCGGCATCAAGACGTTTCCGCTGCGTATGGAGCGCCAATGCGCCAATGCCTGCCGCGTGGCATCCTGGCTCAGCAGCCATCCCGCGGTCTCGCGCGTCTATTTCACGGGCGACCCGGCGCACCCCGACGCGGCCACCATCCGCCGCCTGTTACCCGCCAATCTCTACGGCGCCATGGTGAGCTTTGAGATCCAGGGCGAGGGCAGGAAAGACGTGTTCCGCTTCATGGACCGGCTGCAGATGATCGTCCGCGCCACCTCGCTCGGCGACGTGCATACCATGATGCTCTACCCCGCCATGAGTTCGCACCGCGAACTCTCGCCGAAGCACCGCGAGCGTCTGGGCATCGCCGATACCCTGGTACGCCTCTCCGTCGGCATCGAAGCCCCCGAAGACATCATCGCCGACCTAAACCAGGCCCTTTAGCCCGTCTCGCCAATCTCCGCATTCGGCCAGTAGGACAGACGGTCGCCTTTCGCCGTCTGTCCGTCTTCGCTAGGCCGTCTGTCCGTCTTCGTCGCCCAAAATGCGAAAATAGAAGAGGGAGTACCTACCGTGAAACCAATCTATATCGCCGCTTTTCATCAGTCGCGCTTCGGCAAGCTGATGGGCATGACCGTGCCCACCATCATCGATAGCGCCATTACCGGCGCCTGCCGCCAGATCGACGTGCCCGCCTCCGCGCTGGACGTGGGGTCGATCGGCGCCGCCTGTAATTTCTCACTGAATGAACAGGGACTCCTCGCCGGCCTGATGGCCATGACTCCTGGCCTCGAAGGCAAGCCCATCGAGGCCGTCGAGAATGCCTGCGCATCCGGCGGACAAGCGGTGCTTTCCGTCATTCAGAAACTCCAATTGGGCCTGGGCGAAACCGGCATCGCCGTAGGCTACGAGAAAATGCGCGACGCCGAAGGCAAGATGGATGGCAAGCTGATCGGCAAGGTCCTCGGCTATTTCTCGCATCCGGGAGAGCGCGAAGGCAAGGTCTTCGTCTTCCCGCACCTCTTCGCCGAAGTGATGCAGCAGTATCAGGACGAGTTCGGCGTCACCGAACGCGATCTGGCCCACATCCCCGTGCAGGAATACGCCAACGCGCGCTACAACCCCTGCGCGCAGATGAGCAAGGTGCAGATTACCCTCGATCAGGCCGTGAAGATCGAAGGCATCAACCGCTATGTGGTCGAGGGTTTGCCGCTGAAGACCTACGACTGTTCCCAGATCACCGACGGCTACGCTTCGCTGATTCTGGCCACCGCAGAGGGCCTCGCGCGCCTGGGAGTCAAGCCTGCCGATTGCGTCCAGATCGCCGGCTGGGGTCAGGCTACCGACCCGATTCAGAAGGCCGGACGCGACGTTCTCCGTCCGCGGGGCGCATACAATGCCATGCGCGCGGCGTACACCATGGCCAATGCGTCGCCCGACGATGTGAACGTCGCCGAAGTGCACGATTGCTTCAGCGTGATGGGCGCCATCGGCACGGAGGTCATCGGCAAGGCGGAGCCCGGCAAAGGCGCGCAGTATTGGGTGGACGGGAAAGCCGCGCCCGCGGGCGAATGCGCCATCAACACCTCCGGCGGACTGATCGCCAAGGGCCATCCCATCGGCGCCACCGGTATCGCCATGATCGGTTGGTCGTCGCTGCAATTGCTCGGCAAGGCGCCCGCCGAATTGCAGGTGAAGAATCCCAAACTGGCCGCTACTTTCAATATCGGCGGCCCTATCTGCGCCAGCGTCTGCACTGTCTTGCGGACGTAATCTGGACCCTCGATTGCTCACCTTTCGGTGATCATGAAATCAGAGCGGGAGTGTGTTTCCGTACCGTTTGCGGGTCCGGGTGTGCCCGAGTCTGGTGTTTTCACGTGGGAAGCGCCGGACGCCAATCGCCGGGTTACACTCAGTACCGCACTAATGCGCGACTTGGGCCGCACCGCCATTCAGGCCTTCATCTCAATTCCCAAGAGAGGCATGGAAGTAGGCGGACTCCTGTTCGGTCAATCGCGTAGGGACGGATCCACTGCCAGTTTCGACATTTCGGTGGCGGAAGACGTTCCCTGCGAACATCGCTTCGGACCGTCGTATACGCTGGACGATGCAGACCGCAAACGTCTGGCGGAAATGCTGGCGAGGCATGGGCGGGACGGGTCGCCGCCGGTGGTCGGGTTTTACCGGAGCTATACGGGCAGGGAAGCGCAATGGGGGGACAGCGATCGGGAATTAATGCGTAGTTTTTTCTCGGATCGGGACCTGGTTTACCTGCTGTTGGCGCCGTTGAACGCCGAGCGATGCACCGGAACCTTCGAATTCGCAATTGCCGAGGAAAAATCGCCAAGCTCGAACGGCACTGCGCGGCTCCCGCCGTTTTCTGTTGAGGAAGAGCCGCCCGTTGCCGCGCCTGAGTCTGCGTCGGCGCCCGCGACGCGAACCCGGGGGCTGGTGGCATTGTCGTGTTTTCTGGCGGCAGTCGTCGGCATTGTGAGCTTCCAACTTTGGAGAGCCGGGCGCGAGCCGCAGCGCTTCACCTTGGGACTCGACGCCCAACCTTCCGCCGATCATCTGGTCCTCCGCTGGGATGCGTCTTCGCCTGCCGTCCGGCAGTCCACCCGCGGCGTGCTCGCGGTGAGCGATGGAGGCAGCCCGTTGGAAATTCCGCTTACTCCGGAGCAGTTGCGCCGCGGCTCGTATGCATTTTCGCCGACCGGCAAGGACGCTTCCTTTCACCTGACGCTCTACGCGGACAAAGAGATTCTAGCCGAGGATTCCCTGCGGGTCGTTCCCCGACCCCCTGAGCATCCCGTGGCGTCGCCGCCCCCGGCGCCCCACCCAGTCGCGGCAGCCACGGCGGCAGCGGCTGCGGCAGCGCCCGCCTTGGCCCGGCGCGAATTCCAGCCCGACATCTCACCAGGCATCCGTCGACGACTCACCGCCCCCGTGGTGGTCCCGGTCGAAGTCTCCATCGACGCCAGGGGCCGCGTCACCAAAGCTACGTCCAACGTGAAGGAGCACGGCTTAGACCGCTACCTGGCCGACGAAGCCGTGAAGGCCGCTTACCGCTGGTGGTTCAAGCCGGCGCGCTCCGCCGAAGGCCTCGCCGTGCCATCCACCACCACCATCTCGTTCCACTTCACCCCCGCGAGGGAGTGACAGCTCCAGTTCCATTTTCGAAAATCTTTATTTCTCTCCGAATCAGCAGCTTAGCGTTATCCTATTTCGGAGTCGAGCTTGACACGGGAGTAGCATTCAATCAGTTGAAGATTTTATGACTACTAACTCTCAACTGACATCGGGCCTCGACATCGATTCTCAGTTCGTCCTCGGCGAAACTCGCGAGGAATTCGCTCAACTCGTCACCGAATACTACACCCACTACACTGCTCACGATCCCGAGCAGCGTTACTACCTCGACACCGCCATCCGCAACGAATGGCTCCTCCGCCGCTTCCACCGCGTTGAAGCCCACCTCTGGGAATTTGAAACCATGAAGGGCAAACGAGACTCCGGCTGCGAGCTCGGCCAAGCCTTCGACCAGTCCAGCCCCACCTTCATGCGTCTCCACCGCCGCGTCGTAGCCGCCGAGCGCTCCTACAAGGACGCCATGAACACTTTCCGAAAGCTCCAAAAACCGCCCTCACAACCCGAACAAACCAAAGAGAAAACTCAACAATTGGCTTCGTTCCGCACCACTCCCCGGGACCCCGACCAGCACCCCGCCGACGCCGCCTTCGACGCCATCGAGCGCGAACTCGCCGCCCTGGTAGGATAGACGATCGCCTTGCGTCGTCTGTCCAGGCGAGCAGAGCTCGCCTCTGGAGTTTGGACATCCTGGGTGGGTTTTTGAAGGGATGGGATCTCTTTGCTTCGCTTTGAAGAGGGTAGGCGGCGTACGTTCGCGGGAGTGTGCGGGATCATTGGGTTAGGGTTGGGCGGTACGGGTGTCCTCTCTGTG
>DASZMZ010000307.1:0-22409 GCA_035551455.1 Candidatus Sulfopaludibacter sp.
CGAAGGCGACGATCCCAGTTACACGCAGCCCATCATGTACCGCAAGATTAAGGAGCATCCCGCCGTAAGCGTGATCTACTCCGAGCGTCTGGTGCGCGAAGGAGCCATCGACGCAGCGGAAGTGCAGGCCATGCGCAAGCAAGTGTCGCAGCGGCTGGGCGAGGCTCACGATGCCGTCAAGCAGCGCGCCGAGCGGTACGAGTTGCAGGAGTTGAGCGCCGTTACGATGGACGATTTCGGCGGCTTCTGCCCGCGTACGGCCGTCAACCAGCAGGTTCTGGAACGCGTCATCCGCGGGCTCACGCAGTTCCCGGAGAATTTCCACCTGCATCCCAAGCTGCGCGGCTTCGTGGAGAAGCGCCGCGACGCGATGGAAAAGCAGACGCCCGTCGATTGGGCTTTCGGCGAAGCTCTGGCCTTCGGCACGCTGGTGCTCGAAGGCGCGCCGGTGCGGCTGAGCGGACAGGATTCCGGCCGCGGCACTTTCAGTCAGCGCCACCTGGCCTTCTACGATTCGGAGACCGGCCATCGCTACGTTCCCATGCAGCACATCTCGCCCGACCAGGCGAAGTTCGACGTGTTGGACAGTTCGCTCAGCGAGTACGCCGTGCTGGGTTTCGAATTCGGCTACAGCCTGGCCGACCCGCTTTCGCTGGTGATCTGGGAGGCGCAGTTCGGCGATTTCGCCAACGGCGCGCAGATCATGATCGATCAGTTCATCGCTTCGTCGGAGCAGAAGTGGGGCCAGCCGAGCGGCCTGGTCATGCTGCTGCCGCACGGCTACGAGGGACAGGGTCCCGAGCATTCCAGCGCGCGCATCGAACGCTTCCTCACGCTGTGCGCCGAAAACAACATGAACGTCTGCAACTGCACCACGCCGGCACAGTATTTCCACGTGCTGCGGAGGCAGATGTACGGCGGACCGGATCGCCGGGGCACGCGCAAGCCGCTGGTGATCTTCACGCCCAAGAGTCTGCTGCGCCATCCGCGCGCCGTCTCCACATTCCACGATTTCACCAGCGCCGGGTTCAAGGAAATTCTGGACGATTCGCTGGTGGCGGATCCGGCGGCCGTGGCCCGTGTGGTCTTCTGCTCCGGCAAGCTGTACTACGACCTGCTGGCGGCCCGCGAAGAACGGAAGGCCGAGCATGTCGCGCTGGTCCGCGTGGAGCAACTCTACCCGTTCGACGCCAGCCAGGCGCGCGAAATTCTGGCGCGCTACCCGGCGGGCGCGGAAGTGGTGTGGGCCCAGGAAGAGCCGCGCAATATGGGAGCATGGCGCGTTCTGCGCGAGCTCATTCAGCCGGTGCTGGACGAATCGCGCCGCGAAGTGCGGTATGTGGGCCGTCCGGAAAGCGCCAGTCCGGCCAGCGGGTCGGCCAAGCGGCATCAGCAGGAAGCCGCGGAAATCGCCAACGACGCCCTCACCCCCGGCGCCATCTCGCAGACTCGCAGGGTGCGGCTGGTAGCCCGGCGGAAGAAGTAGCGGCCTACGGCGAGAAATTACGAATTTCGGCTGCATTTCAGCTACTATGGCGCGGCAAAAACTGGGAGAATCGCCTAATGGGCGATGTGGCCGCGCTGCTGCTCCGGTGGCGGGAGGATGGCGATAAGACCGCGTTGGACGAGATGCTGCCGGCCGTCTATGACGAACTGCGGCGTCTGGCCAAAGTTTATCTCAGCCGCGAACGCGACGACCATACGCTCCAGCCCACCGAACTGGTGCACGAAGCCTATATGCGCCTGATCGCGCAGCGCGAGGTGAACTGGCGCAATCGCGCGCATTTCCTGGGAGTCGCCGCGCAGGTGATCCGCCGCGTCCTGCTGCATCATGCGGAGAGCCGGTCGGCGCAAAAGCGCGACGGCTATGCGAAGCGCGTCTCTCTGGATCGCGCCCTGGAGTGCTTCGAACGCGATACCACGGTCGACGTGCTCAGCCTGGATGCCGCCATGAACCGCCTGGCCGAGATTGACGGACGGCAGGCGCAGATCGTGGAACTGCGGGTGTTCGGCGGACTGACCATCGAAGAGGCGGCCGAGGTGATGGAGCTTTCCCCCGCGACCGTCAAACGCGATTGGAGCGTGGCTCGCCTCTATCTTCGCAAGGAACTTTCTTGAACGCCGACCGCTGGCAGCAGATCAAACAAATTGTGGCCGATGCGCTGGAACTGGACCGCGAGGTGCGCGGGAGTTTCGTGGCATCGCAGTGCGCCGGTGACGACGGTCTGCGCCGCGAGGTAGAGACGCTGCTGGCCGGCGACGTGCCGGATTCGAACTTCCTGGCGCTGGATCGGACTCCCGAACGCATCGGTCCCTACCGCGTGGTCCGCGAAATCGGCCGCGGAGGCATGGGCACCGTGTACCTGGCCGAGCGTGACGACGGCCAGTTTCAGCAGCGGGTGGCCGTCAAGGTGATCAAGCGCGGCATGGATACCGACGCCGTGCTGTCGCGGTTCTACGCCGAACGCCAGATTCTGGCCCGACTCCAGCATCCGAACATCACGCGCCTGCTGGACGGCGGAATGTTCGACGCGCGCCCCTACTTCGTCATGGAGTACCTGGAGGGCCGGCCGATCGTCGAGTATTGCCGCGAGCACGCGCTTTCCGTTCCGGCGCGAATCGGCCTCTTCTTGCAGGTTTGCGCGGCCGTGGAACACGCGCACCGCAACCTGATTCTGCATCGCGACATCAAGGCCGGCAACATTCTGGTGGATAGCGGCGGCGTCCCCAAACTGCTGGATTTCGGGATTGCCAAACTGCTGGAGGAGGACGGCGCTACCGAACAGACCGTCCTCGGGCTGCGCGCGCTCACCCCGCAATCGGCCAGTCCCGAGCAACTGCGCGGCGAACCGCTGACCACGGCGAGCGACGTCTACTCGCTCGGTCTGCTGCTGTTCGAACTGCTGGTGGGAAAGCCGCCCGAGCGGCCGATCGCCAGCGCGCCACGGGAACTGCGCGGCGATCTCGGCAACGTCACTTTGAAGGCACTGGAAGAAGATCCGGCGCGCCGCTACCAGGGTCCCGGCGAACTGGCGGCGGATCTCTCCCGCCATTTGCAGGGACTGCCCGTGACCGCGCGACCCGGCGGCCCTTTCTATCGGGCCGGCAAATTTGTCTCGCGAAATCGCCGTATGCTGACCGTGGCCGCCGTGGCGTTACTCGCCCTCGGAATTGCGGTGGGTAGCGCGATCCGTGAGGGACGGCGCGCCAACCGGCAGTTCCAGGATGTGCGCCAGATGGCGAATTCCTTTCTGTTCGAATTCCACGATGCCATCGCCAATCTGCCCGGCGCCACGCCGGCGCGCGAGTTGGTGGTGCGGCGCGCACTGCAATACCTGTCCCGGCTGGAAAGCCAATCGGCCGGAGATCCCGGGCTGAAGCGCGAGTTGGCCCAATCCTACCTGCGGATCGGCACTGTGCAGGGCACGCCGTTCGATAACAATCTGGGCCGCCCGGCGGACGCGCGCGCAAGCATCGAGCGTTCCGTCTCTCTGTTCGAAGAAGTGCGCCGCGCGCGGCCCTCCGACCCGACGGCCACGGCCGACCTGGCCGAAGCGCAACTGCGCCTTTCCAGTTTGCTGCAAGGTCTTGCAGGTCCGGCGGAAAGCATGAAGTGGAACCGCAAGACTGCCGCCATGCTGGACCAGGAAGCGCGCAAGGGGCCGCTCGGCGCCAATGCCGAGATCTGTCTCGGGCTGGCGTACTTCGGTATCTCGGAATCGGAGATGCAGTTGAATCATCTGCCGGAATCGCTGCAAGCGCGCCTGAAGAGCGTCGAGGTGCTGCGCGATGTGACGGCTCGTTTTCCGGCAGTGGAGGACGGGCAGCGCTGGCTGGCGCAGACCGAAAAGCGGCTCGCCTACCTGTACCTGACGCAACTGCACGACCCGGAGAAGGCCGCGGAGAGTCTGCAGATCGCTATGAAGATCGATCAAGGCCGCGTGGCGCGCGATCCTCAAAACTCGGTGGCGAAGTTGGATCTGGCGCTGGGTCAGGTGTACCTGGCGGCCGTCATCCGTCGCCAAGGCGATTTGCCGCGCGCCCTCGAACTGCTGCAGCAGGGGATCGCCGCCCGTGCCGCCGTCCTGACGGCCGACCCGCGCAATTTCCGGGTCCGCTACCTGCTGATCACCGACTACACCAAACTGGCCGGCTGGCAGCGCGACGTCCACCATACCGCGGAATCGCAAGCAGCGCTCGAGGAAGGTCTGCGGGTGGCGGGCGAAATGGATCCCCGGTCGGCGCACCAGCCCGACGCGGCCCACGCCATCGAAGAATTGAAAGCGCTGGCGCGATAGGCCGGGCTTTCTGTGCTCCATCGTCCCACGGCAAGTAGCGTGCATTGTGGTGCAATGCCATGCATCGAGCGCTCATTCTCGCAATCACCACCCTGATTCCAGCCTACGCAGCGACTCCCGTGGACGCCGCGTGGGATACCTTACACAAGTCATTGAGCAAGAGCCAGGAGCAGAAACGTCAGGCGCTGACGGCGCTGGGCGCGGTCGACCCGGGCAATCAACAGGCCGTCAAGGAATTGGTGGACGCGCTCCAGGACAAAGAGCCCCTGGTGCGGCAGGCCGCGGCCGCCGCGCTCGGCGAGATGAAGGCGAAGCAGGCCATCGGGTCATTGCGAGACGCCACCGGCGATCGTGGGGAAGTGGCCTTCGCCGCCGCCAAGGCGCTGGCGGATATGGGCGATTCGGGTGGACAGGATATGTTCGTCGCCATGATTGCCGGCGAACGCAGCGACGCGCCGGGAATCGTGGCCGGCGGAATCCGCGATGCGCGCAAACGCCTGAAACATCCGCAAGGACTCCTGCTCGAAGGCGTCGAAGATGCCGGGGGCGCGCTCTTCCCGCCGGCGGGATACGGCATCACCGCGGCGCGCGAGGCGTTTAAAGAAAAGGGGTCGTCAAGCCGCGCCGTTGCCGCGTCGTATCTGGCGAAATGTCCCGAGCCCTACGCGGTCACGCTGCTGGAGTGGGCGCTCTCGGATTCCAGTTGGGGCGTTCGCATGGCGGCCGCCAAGGGTTTGGCGCAGCGCGGCAACGCGGGCACCATTTCCAAACTCCAGTTCCTGCTGGACGACCCGAAACCCGCGGTGGCTACCATGGCCGCGGCGGCCATCCTGCGCATTACCGACCGCCTCGCCGAAGGCGCCACGGCGCAAGTGAGTAAGTAATCCGGCAGTCCTCTCCCACACCTGCGTGGTGTTAATCTATCTGGCAGAGGACGTCATGATCATTGGTGTACCGAAAGAAGTCAAAGACCACGAGACGCGCGTAGGCCTGGTGCCGAGCGGTGTCACGGCTCTGCGCGAAGCGGGCCACGAAGTGTTGGTGGAAACGCTGGCCGGCGAGGGCAGTTCTCTCACTGACCGCGAATACATGCAGGCCGGAGCGCACATTCTCAACAGCGCCGCTGAAGTGTGGGACAAGGCCGACCTGGTGGTGAAAGTCAAAGAGCCGCAGGAAGCCGAATATCCGCATTTTCGTCCGGGCCTGATTCTTTTTACCTACCTCCACCTGGCTCCTTTGCCGGAACTGACCGATCGCCTGCTGGACGCGCACGTAAATGGCGTGGCCTATGAGACCATTCGCGAGGCCGATGGTTCCCTGCCCCTGCTCACACCCATGAGCGAAGTGGCGGGTCGCATGTCCGTGCAGGTGGGAGCGCAGTATCTGGAAAAGCCAAGCGGCGGCCGCGGCATCCTGCTGGGCGGCGTGCCCGGCGTGGCGCCGGCGAACGTGGTGATTCTGGGCGGCGGCATCGTCGGCACCAATGCGGCCAAGATGGCGCTGGGCCTGGGTGCGCACGTGGTGATGATCGATCGGAACCTGAATCGGCTGCGTGAGCTCGACGACATCTTCAATGGGCAGGTAGTCACTCTGGCGTCCAACGCCTGGACCATCGGGGAGAATCTGAAAACGGCCGACCTGGTGGTGGGCGCGGTGTTGATTCCGGGAGCTTCGGCTCCCAAACTGGTGCGGCGTGAAATGATTGCCACCATGAAGCGCGGCGCGGTGGTAGTGGATGTGGCCATCGATCAGGGCGGCTGCTTCGAAACCGCTCATGCCACCACGCACACCGAGCCGGTCTACTTCGTGGACGGCGTGCTGCACTACTGCGTGTCCAACATGCCGGCCGCGGTGCCGCACACTTCCACCTTCGCACTGACCAATGCCACGTTCCCCTACCTGCTGGAACTGGCCAATCGCGGACTGGAAGCCGCCTGCGAACGCCATCAGGCCATTCGCGACGGCGTGAATACCTACAACGGCTACGTCACGCACAGTGGAGTGGCCGAGTCGCAAGGCCGCCAATGGCGCGAACTGGCCACGGTGGAGTAGGCCGCGCGAATCGCATCCAGGGCGGGCTTCGATACTCCGGGGTCCGTCCTACCGGGCCTTCTTGCGTAGGCGGCCCACGAGCACCAGCAGCAGACCGGTACCGAAAAGGGCCAGGCTGGCCGGTTCCGGCGTGGTCGGGGTATTGACCGGCGGAGAGAACAGTCCCTCATCGTCCACTGCGGTGACGAATCTCTGATTGCTTCCCTGCGGGGTGGGCGTGAAAATCCAAACGCTCTGCAAGAACGCCTGGCCATCGGCGTAGTGGGGGCTTAACGGGTTGGAGAAAATGTCGGTGTAAGCCTGCTCCGCGGTGTGGACAAAGTCCTGGGTTCCCGCCGGCTCACTGGCCGCTTCTCCGGCACTGAGGGTGCCCATGATGTCCCAGAGCGCGAAGGTGATCGGCCCTGAGTAAGCGTTCATGAACGCCTGCGTATAGGTCGGGTCGGGATTCGGCGCACTCGCGGAATTCAGAGTCACCCCGGACTGGTTCGCAATATGCAGCAGTAGCGAAGCGAGGAAGGCAACCTCGTCCTCCTGCTGATTCGCCGGATGGGCCTCGGTTCCGGTAATGTTGGAACCCCAGTAAGTATTAATGTTCCCATCCAGGCAAAGGAACTGCCCGATGGTAGAGCCTTCCAGAGTCCCGGGGTATGGTCCCACGGACTCGCCGTTGACCACGGGGATGCTGCCGGGTTGCGGTCCGATGTAAAAGAGCAGGCTGTCTGCCTGTGCCTGGAAAGTGGCAAACGCCATCAACAGGAGGGCGCCACTGAAAGTCTGTTTGAGCATATGTGTAGGAACGAGTTGATCGTCCCACACGGCAGCCATAAAACCAATAGAATTAAAGGTTTAAAAGTTTGTGAAAGTCCCGGGAGAGTAACAGAACCATGGCGGTTTTGTCCTAATCGAATTCCGTAATCTCGACATGCCAGGAGTAGTAGTACCCTTACTGAATTCGGGCCACGCCGGGCTGCGGATTGGGAAAGCGCGTCATCACTGCCGGGTCGTGACCGGGAATGATCCATTCCGGCTTCCCGGCAAGCTGCCGCATACGATCCTGAGCCCTTAAATTACTCTCAGCGTCCAATGTGGCCGCAATCGGAACGTGCTTATCGAGGTTCTCGTACAGGTACATATTGTCGCTGGCTAGAACCACGGTTCCGCCGGCGGTTCGCACTGTCACGAATTGCGACGCATAGGTGTGTTTGCCGCCGAGAAAACAAGATATTCCACTCAGAATTTCCTGGGCATCGCCCTGTACCAGTCCCACCCTTCCCAGTACATTCAGCTTCACGGCCGCCAGTACATCTTCGGGGTCGATCCCTCCGTGGGTGCGGCGCGATTGCCAGCCTTGGCCGGCATAATATTCGAGTTCGTCCTTCTGCACCCAGATTTTCGCCTTGGGGAACAAGTCGAGTCCATCGGCATGGTCCCAGTGCATGTGAGTGATGATGACGTCGGTGATGTCTTCGGGCTTCAGACCAAGGCGGGCGATGGCTTCGGACGGCTTGACGAAATCCGTGACATGCCACTGCTTGAAAAACTGCGGTCGATAGAAGCCGGCATCCACCAGAATGTTGCGGCCCGGGGCGCGCAGCAGCCAGACCATCATGGCGATATCGAGCTTGCGTTCAGGGTCGGCGCCGGCCACCAGTTGCGACACCTGAAAATCGGGAATCGTAGCGTAGCGGAGGGCGTAGACTTCGTATTGGGTGGGCTGGGATTCAGGTGGCTGCGCCATTAGAGGCGCAGCCAGAATCGCGAGCAGTAGGGGGCGCATTAGCCTTTGGGGGCTTCGCGCTGTGCCATCACCTTTTGAACCTGCTGCACCAGGGACTGAGCCTTGGGCAGGCTTTCGATGCCCTTCTTCACTTCCGGATCGTCCATCCACATGGCGCGATCGGCGGTCTGCTTGTCAAAGGCCCGGAAGTAGAGTTCGTAGCGGAGTTCGCCGCGGATGAATTCCTTGTTGGCCTGGAAATCTTCGTCGGTGAACGGGATGTTCTGGGTCTTCAGCCAGCCTTCGAACTTCGCCAGGTCGGCGTCGCTGGGCTGCCAGCCCTGCGGCAAGGCCGGCTTCTGTCCGGAGAAGAAGACGCTGCCATAGTGGTACGTCACCAGCGTGTAGAGGTGGGACACCCGCCGCTGCATGAGGCTGAGCCGCGCCGAGGCATACTTTTCATCCGGCGTGATTCCACCGCCGCCGTAGACTTTGCGTCCGGCGTCGGTGGCCTTGATTTCGGCCTGAGCATCGGGCGCGTCGGCGCGCTTGGAATAGTAGTAGTCGAAGAACGAACGGTTGCTGTAGTCGCGCTGAATCAGGCGTCCGCTAGGAGTGTAATAGTGCGCGATGGTCAGCAGCAGGGCGCCTTCCTGTAACGGAAATTGCGCCTGCACCAAGCCCTTGCCGAAGGTGGTGGAGCCCATCACCCAGGCGCGATCATGGTCTTGCAGGGCGCCCGACACGATCTCAGAAGCCGAGGCCGAGCCGCCGTCCACCAGCACCACAATCGGATACTTCTGCGCGGCAGTCACGGCTTGCGCGCGGAATACCTGCTCCTGCTCGGCGCGGCCATGGTGGGAAACCACAATCTGGCCATCGCGCAGGAAGCGTCCCGCCACGCGCACGGCTTCATTCACCAGACCGCCGGGATTGCCGCGGAGGTCCAGGATCATGCCGTTGACGTTCTGCTCGCCCAACTTCTTCATATCGGCTTCGATATCGCGGCTCACATTCTGCGCTTCGAAGCTGTCCAACCGCAGGAACGCGATGTTCGGCTTAACCCAGAAGGCGTCCACAATGCTCGTCTCGATTTCGCCGCGCGTCACTTCCACCGAGATATAGTCCGGAGCGCCAGCGCGCTGCACCGTCACGCGCACCTGCGTGCCCCGAGGACCGCGCAACAGATCGGCCACATCGGCCGACTTCATGCCGGTGGTGTCCTTGCCATCGATTGCCTTCAGCACGTCGCCGCGCCGCAGATCGGCCTTCCAGGCGGGGGAGCCGACGAAGGGCCGCATCACTACCACTTTGTCGTTATCGCTGGTGTCCTGGACAATCTCCATGCCTACGCCGAAGTAGGCTGCCCGCTGCTTGCGCTGCATTTCCTTGTAGTCGGCCGGATCCACGAAATTGGAGTGGGGATCCAGGGTGTGCAGCATTCCCGGAATGGCGCCCTGATAGAAAGCCTTCTCGGAAGTCACCGGATCGGCGAAATTCTTCTCGATGAGTGCGTAGGCCGAAGCCACGGACTTCATTCCGCCTTCCAGATCGTCGGGGCCCGTAGATGCCGCACGGGCGCGGATCGCAGGCCCATACCACGGAGCCAGAACGGTCATGCCGGCAGCGAATGCGAGGACTAGTAGTGTCTTTTTCATGGATTTACCAGAGGGTCGAAACACACGAACAGGTGGCGAGAGCCCACGGGAACTTGTGGATGCGGGCGAGATCCGTCATTAATGCTATGGACGGAGACGGAATTCGTTGGGTTCCCTTCCTTTCGATTATCATAACACCGGCACCCGGTGCTTTCTTGGACGCGCCGACACCCATTTGGTTTTGCTATACCTTACAGAGCATGCCCGCCATTCTGGAGATTCAAAATCTGTCGTACGCCATCGACGGCCGGCCCATTTTACGAAACGTCAGCCTGGCGGTAGACGAAGCCGAGACCTTGGTGCTGCTGGGACGCAGCGGTTCCGGTAAGACCACCCTGCTGAAAATGGTCAACCGGCTGCTTCAGCCCTCCTCCGGGAGCATCCGCTTTGAGGGCAAGGACTCCGCAGACTGGGATCCCATTCAACTGAGGCGGCGCATGGGGTACGTCATCCAGGACGCCGGCCTCTTTCCGCACTGGACCGTCGAGGCCAACGTGGGGCTGGTGCCGAAATTGGAGCGCTGGCCGGCCGGGAAGGCTCGGGAGCGGGTGGAACTCCTCCTCAACATGGTGGGACTACCGCCCGCCGACTATCGCCTGCGCTATCCGCGCCAACTCTCCGGGGGCCAGAAGCAGCGGGTGGGCATCGCCCGCGCCCTGGCCGCCGATCCGCCGCTTCTGCTGCTCGACGAGCCTTTCGCGGCACTCGACCCGATCACCCGCTTCGACCTTCAGCGCCAGTTCGTGGAACTCCGCAACACCGTCCGCAAGGCGTCGCTCTTCGTGACGCACGACGTGCGGGAAGCGCTGGCCGTGGCTTCGCGCATCGGGCTGTTCACCAATGGCGAGCTCGCGCTCTTCACGCCGCGCGAGTTTCAGGCTTCCCAGGCCCCGGAAGCCCGCGCATTTCTGGCCACGCTGGAGGAGCGGCATGAATAGCCGCCTCGCCTCGGAAATCTTCTGGCTCACGCTGGAGCACGCGGAACTGGTGCTCATCACCATTGGCGTGGCGGCCGCGGTGGGACTGCCGGCAGGCGTCGCGGTGGCGCGGCGCGCCGGAATCCGCCGCTGGGCCATGGGCTTCGCCAACCTGGCGCAGACGATTCCCAGCCTGGCGCTGTTCGGCTTCCTGCTACCCTTCATCGGCATCGGCAAACGTACCGCCATCCTGGCGCTGTGCCTGTACGCGCTGCTGCCCATTCTGCGCAATACGCTGATTGGGATTGTGGGGGTCGACCCGGCGGTGCGCGAATCCGCGCTCGCCATGGGCATGACCCCGAGGCAAATGCTCTGGCAGGTGGAACTGCCCCTGGCAATGCCGTCCATCGTCGCCGGCTTGCGCATCGCCACGGTGGCTACAATCGGAACTGCTACCATTGCGGCTGCCATTGGCGGAGGCGGCCTGGGCGTTTTCATTTTTCGCGGCATTGCCATGGTGGATACGCCGACCATACTGGCGGGCGCGGTGCCGGCGGCGCTGATGGCTCTGGTGGCGGACGAGGGACTGGAATGGATCGAACGAAAATTGTCGCCGGGCTGATGCTGGCCCTGTGCGCGGCCTGCACGCGGCCTTCGCACGTCACCGTGGCCTCCAAGAATTTCACCGAGCAGGTGGTGCTAGGCGAGATTCTGTCGCAGCAGATCGAAAGGCGGCTGCACATCGCCGTGGACCGCCGCCTCAACTTGGGCGGCACGCTGCTCACCCATGAGGCGCTGGTGAAGGGCGATATCGACCTCTACCCGGAGTACACCGGCACGGCGCTCACCGCCATTCTCAAGCAGCCTCCGGCGTACGATTCGGCTGCGGTCTTCTCCACGGTCGCCGACGCATACCGGCGGCGGTGGCATCTGGAGTGGCTGCCGCCTCTCGGCTTCGTCGATACCTTCGCCATGATCATCCGCGGCGAGGATGCCCGCGCGAAGCACATCGCCACGTTGTCAGAAGCGGCGCAGGCTCAGGCGTGGCGCTTGGGCGCCGGTCCCGAATTCGCGTCGCGGCCGGACGGTCTGGACGGGCTGCTCAAGACCTACGGACTCCGCTCCCAAGGCACCCCGGTGAACATGGACCTGGGACTTCTCTACGCCGCGCTCGACAGCCATCGAGTGGATATGATCGCGGCCAATTCCACCGACGGACTTGCTGCCGTGCGCGATGTCGTGATTCTGCGGGACGACCGCCACTATTTTCCGCCCTACGATTGTTCCGTCGTCGTCCGCCAGGATACGCTGGCGCGCTTCCCGGAACTGCGGGCGGCGCTGCAGGAACTCTCCGGCAAATTCACGGATGCAACCATGCGGAAGCTGAATCATGCCGTCGATGGAGAGCACCGGTCGGCCGTGGCGGTGGCCGAAGAGTTCCTCAAAAACATGAAATAGTACCTGCAGTACTGGAACTGATGAGCCAAAGAGATCATCATAGAGAGGTCCCTTATGCTTCGCTTTCTTACGATCGGTAGCATGACTGGCGGATTTCTCTTGATCTCGCCGGCGCTGCGCACCAATGTCATTCAGGGATACTCCGCCCTGGTGTTCACCTTGAATGAGTTTACGCCGTGGTCGTATATTGCGATCGGCGTGGGGATTTTCGTCCTGCTCACCGTCGAACTCTACCGCCACGCGATTCCGAAGAACACGAATCGTCCTCCGGAATATTAACGGGACGGAGCCGAGCACGGTGGCCGCTGGAAAGCCCTAAACGGCGCGGGCTTTGCGGAGAGATGCGCCGCTTTCGCTGCGGGCCGGCTTGCGCTCAGCAGCGGCGGTGAGGCGCCGGACCTGGTCGGTGACGCAAACCAGGAACATCGGCTGCCGCGCATTCTTCAGAAGATCGATGATGCGATTGGGCGCTTCTTCCAGATAGATGGATTTACCGTCCGTCAGAAGATGCACATCGGAGGACGCCGCCAGAGCTTCGCTCAGCCGCTTGCCCATGTCCTTCTGCAGGAAGCGCAGGACGCGGCGGATTTTCTGCAGCGAGAAGCCTTTGCGCCGCAGCTCCGCAATGACCGAGATTTCCACCACTTCTTCGGGCATGTAGACCCGCTTGTGCCCATCCTGGCGGGGAGAGACCACGTTGCGCTCGTCCCACCACTGCAACTGCCGCAGACTCACTCCGCAAATGCGAGCAACGTCACTGCTATTGAATCCTTGCGATTCCCCGGAGGCTACTGGACGGGCCTTCCTCGCTTTAAGCATTATGCGCCACCATTGTTTAGATTAGGACCAGGTTCAAATCAGGACCAATTTGGATTGTACATGCGCCACCGTCCGTGTCAACAGGTGGGGCAATTCGTGATAATAGCATCCCGTGAGAAGAAAATCCCGTGTGTCCCAGCACGGACTCCCCGCGCGCGCCGTTCAGCGTTCCATCGAGCCGCATCTAAACTGAAAAAGGAGGGTCGGCATGCAACAAGAAACTGACGGCTGGGAGAGCAATACTTCGAAGATCTGGTTGGGAATTGCAGTGGGCGCGGCCCTGGGAATCGGCATCGCGCTGTCGCGCAGAAAGCGCACCCGCTGGGATTCCGCCAAAGAACTGACCCAGCGAGTGGCTTCGCGCTCAGACGACCTTACCGAGCGGACGCGCGACATTGTCGACCGCGTGAAGATCATTTACGACGAAGGCCGTAAAGTGGTGGAAGAAGCCGGCGAACTCTGGGCTCACGGCCGCAAACTAGCGGGCTATTGAAAACCCTGGCTTCGCAGTACTCGTAGACCTTGGAGAATGGCCGCTCGGGATAGTAAAATCTCTGGTTGGATTCCCTCCTGGCAGATCGATTAAGCCGCGGCGCGATTTCGGCCGAGGAGGCTCTGGACATCGCGCTAGGGCTGGGCGCAGCCCTGGACAAGGCGCATCGTCAAGGCAGGGTTCACGGTTTTCTTTCTCCGAATGTGGTGAGCCTCAGCGGCCGGACGGTGAACATTCTGCCGGTTCACGATGCCGCGCGGCAACTCGCCGGTCCCTATCTCTCACCGGAACAAGTTCACGGCCAGGAGCCCGATTGGCGTAGCGATATTTTTTCCTACGGTGCCATTCTTTCGGATCTGGCTTCGGCACATCCCGCCATGGCTCCGGTGGTTGCCGCCTGCATGGAAACCGATCCGGCGCTTCGGCGGCAGCGCGTGCAGAACGCGGTCATCGAATTAAAATTGATCCGCCGCGCCTTGCGCCGCACCACAGGCGCGAGACCGCCTGCTCCGAAAAATACTCGAACCGCCGCCCCGGTGACGCCGCCTGAGTACTGGGTCTCGGAAGCGTCGTCTGGGACCAACCTGCGCACGCTCCTTGTGATTGGACTGGCGGTGCTGACGCTGGCCGCCAGCGGCCTTGCCGCCGCCATGTACCTGCGCAAACAGGCCGCGCCCGTGATGAGTTTCGCGGTGCCCGCGCCCGACCACACCAGCTATCCCGGCACGCCCGCGGTTTCACCTGACGGCGCATCGCTGGCCTTCTCCGCGGCGGGCGCCGACGGGCAGCGCATGCTGTGGCTGCGGTCGTTCGATGAGATGGGCGCCAAGGTGATTCCGGGAACCGAAGGCGGCATTGAGCCATTCTGGTCGCCGGACGGCCAGTACCTTGGCTTCTTCGCGCATAATGCGCTGATGAAGATTCGCGCTCGCGCGAATGCGCCGGATGCCAAGCCGGAACTTCTCTACGCGGCGGACTTCGAACCCGCGGGCGGAACCTGGAACACCGACGGCTCCATTTTCTTCGCGCCCAATCTCTCTGACGGCGTGTACCGCATCTCCAGTAATGGCGGCGGTTTCGCGCCTGTCCTGAAACTGACGCGCGAGAAGGGTCAGCGCGGCGACCTGTGGCCGCACTTTCTGCCGGACGGCAAACACTTCGTCTATTTCGGACAGACCGATCAGCCCGAGACTACCGGAATTTATGCCGCGTCCAGCGATGGAGCGCGCACGCAGTTCCTGTTCCGCTCCACCACCAACGCGATCTATTCCCCCGACGCCGGCAAGTCCCCGAACAGCGGCTATCTGCTCTTCATGCGCAATCGGGATCTGGTGGTGCAAAGCTTCAATGCGGCCAGACTGGAACTGGAAGGCTCTCCCGCAGTGCTGGCTTCCGACATCGGCGCCATCGAGACGCTGTCCCGCGCTCCAATCTCCGTTTCGAGCAACGGGGTGCTCGTGTATCAGGCCGTCAGCAGCACCACGCGGCGTCTGGTCTGGATGGATCGGTCCGGCAAGACGCTGAGCACGCTGGGCGGCAATGGCGAGTGGGGTATGCCGCGCATCGCGCCCGACGGAGTCCGCGCAGCTGCCGATAAGGCAGGCAAGGACGGCGTCGCCACCAGCATCTACATCTTCGGCGCCGATGGCTCGGCCACCGAGTTCGATGCGGGCACGGGCGCCAGCGCCGGCGCGCCGGTCTGGTCGCCGGATGGATCCCGGCTGGCGTTTCGCTCCACGCAGAATAAGGTGGACGACATCTTCATGAAGGCTGTCAATGCGCCGGGCAGGGCCGAACTCGTGCAGAAAAGCGACTTCGACAAATTCCCCGTGGATTGGTCGCGCGACTCCCGGTGGCTGCTATTCGAAGAGCTGTCTCCCCAGACCAGGAGCGATATCTGGGCGGCCAGTCCTGCCGAAAAGCGCGCTCATGCAGTGCTCGAGACCGTGCATTCGGAAAGCTTCGCGTCGCTGTCGCCGGATCGAAAATGGCTGGCGTATCAGACGGACGAATCGGGCGGCTATGAAGTGGTGGTGCGGCCCTGGGACGGCGGCACCGCGGGGGTTAAAGCGCAGTGGCAGATATCGAAAGACGGCGGCGGCATGCCACACTGGCGCGCCGATGGCAGCGAACTTTTTTTCATCACGGCCGGAGGCGTCATTCTGTCTGTCCGCGTCCATCCGTCGGATGACGAGTTTGCGTTCGATGCGCCGGTTCCTCTGTTCCAAACCCATCCCGCCGGCAAGCGATGGAATCCCTTCGACGTCACTCCCGATGGCAGCCGATTTCTGCTCAATCTTCCCCTCGAATGGTCCGACACTGCGCTCAATATCGTGACAAACTGGACCGAGAAACTGGCCAAGGACTCGAAGTAATACCTATTAAATCAATCACTTGCGCGGAACCTAAGTTCCGCAGGGGAATGCTATAATAAGAGGTGTAATTCTCCTCGCCCCGCGGTAACAGGAATCCATATGAGCAAGAATCGTTTTTGGCCTCTCGACTATGACCCAGAAGGAGCAATCTATGAGAATCCTTCATGGGACCTCCCAGGTTTTCGAACTCGCAAGCGCCCGGGCAACCGGCACACCCGCAAGGTCCAGCGCGTGAAACATTAAGAGATCTTTAATTCCGATTCGGAAAAAAGCAGGACTTCGCGTACATTTCGCCGGACGTTTTGGTAAAAACCATACGTCCGGGTAAACCTTACATCACAAATAGGTCACGAACCCCCCGAAAAGAGCTGCATCCATTCGAAAACAGTGGTCCCGAGACACTGGCGCATGGATTGCTTAAGTCGAGACGAGGTTCTTGAAACTATGAAAGCTTTCCTGACCACGTGCATCGTATCGGGCGCATTGCTAGCGGGTGGCTGCGCTACTAAGAAATATGTCCGCAACACCACTGCTCCCATTCAGGCAAAAGTAGATCAGGTGGGCGAGCAGACGTCTCAAAACGGACAACAGATCCAAAACACTCAAACTCAGGTCAAGGATGTGGACCAGAGGGCGCAAAATGGTATCAGCGGCGCTAACGAAAAGGCCGCCGGCGCCGACCAGCATGCGGCTACGGCCGATCAGCATGCGGGCGATGCCATGAACAAAGCCAATCAGGCCGACTCCAAAGCCGACCGGGTGATGAGCGATCTGCGTAACGTCGTCTCCAATCTGGACGACTACAAATTGCAGACGTCAGCGACCGTCCCATTCAAATTCAATCAGTACAAACTGGACCAGGCGTCCAAAGACGACTTGGACAAGCTCGCGACCGACATGCAGAGCGATAAGCGCTTCTTCATCGCCGTCGAAGGCTTTACCGATAAGAGTGGAACGCGCCAGTACAACGAAGCGCTCAGCCGGAAACGCGCCGACGCCGTGGTTGAGTATCTGGTTGCCAAACACGACATTCCGATCTATCGCATTCACATGATCGGACTAGCTGACGAGAAGCCCGCGGACGACGGCAAAGGCCGTGAAGCCCGCGCCCACAATCGCCGCGTGGAAATCAAAGTCTTCAGCGCCGACAGTCTGGCTACCTCGCTCGATAGCTCCGATTCCGCCAACCGCACCACTGACAAGCATTAACTGTAAGAAGTTACTGCGAGGACTGCTCCCTTACGACCGAAGACCCGGTCGTAAGGGAGTTGTTTTTTCATCTGCAATTCCGGCCCGCGAAACCTGCCTCCCCACGTCCACCCCGGACGGCTGACGAAGTGCCCGCCACCAGACGTAGAGACACAGCAGATCGACTACTGAGATCACCACGCTTCCCGTGAGAGAGAGCGTGCTGGATCGCTGCCGGAAGGCAAGCTGACGGATCGATTCGCCGATAGCTTCGCCCGTGAAACGGATGCCCAGTCCACCGCTGATCAGTAGCAGGCCGGAGTCTTTTTCACGCGAGGAGATCAACATGGTCCAGAGGCCGAGATCGAGAAATGCCGAGCAGAAATTGAGATCGCGCGTCCAGGGAGTGAGCCAGGCGCCGATCGATACAGTCGCCTCCGAAGCATGGGAATGAACCAGGAAAGAGCCGGCGGCAAAGGCAATTGCGCCCAGAACGATCGCGCTCGACACAACGCGGCGCGACTTCAGTTTTACGGCAGCCTGATAGATAAGACTAATGACGATGGCGTACAGCAGCGCTTGCAGCAGGACTTCGTTGAGGCTCCACAGCCAGGTCCGTTGTCCCGTGGCGTGCTTCACACCTCGATAAACCGCCCAATATGCGGGAATCTCAGACGAGACTGCGAGAAATTCCCCCACCACAAAGGCCAGTATGAACGGATAACGCCGGTACTGGCCGCGCAACAGCGTTGCGATAACCATTAACTCCAACGGCAGCCAAATAGCCGTGGAGACGACCTCAATACCTAGGCGGATTGATCCGACAACGCTCACTCATTCGATTTTACGGATGTTTGGTCACTATTTACAACAAATTCAGCATTACGCTGTCACAAGTCCGGTCTCCCACGGGTCGGGCGGCAGCAGCGGACCATGTCCTACGCGGACCGATGCCAGGGTCTCCCACGGGTCGGGCGGCAGCAGCGGACCGTGTCCTACGCGGACCGATGCCAGGGTCTCCCACGGGTCGGGCGGCAGCAGCGGACCGTGTCCGACGCGGACGGATGCCAGGGTCTCCCACGGATCGGGCGGCAGTAGCGGACCGTGTGCAACGAGCACGTTCGTCTCCCACGGATCGGGCGGCAACAGCGGACCGTGTGCCAGCGTGATCACGTCGTTCACCTGGTTGCGGACGAAGTGGCTGGTGGGCGCAGAGGCGCCGTTCATCGCATTCCAAGCGGTTGCGAGAGAGAACATCGAGAAAATCGTGGCGGCGACGAATTGGTTTTCAAAGAATTTGCGCATGGGTAATTTTCCTTTACTCCTTTTATTCGGCTGTTAGGGGCATAGACAAAGCGGGGAACTGGCACACTTGAAGCCTGAAATGGCAGTCTCCCCCGCCCTTCTCAACCCGAAGTTTACCTTAGTGACGCTTTAAAAGGTGTCTAACAGTTGCGTGACACCTAGTACTATTGGGGGATGTTTTGAGGTTAAAAGGATATAGGGGAAAAACCCTATCAGTAAGCTACCACCCAAGTTATGGGACTTAGGTTGTCCGTTCCACGATGCCCTCTGAGGCGGAGAGCGGGCGCTGTTCGGGATAATCCAAACGCATGTCCGCAGTCACTTCGTCGAGCATTTGAAGATCGGTGGACTTGGTTTCCATGGCGAACGCCGTCAGCAACAGGTTGTCGCAGATGGCATTGATCAGCCTGGGAATCCCTTGAGCGCGATGGTGAATTTCCCGGATGAGTTCCGGACGTATGACGGTCTGCTTGTCGACGCCGGCGCGCGACATGCGGGAGTTGATGTAAGCGGCGGTCTCGGCGGCATCGAATCCGCGGAGAGCGCAGCGCAGCGCGATCCGCTGCTTGAGTTGACGGAACTCCGGAGCTTCGATCTTGCGGTCCAATTCCTGTTGGCCGGCGAGGACAATTTGTAAAAGCTTTCCGCGCCGATTCTCCAGGTTGCCCAGAAGACGGATCTCCTCCAGGACATCCCATTCCAGATTGTGGGCTTCATCCACAATCAAAACCGTAGTCCGGCCCGCGCCTGCGCGCTCCATCAGCATGTTATTGAGCGAGAGCAGCACTTCAGTCTTAGAACGGTGATTGCATCTCAACTCCAGATCGTAGGAGAGCATCTCAAAGAACTGCTCCACCGTGAGCCGGGAATTGAAGAGCGAGGCAAAAGCGATTTGCTGCGAGTTCAGGAAATCCCGCAGGCATTCGAGCATGGTGGTTTTGCCGGTGCCCACTTCCCCGGTGAGCATGATGAATCCCTTACGGCTCTGCACGCCGTAAATCAGATTCGCCAGTGCTTCCTCATGCTGGACACTCCGGTAAAGAAATGCCGGGTCCGGGCTCATGTTGAACGGATTTTGTGAGAAACCGAAGAAGGCGTTGTACATAGCGACGGCGAACGGCAGGACTTATCGCATGGTAGCACGCGATCTTTCCATGACGCATCCCAGGTATGCCTAGTACGGTGCGGCGATCTACGATGTGGGTGCCGGCGACGGCTTCTCGCTGGTGCCGGGCTTGCCGGCCGCTTTTACCGGACTGATCAGAATGTGGGCGTTACGGCCTTCCAACCGGGGTTGGCTTTCGATTGTGCCGTACGTCACCAATTCCGCGGCCAGGCGCATCAGTAGCTTTTTGCCCAGGTCAGCGTGAGCAATCTCACGTCCCTTGAACTGGACCACCGCTTTGACGCGGTTGCCTTCCTGCAGAAAGCGAATGGCATGATTCTTCTTGAAGTCGTAGTCATGATCGTCGGTGTTCGGACGGAATTTCAGTTCCTTCACCTGGACCACATGCTGCTTCTTCTTGGCATCATGGGTTTTCTTTTTCTGCTCGTAGGTGTAGTGGCCGAAATCAACGGCCTTGGCGACAGGGGGAACAGCCGTGGGAGCCACCAGAACGAGATCCAGCCCGAGCTCCTGCGCTTTTCGCAGCGCCGCAGCCGTGGGCATAACCTCAGTTGTTCCGTCGGGGAATACGGCGCGTACTTCGCGCGCACGTATACTCTCGTTCACGTTCTCTCGGCGATTCTGCCTGCGAGGAGGAAAGTTTCTACCTGGATACATTTTTGGTTTTGCGTTGAGAAAGAAAGTTGGAAAGGATGGCGTACGAGGGCTCGGTGCCCTGTAAAACTGTCGCGTCGAGAGTCGGTATGAGGATAAGAGACAAGCGCAATCTTCGTCAGCTCTCAGTGTACAACAAAACAACCACTGTGTGGGCCGGCGATACAATGATTGAATCCTTATGGTGCGCTGCCACTCCTGTTCCAGAGAATCGGACGCTCCCGGACGCTTCTGTCCCTGGTGCGCCGCCGCACTGGATGCCACTAGCGTCGAAACCGAGGTGCTGGCCGCGGCGGCCCCGCTTTCCACGCCCCATCTGACCTCTTCCAGCGTGGTGGACGAAGGCCGCTTTCTGCCCGGGACTATGATCGCGGGGCGGTATCGCGTGGCCGGCCTGCTGGGTCGGGGCGGCATGGGCGAAGTCTACCGGGCCACCGACCTCACCCTGGGACAGGCCGTCGCCCTCAAATTCCTGCCCGAGACCGCCGCACGCGACGAGCGCAGCCTGGCGCGCTTCTATAACGAAGTCCGCATGGCCCGCCAGGTCACCCATCCCAACGTCTGCCGCGTCTATGACATCGGACAGGTGGAGGGCGTCCACTTTATTTCCATGGAATACGTGGATGGCGAGGATCTCTCTTCCCTGCTCCGCCGCATTGGCCGCCTGCCCGCCGACAAGGCGGTGGAAATCGCGCGCAAGTTGTGCGCGGGGCTGTACGCGGCGCACGAAAAGAACGTCCTGCATCGCGACCTGAAGCCTGCCAATGTGATGGTGGACAGCCGCGGCCAGGTCATCATCATGGATTTCGGACTCGCCGGACTGAGCGAACAACTCCAGGCCGACGTCCGCAGCGGCACTCCCGCCTACATGTCGCCGGAGCAACTGGCCGGCACCGGCGTCTCCACGCAAAGCGACCTCTACGCACTGGGTCTGGTGCTGTACGAACTGTTCACCGGCAAGCGGGCCTTTGAGGCATCCTCGCTGGTGGAGTTGATGGAGATGCAGGAGCGGGCGGCGCCGGCCAGTATCACCTCCGTGGCCAAGGATCTGGACCCGGCCGTCGAACGAATCGTACTGCGCTGCCTGCAGCCCGACCCGCGACTCCGTCCCGCATCCGCGATGGCCATCGCCGCGGCGCTCCCCGGCGGCGACCCTCTGGCTGCCGCACTGGCGGCCGGCGAAACTCCTTCGCCTGAACTGGTAGCGGCGGCCGGCGCCACTGAGGCCATGAAGCCGGTGCGCGCTCTGATTCTGCTCGGAGCCGCGCTGCTGGCCACCATTCTCATCGCCATTTTCGGAATGCCGTTCTACATCACCGAGAAGGTGGCCATGGACATACCGCCCGACGCTCTGGCCGTCAACGCGCGTCATCTGCTGCGCGATCTGGGCTACACCGCCAAGCCGCTCGATTCAGCCTGGGGACTCGATTACAACGGCGAGTATGAAGGTTACCTGCTCCGCCATCCGGCCCTGGCGGCGGCGGAATGGAAGAATCCGGCGGCCGGTCCGGCGCCGCTGATCGCCTTCTGGTATCGCCAGGGACCCACGCACCTGATGGCTACGTATCGCACCAATTCCGAAGTCACGGAATGGGATCCGCCGCTGGCCGGCACCGGCATGCTGCGGATCTTCACCGACGCGCAGGGCAAACTTCAAAAGCTGGAGGCCGTGCCCCGTCAGATTGAAAAGGACCCCACCACGCCTCCGCCCTTCGATTGGAACCGGCTGTTTCAGGCGGCCGGGCTGGACCAGTCGCAGTTCCAAGCCGTCGCTCCCCAGTGGAGTCCGTTAACGCCCTTCGATACTCGCGGCGCGTGGACTGGCGCCTTGAGCGGGACGCCCATCCGCATCGAGGCCGCGGCATGGCGAGGACTGCCGGTCTTCTTCCGCATCATCGGACCGTGGACCCATTCGGAGCGGGATCAGACGGGCGAGTCCAACGGGCAGTGGCTGCTCACGCTGGTGAAGTACCTGGCGCTGGCGGCTTCGCTGGTGCTGACGTGGTTCCACGTGCGCACGGGTAAAGCGGACATGCGCGGCGCCGGCAAACTGGTCTTCTTCTACTTTTGCACGATGGCCGGCGCCAGTTTCCTGCTGGCTCATCATTCCGCCACCAATGGCGAGATCACGATGTTTTGGATCATTGTCTCGAACTCGGGATTCAATGCGCTCGCCCTGGGGGTCTTCTATATGGCCTTGGAGCCGTGGGTGCGAAAACGCTGGCCGCAGACGCTGATTTCGTGGAGCCGTCTGACGACGGTCGGGATTCGCGACCCGCTGGTGGGTCAGGCAATCCTGTTCGGCGTCTTATTCGGCTGCCTGCTGGCGCCCTTTCAGTTTCTGCG
>DASZMZ010000308.1:0-3074 GCA_035551455.1 Candidatus Sulfopaludibacter sp.
CGATCCGGCAGACCCAGGCCACCGGACAGCGCGAATGCAATCTCCTGATCGGAGTTGGCGAAATCCTGCGACGACCCGAACTGGAAAATCGGATTGTCGTTGCCCAATTCCATGTGCAGCTTCGCCAGCAGCGGCGGCAGGTCGGCCAGCCGCTTCAGTCCCGCAATCTCATCGAGCCGCGCCTGCAACGGCGCCTTGCCGGCCTTTTCCACCGCCGCCTCGTCCATACACGAGGCGAAGTAGTCGCCAATCTTCTGCTCGTTGGGTGTGCGATTGGTGAGAGGCTTGGCCGCTTCCTCCAGGATGGCCCACAGGAAACGCTGATTCTCATCCGTCAACTTGGCGTACACGTTCCAGCGAGGCTGGTCCGGCGGAATCGGATTCAGGCTGTTCCAGTTGCCGCACGCGAACTGGTAAAAATCCGTGCAGGGGTTCACCGAACGATTGAGAAATTTCAGCTCCAGACTCGGTGTGTAAGGCAGGGTGGTGAGCGGCTTGTCCTGCGCCAAACAGGGCACCGCCAGAAGGAGGGCATACCAGATATTTCGATTCACGGAATGAAGGTACCACAGCAGCGCGGCCGTCAGAACAGCGTGCGCGACTTGTAGGAGCGGTACTCGTCCCCAAATGCCCGTTCGAGCACGGCCTCTTCCTTCTTGGCGCGGGTCCACTGGCCGATCGCCATCACCACCAGCACGATATATCCCACGGCTCTGCCCCACGCAATCGCCAGCCCCAGATACGCGATCTGCGCGAACAGGTACACGGGATTTCGGAACCTGGAGTAGAGTCCCGTGGTCACCAATTTGTGGGCCCGCGCCGCAATTGCAAACGAGGCGCCCAGTTGCAGGCGCGCCACAATCCAGAAGACGAAAGATACCGCCGTCAGCGCCATGCCCGCGTAAAAGCGCGGCGATGCCGGCATGGTCACCCACAGCACTGCAGCCATGATCAGGAAGGCGATCACGTCAAAAAAGTAAAGCTGCTGCTTCATCGCTCCGCCCATTCCACCTGACGGATGGGTCCGATCCCCACCACGAAGCAGACCGCGCCCAGCAGCGCCACCGTGGCGGCCACCAGGAAGGCCAGAAAGAAATGGCCCGTCCGCTGCACGATGAATCCCGTCAGCCAGGGCGCCGCCACGCCTGCCAGGTTGCCGAAACCGTTCTGCATTCCGGTCCACTTCCCGGCAGCGCGCGGACCCGCCAGCGTCTGCGTGATGGCGAACAGATTCGCACTGAACAGCCCGTACGAGAGACACGCCGTCATCAGCAGCACCATCGCCAAGCGGTCGTTCTGGATCACCGAAACCGGCAGAATCAGCGTCGAGAACAGCAGGCCGATCCCGGCGAAACTCTTGCGGACCCGCGTGGGCGAACCGCCGCGCGCGATCATCCGGTCGCTCAGCCAGCCCGAAGTAACGCCGGAAAGGGCCACGGCGAAATAGGCGGCCGACCCGAACCACGCCATCCGCGCCTTCGAGAAATGGCGCTCCGTCTCCAGATACGGCGGCAGCCACGTCAACAGGAAATACCAGAAATAGTTGGTGCAGAAGAGCCCCAACGCGCTGAACCAGGCCGAGCGCTGCCGCAGAATCTCCCACACGCTCGGAATGCTCCCGCGATCGTCCCGCGCCGCCACACCTTTTCCGCGCGGCATCCAGAGCAGCCATGGCACCAGCCACAGCAGACTGCTGAAGCCCAGCGCCAGGAAGAATGACCGCCATCCGTAAATCGCCATCAGCAGGCCGCCTAATAGCGTGCCCAAAGCCGGCCCCAACTTTGTGCCGGCATCTATCACGGAGTTGGCGAAGCCCCGATGGTGCTCCGGGAAGTTGTTGGCCAGGATGCGCGAATATGCCGGATAGGCGATGGATTCACCCATGCCCAGCAGCAGCCGCAGCCCGAACACCATGGCGAAAGTTTGCGCCGCTCCGGTGAGCGCCGTGGCGGCCGACCAGATGAAGAAGCCCGCCGCCAGAACCCAGCAGACATTGAAACGGTCCACCAGCCAGCCCGAGATTACGAAGAGTTGCAGCGCGGCGTACGTGCGGAAGAAGGCCGAGAGCAGCACCCCGAGTTGATAACTGGAAAGGTGCAGCTCGCGCTGAATATCGGTGGCGCCCGCCGACAGGTTGGAGCGGTCGAAGTAATTGAGGAATCCTGAAATGACGAGCAGGAGCAAAACGCGCCACTCGACAGCGGAGAGGCCGGATCTACGGATCGCCTGTGGCGGAGTCACAAGCTGGTATTGTATACCGCTGCCGCAGCGGGCGCTAAAATGTCCGTGAGGAGCCGCCTTTGCGTACGCTGTGCGCCATCCTGCTGGCCGCCTGCGCGGCGCATGCCGCCGACGCCGTGTTCGAACTCTCCGGTCAGGTGACGCCGGAAGCGGCGGCGGCCGTCACGCTCTTCGGGGCCACCTCGCCATTTCACGCCTTCACGCAGAGTGACGATTCCGGCCGGTTCAACTTCAAGAAACTCGCGGCCGGCGCATACACGCTCGCAGTCTACCTGCCCGCGCGCGGCGAGGCCCGCAAGACGGTGGAAGTGGGCCCCGGAACGGCCGATGCCCATGGCCGCGTCACGCTGCACCTCAATTTGAAAGATGCCGATTTCGTCTATGGCGACATCATGCGGCAGGAGCATTCCATCTCGGCGCGCGAGCTGACCATTCCCGAGAAGGCGCTCCACGATTATCAGGAAGCCCTCAAATACCTGGGCCGCCGCGACACCGTGGAGGCGGTCAAACACCTGGAGCATGCCGTGGAACTCGCGCCGCAATTCGCCGGCGCCTGGAACGAACTCGGCACCATCGCGTATCAGACGCAGCAGTTCGACCGGGCCGAAGAGTGCTTCCGCAACTCGCTCTCGCAGGACCCGAGAGCCTACGAGCCCCTGGTAAATCTCGGCGGAGTCCTGGTGACGGAGCGTAAGACCGATGAGGCTTGGAAGTACAACGCCTTCGCGGTCCTGGAGCGGCCCGGCGACCCGCTGGCCAATTCACAAATGGGGATGACCTACTTTCAGATGGGAAACCTGGAACAATCCGCGAAGTATCTGGAAAAGGCGCGC
>DASZMZ010000309.1:0-42728 GCA_035551455.1 Candidatus Sulfopaludibacter sp.
TCTGCCCCGCGCTATCCACAAAGATGGGCGCGACGCCGCTCGACACGCCCTTGGTAATCCGCACGTGACTGGTGTCGATGCCGAGCTTCTTGAAATTCTCGATGGTCGCCGGACCGAACAGGTCGTCGCCCACGCGCGCCACCATCGAAACCCGGGCTCCGCAATATCGCGCGGCCACCGCCTGGTTGGCGCCCTTCCCGCCGAATCCCAAGTGGAACTCGCGCCCGAAAATCGTCTCGCCGGGACGCGGAAATTCATCGGTGAAGGTCGTCAGGTCGATATTGGCGCTGCCGACCACGACGATGTGTGGCTCGCTGTTCATAGGTGAACCAATTTATCATCATTGCATGCAGACCGATCCCACCCACCGCTTTACCGATCGCGCCGACGTCTACGCGCTCCATCGCCCCTCGTATCCGCCCGAACTCACGGCGCTGTTGCAGACCGAATGCGGACTCACCGCCGGCTCGACCATCGCCGATATCGGGTGCGGCACCGGCTTGCTGGCCGAGTTGTTCCTGAAGGCCGGCTGCGAAGTCTTCGGCGTCGAACCGAATGGCGAGATGCGGAATTCCGGCGCGCGCCAACTCGCCGCCTGGCCGCGCTTTCACCCCATCGACGGCCGCGCCGAAGCCACCACCTTGCCGGATGCGAGCGTGGATTTCGTGACTGCCGGCCAGGCCTTCCACTGGTTCGACCCGGCGGACGCCCGCGCCGAGTTCGTGCGCATTCTTAAACCCTCCGGCCGCATTGTCCTGGTCTGGAACGAACGCGCCGTGGGCGACGGATTCCAGGCTGCCTACGATGAGATCGTGCGCCGCTACGCGCCCGAGATCACCCGTATCCAGCACGACGCCATCGATGTCGTATTCGGCGGCAGTCCCTGGCGTTTAGTGGAATTCGAAAATCGCCAGGTGTTCGATCTCGCGGGTCTGCAAGGCCGCCTGGCATCTTCGTCCTACGCTCCCGCGCGCGGTACGGCCGCCTATCAGGAAATGCTCGACGCGCTCTCCGCCCTGTTCGACGCCTACCAGACCAACGGCCGCGTCACCCTGCTCTACGACACGAAACTCTACTTGTAGAGTGCTTCCGTGGGTTTCAGTTTGCCGATGGCTTCTCTGCATGGTCTATGACCAGCATTTCCAAGGGACCTTTCGTCGCCTCCAATTTGAGTCCGAGCTGATCCTGAACGGCGGTGAAAATAGAAGCGCCGACATCGGGATTGTCGTTGGTTGCGTATTCCACCTTAAAATCAAACTCGCCCTGCAGGCCGGTGCGGTCGAGCACTGGACGGCCCAACTGCATCTCGCCTAACCGCTCAGCGAACAGCGCCATGGAGGCCTTCTGGGCGCCTATCGTGTAGCTCACCCCAGGCTGGTCCACTGGTGTATTTCGGTAGCCGAACGTAGGTCTCATCCGCGGACGATGGCTTGAACTTTGGGCCATTCTTGGCGACTGCCAGCGCATAGATGTTTCCTTCCTTCGTCTCCCGGTGAACCATGAGGTGGAAGCGATCGGCCAGGAGGGCTTGCAACATCGTCATCATCTGCTGGCGCGTGGGATCGCCTTCCGCTTTGGCTGCGATATCGAAACGATCCGTATCCATCCAGGCCGGCCCGCCCGCAATCTGATAGTCCTTCACCCCAAACGCCTCTCGGATGATCACTTTGAGCCTGAGATTCGTGATAGTCAGTCTGCCGCCCGGCTGCACTCGGAAGTCAATGGGTTGTCGATCCCCCGCGGCTGAGGTGACTGGCTTCACCGATGCGACATCGAAGGATGGCGTTTTCGTGGTCTGTCCGAAGGTCAGGCAGCACCCGATTGCTAACAGGCCGCTTACCGCAACGGTAATTCTCATCCCAATCCTCCAGAGCCTAAGACGGTTGAATCTGTCCACTAGTTTGACGAGATTTCTAGCAGCCCGTGGCAGGAATCGAAAAAGGACGAAATTTACTCACCCGCATCCAGCTCGACTATTCGCGCTTCGTCAGCTTCTCTTTGTACAACGCGAAGATCCGCTTGAAGTCCAGTTCCATCGCCACCGTTACCGGAGTCGCATCCGGCGCAATCCGGCGATCCCGATCCAGTGGCACCGTCGCGCCGTAGTATTTGTTCCACACCGTCAGCACGTCCAGATAGTGCGACTCGCTGCGCGTCACAAACCCCGGATCCAGTAAGTAGGCCGCCGCCAGCGAGTCCCACATGTAACCCGTGGCATTCGGATGACTCAGAAATCCGGGGTAGCGATTGCCTAGCTCCTCTTTGTACAACTCCGTGATGGGGGTCTGCACGCTCACAATCTGGTCGAACTCGGCCTTATGCAGCGGCGCGGTATTGCAGATGTCGAGGCCGAACATGATCTTTTGCGGAATGCGCGAGCGCAGTACGATGCGCGCCGCCTCCGGGTCGAACCAGAAGTTGAATTCCGCGGACGTGGAGGCGTTGCCCCCCACCTTCAGATTGCCGCCCATGAAGACGATGCGCTTGATCTTGGTCTCGATCGCCGGTTTCATGCGCAGCGCCAGCGCGATGTTGGTCATAGGACCGAGCGCCAGAATCGTCACCTCGCCGGGATGCCGCTCAATTTCGCCGATCAGATATTCCACCGCTTCGGCGCGTGCCACGCGGTGCGTGAGCTTCGCGCCGGGCGCCGCTTTGACCTCCGTGGGACTCAGTGCGAAGGCGCCCGAATATTCCACGCCGGGCCACCGCCGGGCGAATTCGTGGGCCATTGCCGAGGTATTGATCAGCGGCGTCATCGCGCCTGTATAAACTGGAATCTGCGGCCGCCTCAGCAGGTCCAGAATGTGGAACATGTACTCGGCGCCCTGCACCGGCCAGACATTCCCGGGCACCACGGTAATTCCCAGAACGTTCACCTGCTCGGGACTGCGCAGCAGCATCACGAGCGCCGCCCCGTCGTCGCAGAACGCGCAGGAGTCCGTGTCGAAAATGACCAGCTCGCGTCCGGCGGCGAACAATGCCGGCAGCAGCAGAAGAAATCCGGCGAGCAAACGCAGCATGCAGCTTTTACTATAACAGTGGGGGTTCGTAGATCGTGCCGCATCGTTCGTCTCTTCGTCTGATGGCGTCGCTGGTTCGCGAAGGCGCCGTCTCGCCGGTGGAACTGGTGGAAGCCCACTTGCGCCAAATCGAAGCGGTCAGCCCGGCCATCAACGCCTTCGTCCGGGTGCGCGCCGAGGAGGCTCGCCAGGAGGCTCGCCGGGCAGAAAGCGCCGTCCGCCACGGAACGTCTCTGGGACTGCTGCACGGCCTCCCGGTCACCATTAAGGACAGCTTCGATGTCGCCGGACTGCCCACTCAGGCCGGCAGTCGATTGCGCGGCGATGCTCCGGCCGCCTCCGATGCGCCCGCAGTGGCCCGTTTGCGCCGCGCCGGCGCCATCGTGCTCGGCAAGACGAATACTCCCGAAATGCTGGCAGCCTTTGAGACCGACAATTTCCTCACCGGCCGCACCAACAACCCCTGGAATGTCGAGCGCACTTCCGGCGGCTCCAGTGGCGGAGAGGCCGCTGCCATCGCGTCCTATTGTTCGGCCGGCGGATTGGCTACCGATGGCGGCGGCTCCATCCGCGTGCCCGCCCACTTCTGCGGCATCGCGGGACTGAAGCCCACGCCCGGGCGCATTTCAACCGGCGGCCATTTCCCGTCGCTGGGATCTCCCGGCCTCCTCACCGTCGCCGGACCCATGGCCCGCGACGCCAGCGATTTGCAACTGCTGCTGAGCGTCCTCTCCGGCTACGATCCGTTCGACCCGGCCTCCGTACCCGTCCCCTTATCCCAGCCGGATTCGCGCGGCGTCTCCCTGGGAGTCTGGGACCAGTTCTATGCGGTGCCCCTCCATCCCGAGGTGCGCGCCGCTGTCCGCCGCGCCGGCGCGCTGCTCGAAGCCGCTGGTTTTCCCGTTGACGAGTTCCAGCCCGCCGGACTCGATCGAGCTCCCAACGTCTGGGCCGCGCTCTTCAAATGGCCGCTCTCCGCCTTGAGTAAATTGGCCGAGGGCCGCGAAAGCGAACTGCATTGGACCCTCCTCGAAGCGCTCGACCCGAAAGAGCTAACTGCCCAACAGGTGCTCGTGAATCTGGCCGCGCGACACAGCATGCGCGCCTCGTTTCTGCGCCAGTTGGAGAAGCGCTCGGCCGTCGTCATGCCGGTGTGTGGTGTTGCGGCCTTTCGGCACCGGGAGCGAAAATTCGCGGCCGGTGAAACCGAAATCGGCCTCTTTCAGGCCATGATGCCGGCGGTGCTGGCGAATGTGCTGGGTCTGCCGGCGGTGACCGTGCCCCTCGCGCTCTCCTCCGACGGCCTGCCCATCGGCGTGCAACTGGTGGGCCGTCCCTTCGAGGATGAACTCCTACTGCAGCTCGCCGTTCACCTGGAAGAGGCCCGCGGCGCCTGGCCGGTCGCGCCTGTGGCACTATTGTGATTGATGCAACTTTCGACCGTGCCGCTGGAGATTCCCGAAGGCGGCAACCTGATTCTCGGACAGACTCATTTCATTAAGTCCGTCGAAGATATTTACGAGGCCATCGTAAATACCGTGCCGCAGATGAAATTCGGCGTCGCCTTCAACGAGGCGTCCGGCCCCTGTCTGACTCGCGTCGATGGGAACGACGATGCGCTGCAAGCCATGGCCGCGCGCAATGCGACCGCCCTCGCCGCCGGACATATTTTCGTGGTGGTGATGCGCGAAGGCTACCCCATCAACGTGCTGGGACGCATCAAGGACGTGCCCGAAGTCTGCGGCATCTTCTGCGCCACCGCCAATCCGGTGCAGGTAGTGATCGCCGAGTCGGAGCAGGGCAGGGGCGTGATCGGCGTGATCGATGGTGCACCGCCCAAAGGCGTGGAAACTTCAGAAGATGCGGGCAAACGGAGAGCCTTCCTCCGCATGATCGGTTACAAAAGGTAGAGCACGTGCATTCTGACTCCTGACTTCTGGCTCCTGACTCCCAAATCCCGCAGGGATTTCAAGGGCGGAGCCCTTGGCTAGGTCTTATTTCCCGAGGTCGATGCCGAGTTTCTTGAGTTCCTCGGCGTAGTAGCGCCGGTGGAGAATGTCCCACTCCTCGGTGCCTTCGGGGATGTCGCGCTTCTGCGAGCGAATCTTCTGCCGCGAGGCGCGATCCACTTTGTCTTCGGCCAGCAGCAGGTCCGTCATGACCTTCAGGAGTTCCAGCCGCACCGTATTAGTGTCTTTATTCTTCAGCCGCAGATCGCGATTCTTGCGCAGCATGTCGACAATCTTGTGAGAGATGTCGGTCACCTTGTCGCGCGAAAGCTTCATGGAATCGCCGGAATCCCGGCCCGAGGCGCGAATCACCTTGCGCTGCGAGATCAGCGTATTCTTGATGCGGCGGAACATCTCCTGATAACTGACGCTCTCGCGCCGCATATATTCGGCGTATTGACTGAGCAGGTCCCGCACTTCATCGTTCAGACGATCTTCCGCTGACAATTCTTCGGTAATGACGTCATTGATTTTCTCAGCCACCAAATCGGGAGAGGATGTCTCGATCATTCCGGGAGAGAGCCTCTTGACGAGTTGTCGGGAGAGGTAGGCGACGAATTCTCTGGCGAGCAGCATTCTGTAAGTGTGAAAGCGTAGTTTAGCACGTCTGGGAAGCTGCTAAACTGAGAATTCCGACTATGGCTATCAGCAAAGAACTGCTGGAGATCCTGGTGTGCCCCGTCTGTAAAGCGACGGTTGAACTCAAGGCCGATCAAAGCGGCCTCAAGTGCGTGCAATGTCATCGCGTGTATCCCGTGCGCGACGACATTCCCGTAATGCTCGTCGATGAGGCGAGAATCGAAGAATAAATCCCGTGGGAAGCGTTTTGGAAGATCTGCCGCGAGCGAGCCAGGTCGCGATTCTCCGGCTCAGATCGCTGGGCGATTGCGTCCTCACTACACCCGCGCTCCATCTTCTGAAATCCGCCCGGCCCGATCTTCGCATCGCCATCGCGGTGGAAGACCGTTTCCGCGAAATCTTCGAAGCCAATCCCGATGTCGACGCCATTCTGCCTCCCCAATTGGGAGCGGTGCGCGCCTGGAAGCCGCGGCTGTGTCTGAATCTGCACGGCGGCACCCGTAGCGCCTGGCTCACCGCCCTTTCCGGAGCACGCCGGCGCGCCGGCTACGGCCACTTCCGCCATCAGTTCGTCTATAACGGCCGAATTCCGCGGGCGCAGCAGATTTTACACGTGGACCGGAAGGTCCATACCGCCGAGCACGCCGCCAGCGCCATGTTCTGGCTGGGCGTGCCGCTCACGGAGATTCCGCGCGCCCGTTTGTTTGCCGCCGCCACTCCCGCGCCGCCGCAGCCCCGCTGCGTCATTCATCCCGTTGCCGCCACGCCGGAGAAGACCTGGAAGGCGGAAGGCTTCCTTGCGGTGGCCCACCATCTCCAGCAGGCCGGCATGCAGCCGGTTTTCATCGGCGCGGCTGCCGACGACCTGAGCGCCTTCACTTCCCACCGCACCGTCCGCGGGGCGTCCCTTTCCGAGATCAAGCAGTTGCTGGCAGGAGCCTCTCTCTTCGTCGGCAACGATTCCGGACCGGCCCACATGGCCGCCGCTTTCGGCCTGCCCGTAGTCGCCATCTTCGGCCAATCGGATCCTGACATTTGGGGTCCGTGGAAGACGGCGTCTGAGGTAGTGACCGCTCCCGCCGGTATCGCCGCCGTGGAGACTGCGCAGGTTCTGAGCGCCCTGGCCCGATTGGGAGTGGCCGCATGAAGAACATCCAGCGCCTTCTCAGTTACGGTCGCCGATACTGGCCCCACCTGCTGGCATCCACGTTCCTGATGGCGATTGCCGGCGCTGCCTTGGGCCTGATGACGCGCCTGATGAAGCCCATTTTCGACCAGGTGCTGGTGCTCCATCCGCCGCCCGGTCCCACGCCGCTCTTGCCCCATCCCATTCTGGGCCATCAGATTTTTCTGGAAGACCTGGTCCCGATTCACAATCACGGCGTCTGGTTTATGGTGGCGGCGGCCATCGTCGGAGTCTTCGTCGTCAAAGGCGTTTGCGATTACTTAGGCAACTATCTGATCAGCTATGCCGGCTTTTCGTCGGTCACGGATCTGCGCAACGCCGTGTTTCAGAAGGTGGTGAAGCAGGGCGCACAGTTCTTCGAGGCGCGGTCCACGGGCCAGCTCATGTCGTCCATCATGAACGACGTGGATAAGGTGCAAGTGGCCACGTCTCAGATTCTGGCCGATTTCCTGCGACAGATCTTCGCGGCCATCGCGCTGCTGTTCTTTCTGTTTTCCACCGATTGGCGGCTGGCCCTGATCAGCTTCACGGTGCTGCCGGCCATCATGCTGCCCACCACGCGGATCGGCAAGCGCATCCGGCGCATCAGCCGCGGCACGCAGGATCGGCAGGCCGAGCTGAACCAGATCCTGCAAGAGACGTTGAGCGGACACATGGTGGTCAAAGCCTTCGGCGCCGAGGAGTACGAAACCAAGCGCTTTCGCGACGCCGCCGGCCGCCTGCTCAAGACCAATGTGAAGTACGTTTTGCAGCAGTCACTGTCTTCGCCGCTGATCGACATCATGGCCGCGGTCACCATCGTGGTCCTGGTCACTTACGCCCGGACGCAGATCAAAGTGGCCACGCTCACCGCCGGCGATTTCACCAGCTTTGTCATCGCCCTCCTGATGCTGCTCGAACCCGTGAAGCGCCTGGTCGGCATCAACAACATCTTCCAGCAGGCCCTCGGCGCGTCGCACAAGATTTTCGAGTATCTGGATCACGATGAAGAAATCGCCGAGAAGCCGGGCGCGGAGCGTCTGGAGAAATTCGAGCGCGGCATCCATTTCGAAAACATCTCGTTCTACTATCCCAATGCTCCTTCGGGCTTCCGCATGGAAGGCCTGGAGTTGACCGTGGGCGCGGGCGAAGTGGTGGCTCTGGTGGGTCCGAGCGGCGGCGGTAAGACCACGCTGGCCAATCTGCTGCCGCGCTTTTATGACGTCAACAACGGCGCGGTGACCATCGACGGCCACGATGTCCGCGACGTCAACCTGGCTTCGCTGCGTTCGCTCATCGGCATCGTGGCGCAGGACACGTTCCTGTTCAACGATACGGTGGCCAACAATATCGCTTACGGCCGTCCCGGCACCTCGCGCGAGCAGATTCAACGCGCAGCGGAGACAGCCCTGGCTCACGAATTCATCGAACGTCTGCCGGGCGGCTACGACGCCATGGTGGGCGATCGCGGCGCGCGCCTGAGCGGCGGACAGCGTCAGCGCCTGGCCATCGCACGCGCCCTGCTGAAGAACGCGCCCATCCTGGTGCTGGACGAAGCCACCAGCCATCTGGATACCGAAAGTGAAATGCTGGTACAAGAGGCATTGGCCAATCTCATGGAGCATCGCACCGTCATCGTGATCGCCCACCGGCTATCCACCATACGGCGCGCCGATAAGATCGTGGTGCTGGCTAAGGGCCGCATCCGCGAAATCGGCACTCATGAGGACCTGGTGATTCAAGGCGGTATTTATCAGCGGCTCCACGAACTTCAGTTCGAGGATACCGGATCGGTGGTGGACCTTTGAGCGTACGCAGTATGACCGGCTTTGCCCGGGTAAGGAAGACGGTTGCCGGCGGGGAAATCGTCCTCAGCCTGAAGAGCGTGAACCATCGGGCGCTCGATCTGCATTTTCACATGCCCGCCGAACTCGATGGACTCGAAGCCGACCTCCGCGGCATCATCAAGAACGGCATGGCGCGCGGGCATGTCCAGATCCACGCGGCGCTCACCCGCACCGTGGCGCCGGAAAAAGCTCCCGTGAACTGGGCCCTCCTGGACACTTACATGCGCGCCTTCGCCCAGGCGAGTGAGAAGTATCAGTTGGAATCGCTGCCCGATCTGAATGCGGCCCTGCGGATTCCGGGGATGTTTGGCGGCGCCGAAGATCAGGAGATTAGCGAGGACCTCAGCCGCGCCGTGCTGGACGCGGCGGCCCTGGCGGTCGTGGAACTGAACGTCGTGCGCGAGCGCGAGGGCCAGGCCACTGCCGAGGAAATGCGGCAGCGCTGCGGCAACATCTCGACTCTGGTGGTCCGCATGGAAGAGATTCGCGAAGGCGCCGTCCCGGCCTTCCATCGCCGTTTGAAAGAGAAGTTGGGCGACCTGCTGAAGGGCTTCGCCATGGACCCCCAGCGCCTGGCGCAGGAAGCCGCGCTGCTGGCCGACCGCAGCGATATCTCCGAGGAACTGGTCCGCCTGCGCACCCATGCCACGCAACTGGAAGCCATCCTTCAGGCAGAAGGCGAAGTGGGAAAACGCCTGGACTTCCTGCTTCAGGAAATGAACCGCGAGGCCAACACCGTTCTCTCGAAAACCGGCGGCTTGGGAGAAATCGGGCTGACGATTACCGAGCTCGCCTTGGCCGCCAAGTCCGAAATCGATAAGATCCGCGAACAGTCCTTAAACCTGGAATAATGACCACCGTTTTCATCATCTCCGCCCCCTCCGGATCCGGCAAATCCACCCTGGTCCATCGCCTGCTCGCCAAGGATCCAGGGCTGATGTTCTCTATTTCGTACACCACCCGGACGCCGCGAGGCAACGAAGTGGATGGCTGTAACTACCGTTTCGTGACCCGCGAAGCCTTCGAAGCGATGATCGCCAATAACGAGTTTCTTGAATGGGCTCAAGTGTTTGGCAACTATTACGGCACCCACAGGGGGATTCTGGAAGAGGCTCGCCGGGTGGGACGCGATCTGGTACTCGACATCGACGTGCAAGGTGCGAGACAATTGAAGGGTCAGATTCCTGAGGCGGTTACCGTCTTTATCCTGGCTCCCTCGCGGCAGATTCTTGAACAAAGGCTGCGTGCGCGCGGTGAGGATCGGGAAGAAGTGATTGAAAGACGGCTCAGGGAAGCGGCCGAAGAAATCAGCCGTTATCAGGACTACGATTACGTTCTGATCAATAGCTACCTGGACGAGTCGGATGCCGTGATGAGCGCGATTGTGAGCGCTGAGCGCGTACGGCGGACCAGGATTGAAGATCAGATCCGGCCTATTCTGGAGACTTTTGAGGTAAAGAGATAATTTATGGGCGACAAAGTTCCTCGCAATAACGCGCACTGCACCATCCCGGACGATCCGGAACAGAGCACCTACCGCTTCATCATCGTATCGGCCAAACGCGCCCGGCAGTTGCAGGGCGGCGCCCGGCCCGTGTTGCCCACTTCATCCAAGAAGCCGACCATCATCGCCACCGAAGAAGTACGGCGCGGCCTGGTGAAGTACACCCTTACCGGACCGCTGGTCGATCACATGCTTCCCGAAACGCCGGCCCTCTAATTCAACGGCCGCCCTGCCATGAAGATCATTCTCGGCATTGGAGGCGGAATCGCCGCCTATAAAGCGGCCGAACTCGCTCGGCTGCTGATGCAGCAGGATCATCAGGTGCAGGCGGTCATGACGTCGGCCGCCCAGCAATTCGTCCAGCCGTTGACCTTCGCCGCCCTCACCGGGCGCAAAGTCCTCACCGATCTTTTCGCCATCGAAAGCGCCATCGAGCATATCTCGGTCGCCCAGGAACACGAGTTGCTGGTGATCGCACCGGCCACCGCGGATCTGCTGGCGAAATTCGCTCACGGCATCGCCGAAGACTTCCTGGGCACGCTGTACCTCGCTTTCACCGGACCCGTGGTCATCGCGCCCGCCATGAACGTCAACATGTGGGAGCATCCCGCTACACAGGCCAATCTGGAGACTCTGCGCAAGCGCGGACACCGGATTGTCGAGCCCGATAGCGGCTACCTGGCCTGCGGCATGACCGGTCCCGGCCGCCTGGCGGACCCGGAGACGATTGCCGAGTCCATCGAACTGGAAAGCCGGAAGCGCCGCGACCTGGAAGGCGAGGTGGTGCTGTTGACCGCCGGACCCACCCAGGAGCCGCTCGACCCGGTCCGCTACATCTCGAATCGCTCCAGCGGCAAGATGGGCTATGCGCTGGCTGAAGCCGCCGCGGCTCGCGGAGCCCGGGTGACTCTGGTTTCCGGACCCGTGCATCTGCCGTCGCCCAGAGGTGTGGAAGTGGTCCACGTCCATACTGCCCAGCAAATGCGCGATCAGGTCTTCCAGCATCTCGATTCCGCGGGGATTGTGATCAAGGCCGCCGCCGTTGCCGATTTTCACCTGAGTAAGGTGCCCGATCAGAAGGTCAAGAAAACCGCTGCCCGCGTTTCTCTGGAGCTGGACCCCACGGTCGATATTCTGGCCGAGTTGGGCCGCAAAAAGGGCGACCGTCTGCTGATCGGCTTCGCGGCCGAAACCCAGAATCTGGCACAGGAGGCCCGCCGCAAGCTGGAATCCAAGAATTGCGACATGGTGGTGGGCAACCTGGTCGGGGGGACGGACCTCGGCTTTGAGTCCGATGAGAACGAAGTTCTGCTGGTGCTGCGGACAGGCGAGTCGATTCCTCTGCAGCGCGCCTCCAAACGCGAAATTGCCGACCGCATCTTCGACCAGGTATTGAAGCTGCGTCTGGCCCTTCACGCCGCCAATGGAAACTGATCAGCTCCGCCGCTATCTCGAGTTTTACCAGGATCTGCAAATCAAGACTCTGTACCGCAGGGGTGAGGCGCCGGCCGTTTCCGTCGCCGCTCCCGTCGCCGCTCCAGTTCCCGAAGCCGTTGCCGCACCTAAACCTATGGACCTGCCACCTCTCGCACCCAAAGACGACTCGCTGCTACGCATTCTCCAGGACATCGGCGATTGTAAACGCTGCCGCCTCCATGAAGGCCGTAACAAGTTGGTCTTCGGGGTAGGGGACGAGAAAGCCCCGCTGGTTTTCGTCGGGGAGGGTCCTGGCGCGGATGAGGATGCGCAGGGCATCCCGTTCATCGGGAAAGCCGGTCAGTTGCTGACGCAAATGATCGAAGGCACCGCCAAAAAAGAAGGTATATCTCTTTTGAGGCAACAGGTGTATATTTGCAACGTAGTAAAGTGCCGGCCACCTGGGAACCGCACCCCTGAGCCGGACGAAATGGAAGTATGCGGTCAGTTCCTCTATCGCCAACTTTCGGCGATCCGTCCGAAGGCTATTTGCGCATTAGGCGGCACTGCCGCCCGCGCTTTGATCGGCCGCAAGGAAGGCGTCACGAAGATGCGTGGTAAGTGGTTCAAATGGCAGGATATTGCGGTCATGGTGACCTATCATCCTTCCTATCTCCTGCGGCCTTACAACCAGGAAGCCAAACGCGAAGCTTGGGAGGACCTAAAGAAGGTTCTTCACTTCGTGTACGATTAACTGCTTAAAATTCAGCATTTATCAAGCAAATGTCCGAGGCGTGTTCCTGGTTAGGCATTGTAAGATAGGGGCGCCCTTCAATGGAACAAAGCTCCGATGCAGAACAACAGCTTCTTCAGGTTCGACATTCTCTTCATCTGGTCGTTCTGGAGCAGCGCGCCACAACCGATGAATTGCGCGCAGTGACGCGGGAACTGGCGGCCCTCCTATCAGAGATGGCTGGCCACGACGTTTTTCATGCCGTTGTGGAAAATGTTGAGCCCGCGCCGGCGCCTTTGCCGTTGCACGAGGGCGACCGCGCTGCCGCATACTACAGCCCGGCTCACATTGAGCGCGAACTGGAAACGGCCATGCTGCAGAACCGGGAGGCTCTGGCCGAGTCGCGGTCGGTGCGATTCAAGGCAAGGCAGTTGCGAACGACACTGCAGAGTCAGGTCAAGACCCGTGTCAGATTTGCGGTCAACCTGACTGACGCCCCACTCAAAGACGGCCACAATCTCTCCAAGCGCGAACGCGAAGTGCTGAACCTGATGGTGGAAGGAAAAAGCAGTAAAGAGATTGCAGCCGCCCTGGGAATTTCCTTCAAGACCGCCGTCACTCACCGCGCCAGCATTATGGCGAAACTGGACGTCCATGAGATTGCCTCGGTAGTGCGAGAAGCCATTCTGCGCGGCCTGGTGTAGCGCCTATCCGGTCGACTGGTAGCTTTTCTTGTTGGCCAGTTGCGGCACCGTGATACCCCCGTTGCGGAGCCCATCCTGCAGCGACTGCACGTTGATGTCAATGAACTTACGCGAGTAGCGGAGCAGTCCGTTGCGGCGCAACCGGTTCATCTGGAAAGTCACGATTTCGCGCGACGTCCCCACGTATTCGGCGATGGTGTGGTGTGTCAGCGAAGCGATGCGCACCGAACCGTCGACCGTCGGGCTTCCCAGGTCTTCTGCCAACTGCAACAACGCCAGCATGACCCGCTCTGGCGTCTTATGGACCGCCATGCTCTCGATCCGGTCCTGCAGTTCGATACACTCGCGGACCAGGTATTGAGAAAGCGCGATGCCTAGATGCGGTTCCCGTTCAATCTGCTGCTCGATATCCGCTCGGCTCCAAGCCATCACATTGGCGTTGTCCAGAGCTACCGCCGCTTCGGAGCCGGGCTGGCCGCCTACCAGGCACGACTCGCCGAAAAGGCCCTCGGCGCAGACAATGCGGGCTACTGTCTGGACGCCATCGTCGGACGTGCTGGTGACTTTGACCCGTCCGAGAATCACCACATAAAGGTGATCGTTCGGCCGCTGCAAATCGTAAACCACTGTACCCTTGGCGAATTCCTGCACCGGCTTGCGGGGAAGATAAGTCAGGGGATCTTCATTACTCGACCTTGCTCGAAAAGACCGGTTCATTCATAACACCTCTGAAGGGTAAGATACCTGAGCTGTAGAATTTCGACATCGGTAATTTTACCCTCGATTTTGGAAGCTATGTAATATTTCTCACCAAAAACGACCTCAATTGGGGGGATGTTTCATAACTTTCTTATGCCATAGAGGTTTTTTTCAGAACTCCCGGACGAGGTTTATTCGGGCTTTTACCGGATGGCCAGCCAGGCGAGGAACAGGCCGTCCGGCTCCACGTCTTCCCAATAGGAGATGAATCGGCTTTCGACCGTCCGGCAGTCGCGCCGGAGCAGGCGCTCCAGCTCTTTTCGGCCGAACCATTTCTCCCATTCCGGAGTTTGGAGCGTACCCCATTTTTCGACGTTTTTGTCGATGATGGCGATGCGTCCGCCGGGTTTTACCACGCGGCAAATCTCACTCACAGCCGTGTCGATTTCCACCGCATGCTCCAGGGATTCGGTGGCGTAGGCGCCGTCGAACCAGCCATCCTCGAAAGGCAGTTCCGTCATGGACCCGGCGCGGGTGTGCACGCCTTCGGGCACGAAGCGCAGCATCTCCTCGGAAATGTCCAGACCCCAGAGTTCGGCCTCCGGCTCCTGTTCATGGAAGACACGGGCAAAACGGCCCTTGCCGCAGCCGACGTCCAGAATCCGTTTGCCGCGCAAATCGCCCAGATGCTGGCGAATCAGTTTGACGTGGTAAATCCGCGGATCGATGGACGAAGGGAAGTGCTCTTCATCCCGCGCTGCTTCGTCGAACGATGCCTGGATGCGTGCGCGCAACTCTCCGGTGAGTTGCGCGCGCTCCGGCTTGCCGAAAATACGCGGCCACCGCAAGGCTTTACGATGCCCGGGTAAGGAAGATCGGCAGTCCCAACTTGGCGTCGTACGTAGGGCGATACCGTTCCGTGTTGTACATCGAGGCCACTTCCACGCGGCGTGGTCCCAGTTTGGGATCGGGGATGCCGACCATGGCGTAGCAGCCGTCGGTGATGGCAGTCATGACACCGTGCTTGCCCTGTTGAATGGCGTCGAGCGCCATACCCGCGAAGGTGGAAGCCACCATGCGGTCCACGAAATCGGCGCTGCCGCTGCGCAGGTCGTAAGTCAGGTCGCTGACGATGGTCTCTTCGCCGGTGGCGGCTTTGATCTCGTTGCTCAGGTCTTCGGCCACGCTCATCTTTTTGCGATGGCCAAAGGCGTCGGCTTCGCCGTATTCCTTCACGGTGTAGCCTTCCCACTCGGCGCCCTCGGAGAGAATCGCCAGGGAGTAATTGCTGGGATTGTGCTTCTTGTCCGTGCTCAGCAGTTCGATCAACTTGGGCAGGGAAACTTTGTACTCGGGAATGCAGCAGCGGACGCTGGTCACGTAGGCCGTGTAGAGAGCCGTATAACCGGCATCGCGCCCGAATACGCGGAACAGGCCGATGCGCTCGTGAGATCCCACGGTGGTCCGCTGGCGCTCAATGGCGTCCATGGCGCGCGTGATGGCGGTGGAAAAACCGATGCAGTACTCCGTGTTCCGCACATCGTTGTCCATGGTTTTCGGCACGGCAATCACCTTCATGCCCTGGCGATCCAGTTCCGCCGCATAGCTCAGCGTATCGTCGCCGCCAATGGCGATGAGATAATCCAGGCCGAGCGTTTCGATGTTCTTCAGAACGGCGGGAGTCACGTCGAAGACGGTGGAGGTGACGCCTTTCTTGGTGGATTCCCTGGAGGTGAACGTCTGGCCTTCCAGCACCGGCGGAACCTTCTTCATCTTGGAAGGATTGGTGCGGGAACTGTGCAGGTAAGTGCCGCCCGTGCGGTCGATGGTGCGGGTATTTTCGCGGTTCAGGGGCAGCACATAGCGGTTCCGGCTGGCTGGATCCTGCAGGTTGACATGCGTGAGGCCCTCCCAGCCCCGGCGGATTCCGATCACATCGCATCCGATCTCACTACCACGGTAAACCACCGTTTTGATCACGGAATTCAGACCCGGAACATCGCCGCCGCCCGTGAGGATACCTATACGCTTCGCTGCCATGAAATCTCCTTGTGGATTTGTTTCAGATTAGAAAATCTCATTATAAAGGATAGCGGCGTAAGCGGGCTACTCGCTGAGTCTGTCACACTGTCAGCAAAGGAGCACGAATGAGGTATGATCGCCGCACGTTCATCGGCGCCGGACTGGCGCTCTCCAGCGCGCAGCCGCTGGCATCCCAGACTCCGCTCGCGCTGACGGCGGACCAGGTGGTGGAGCGCATTCGACAAAACGTCGGCGTCCCCTGGAGAGCCCAGACCGTCGACCATATCGTGCTCGGCGATGGCGCCATCCCGGTCAAAGGGATCGCCACCACGATGATGGCCACATTCGATGTCGTGAAGCGCTGCATCGCCGCCGGCAAGAACTTCATCATCTCCCACGAAACGCCCGTCTACATGCACCAGGACGACGTGAAGCCGCTCGCGCAGGACCCGGCCTATCTGGCTAAAAAGGCTTTCATCGAAAAGAACCAGGCCGCTGTCTTCCACTTCCACGACCACTGGCACGCCCGTCAGCCCGACGGCATTGGCGTGGGCATGGCGCGCGCCCTGGGGTGGGAGAAAAACGCCGATCCCGGGAACTCGCGGACGTTCCATTTTCCGGACACCCCGCTGGCCCGCTTCGCCAAAGACATGCAGCAGAAACTGGATGCGCGCACCATGCGCGTCGTGGGCGATCCCAACATGACGGTCAACAAAGTGGCCGTAAGTTGGGGCTATATGTCGGCCATCGCCATGGCGGCCCGTCCGGATGTCGAAGTCCTGGCGCTCGGCGAGACCCGCGAATGGGAGGTCGTGGAGTACGTGCAGGATTGCATCGCCGCCGGCCAGCGAAAAGCCCTCATCATCATCGGCCACGTGCTCTCCGAACAGGCCGGCATGAAGTACTGCGCCGAATGGCTGAAACCCCTGGTGCCCGAAGTCCCCGTGGAATTCATCGCCGCCCCGGAGCCCTTCTGGAACCCCGCGTCGCGCTGAAGACTGCCGGAAAGCAGCGCTTACTAACGTGCGCGGCTCTGCAGATTGCCGGGTATCATAGAGCTCAATGAAGAGAACGGAGTTCCTGCGCTTCGACGGCGCCGTCGAGCGAGACCCCGCCATCGACGCGTGGATGAAGGACCATGCCGGTGAATTGGGATCCATCGCCCATCACTGGTTTGAGCTGATGCGAAAGTCCGGCGACGAAGTCCGCGAGCTTCTGCACGACGGCTGTCCCGTCGCCTGCTTCGGAGATGTGCCCTTCGGCTACGTAAACGTCTTCACTTCACACGTAAACGTCGGCTTCTTTCAAGGTTCCGCGCTGCCGGATCCCGCCCGCCTGCTCGAAGGCGCCGGCAAATTCATGCGCCATGTAAAGTTGAGGCCGGGGACCGCCACAAACTCCGCGGCGCTCACCGGCCTCATTGCCGACGCTTATTCAGACCTCAAGTCGCGTATCGAAAACGGCTAGCCTGCTATACCCACCAGGCAGCGGCGGGCTGTTGTTTCATGATCAGGCCGTTGAGGAAAGACGCTGCTTTCGTGAGGCCTTCTTCGGGCGAAAGGATGCTGTCCTCGTGCTCGATCGACAGGACGTAGTCGTAGCCGAACATGCGCAGCGTGGAGGCGAATTCGCGCCACCATTCCTCACCGTGACCGTAGCCGCAGGTGCGGAAAATCCAGGCGCGATTGCGTTCGTCGGTGTAGCTCTTGGTGTCCAGGACGCCGGTGAGCGGCAGGTTCCGCTCATAGATCTGTGTGTCCTTGGCATGCACGTGGAAGATGCAGTCGTCCAGTATGCGAATGGCGGCGATGGGGTCGATTCCCTGCCAGAACATGTGGCTGGGATCATAGTTGCAGCCGATGGACTTGCCGGCGACGGCGCGCAGCCGGAGCATCGTCTCCGGACTGTAGACCACGAAGCCGGGATGCATCTCGATGGCCACCTTCACGCCGTGATCTTCGGCGTATTTGGCGTGCTTGATCCAGTAGGGTTCAACCACTTTGTCCCATTGCCACTTGAGGATTTCCAGGTAGTCCGGGGGCCAGGGGCAGGTCACCCAGTTCGGCCACTTGGCATTCGGCGAATCGCCGGGGCAGCCCGAAAAATCAATCACCACGGACACACCCAGCTTTTCGGCCAGGCGGATGGTCTTCTTGCTGATCTCCTGATCGTGCTTGGCACGGTCCTTATCCGGGTGCAGCGGATTGCCGTGGCAGCTCAGAGCGCTGATGGAGAAGCCGTAATCATTCAGCTTCGCCTTAAAATCGTTGAGCTCCGTCTTGCTGTCGAGCATCGAAAGCTTACAGTGCGCGTCGCCGGGATAATTTCCGGTGCCGAGTTCCACCGTATCGATATTGTTGCTCTTCAGCTTCTTGAGTACGTCCTCCAGGGACAACTGCGACAACAACGGGGTGAATACGCCGACTCTCACGGAAGTCTCCTTGTAAGTGGTTTAAATCAAGATCAGAATATCACGCAGAGCCCTCTGCTATACTGCCGCTCATGGCGAATATCGATAAATACGCACCGGGTTCCTTCTGCTGGTTTGAACTGGCGACTACGGATCAGAACGCAGCCAAGAGCTTCTACGGCAGCCTTTTCGGATGGGCAGCGGCCGATATGCCGATGGGGCCGGGCGAAGTCTATACCATGTTCAAGCTGGAGGGTCGCGATACCGGCGCCTGCTACACGCTGAAGCCGGAAATGAAGGCGCAGGGGATTCCGCCGCATTGGGGCATCTACATCGCGGTGGCGAATGCCGACGAGACCGCGGCCAAAGTGGTAGCGGCCGGCGGCACCTTGATCCAACCGCCCTTCGACGTGTTCGACGTGGGCCGCATGGCCGTGGCGATTGATCCGACCGGCGCCACGTTCTGCATCTGGCAGGAGATGCGCCATTTCGGCGCCGGCATCAACGGAGTGCCGGGCACGTTCTGCTGGGCCGACCTGTCCACGCGCGACGTAGAAGGGGCCAAGAAGTTTTACAGCGAGGTATTCGGCTGGCAGATTGCTCCCGGCGAGCACGACAATTCCGGCTACCTGCACATCAAGAACGGCGAGAGCTTCATCGGCGGCGTTCCGCCCTCGGAGCACATGCCTCCGGGAGTTCCGCCGCACTGGATGCTGTACTTCTATGTGACCGATGTAGCCGCGTCCACGGCGAAGGTCCAGGAACTCGGCGGCCGCGTGGTGATGGGGCCCATGGCGATTGAGAAGGTCGGCAACATGTCGGTGGTCTTGGACCCGCAGGGCGCCGGCTTCGCGCTGTTCACTCCCGCGCCGCGTGTAGGCTAGGCTTCAGCCCTCTACAATAGAACGATATGGCTTTTGTCTCCGTGCCTGAAGGGATTGAAGAGATCCGTGCAGGCCGCATGCTGGTTGTCGTCGACGATGAAGATCGGGAAAACGAAGGCGATCTCACCATCGCGGCGGAAAAAGTCACGCCGGAAATCATCAACTTCATGGCCACTCACGGCCGCGGGCTGATCTGCCTGACGCTCACGCCGGAGCGGTGCGACTATCTGCGCCTGCCGCTGATGAGTCCCACCAACACTTCGAATTTCGGCACGGCGTTCTGTGAATCGATCGACGCCCGGGACGGCGTTACCACGGGCATCTCCGCCGCCGACCGGACGCGCACTATTCTACAGACCATCGACCCGGCCTGCCGTCCGGCCGATCTGGCCCGTCCGGGGCACATCTTCCCCCTGCGGGCGCGCGAAGGCGGCGTGCTGGTGCGCGCCGGTCAGACCGAAGCCGGCGTCGATCTGTCGCGGTTGGCCGGACTGGCGCCCGCCGGCGTGATCTGCGAAATCATGAATGAGGATGGCACCATGGCGCGTGTGCCTCAACTGTTGGAATTCTGCGCGCGCCACGGCCTGAAGATGATTTCGGTGGCCGCCCTGATTCGCTACCGTCTGAAAACGGAGCGCTTCATGCACCGGGCCGCCGAGGGGTGCATCGAAACCGAATTCGGCCCCTTCCGCACCATCGCTTACACCAGCGACATCAATCCCGAGTATCACGTGGCGTTGGTGCGCGGCGAGGTGGCGGGCGAGGAAGGCGTCCTGGTGCGCATGCATTCGCGGTGCATTTATGGCGACGTGTTCGGATCTACCAACTGCGATTGCGGCCGCCTGGTGCGCGATTCGCTGCGCGCGATCGCCGAAGAGGGACGCGGCGTTCTGGTCTACCTGCACGAGAGCGGTCCTGGCTTCCACACGCAGACCGGCACGGACGGTCGGCGGCGGCTGGTCTCGCACGACCGCGATTTTACGCACTATAAAGGGGAGGCGGGGCAGCGTCAATTACAGCATGAGCACGGGATTGGCGCCCAGATTCTCTCGGACCTGGGGCTGCACACCATTCGCCTGCTCACCAATCATCCCCGGAAAATCGTTGCATTGGAAGGATTTGGCATAGAGATTGTGGACCAGACCCCGATTGGCCCCCCGCCGCGTTAATAATGGAGGAGGACACCCGTCCTGAATGTTATGAAGGCACGAATACTTACCACCCTGACGCTAGTCGCCGTATCCACTGGCACGCTTCCCGCCGTGGACCAGAATCTGCTCAACCTCGTGATGCCGGACGCCAAAGTGGTGGCCGGTGTGAACGTGCTTTCGGCCAAGACGAGCCCGTTCGGGCAGTACGTGTTGAGCCAGTTCGCGGGCAATGCCAACTTTGCCATGGTCACCACAAAAGTGGGCTTCGATCCCAGTAAAGATCTGATCGAAGTGCTCACCGCCACCACTGCCGTAAAGGACGCTCCCACCGGTCTGGCGATGGCTACCGGTACGTTCAATGTGTCGGCCATCACCACTGCCGCGGTCTCGCAAACCGATGGCAATGTCGTCACCGAAACCTATAAAGGCGTAAACCTGCTGGAAGACAACAAGAACGTGGGCGCCGTCGCGTTTCTGAATGCCTCTCTGGTAGTCGCCGGCGACATCGCCAGCGTGAAGGCTGCAATTGACCGTCAATCGACGCCCTCCACCCTGCCGGCATCGCTGCTCGCTCAGATTAAGAACTTGAGCGCCACCGAAGACGCCTGGTTCGTCTCCACCGTCCCGGTGTCGAGCCTGATGGGGCCGAATACGGGTCTGGTTGCTCCGGGTCTGGGCGCCAACGCCAAGATGCAGATCAATGTGGCGCAGCAAATCCAGAGCGCCAACGGCGGTGTGAAGTTCGGCTCGATCGTGACCTTTACCGGTCAGGTGCAGGCCGATACCGCGCAGAATGCCACAACGCTGGCAGGCATGCTGCAACTGGTCGCCAACATGGCGCAGATGCAGGCTGCACAAAATCCGCAGGCTGCCGCTCTGGCGAAGGCGCTGACGGTGTCGAATTCCGGTAACTCGGTGAACGTTTCACTGGCGCTGCCGCAGGATCAATTCCAGAATCTGCTGCATCCGAAAGCCGCGGTAAAGCACGCCGCCCGCAAGCAGTAACCGGTTCTCTCACTCCTGCCTAACCCTTCCCGGCGGGCATAGTCTAACGGCTATGCTCGCCGATTTTCGTTATGCCGTCCGCACGTTGATCCAATCGCCGAGGTTCTCCCTGGCGGCCGTCGCCGCGCTGGCCCTCGGCATCGGCGCTAATAGCGCCATGTTCAGCGTAGTGTACGGCGTGCTCCTCCGGCCCCTTCCTTTTCCGCATCCCGAACGCCTGATGTTCGTCCAGGAGGCCAGCGTGCGCCACGAGGGCACCAGCCCCACGTCCCCGGCCACGTTCAAGGATTGGAGCGAGCAGCAGCATTCGTTTTCGTCCCTGGCGGCGGCCGAGGCTTGGGGCGCATCGCTCACCGGCAGCGGACGGCCCGAAGAGCTCTCCGGCCTGCGTGTGTCGCCGTCCCTGCTGGGAGTGCTGCAAGTCTCCCCGGAACTGGGGCGCGGCTTCACGGAAGACGATCAGCAGGTAGTGCTGCTGAGCCATTCGCTGTGGCAGCGGCGCTTCGGCGGAGACGCCGGCGCGGTAGGCAGTTCGCTCACCTTGAACGGCGCAGCCTATCGCGTGGTGGGAGTGATGCCGGCCGGCTTCCACTTTCCGCCGTTTTGGGCCGAGAAGGCCGAAGTCTGGACCCCGCTGATCTTCTCGCCGCAGCGTATGGCGGATCGCGGAGGCAACTCTCTCCGCGTCTTCGGCCGCCTGCGCGACGGCGTCTCCGTGGAGCAGGCCCGCGCGGAAATGACCACCATCGCCAGTCGTTTAAAGCGCGCCTTCCCCGAATCGTACGGGGTGGATTCGGGCGCGCGCGTGCTGCCGCTCGATGAAGTCACGGTGGCCAAAGTGAAGCCAGCGCTGCTGGTGCTGCTGGGCGCGGTGATGTTCCTGCTCCTGATCGCCTGCGCCAACGTGGCGAATCTGCTGCTGGCGCGGGCCAGTGGACGCCGCAAGGAGATCGCGCTGCGTCTCGCGCTCGGCGCTGCCCGCTGGCGCCTGGTGCGCCAATTGCTCGCCGAGAGTCTGACGCTGGCCGCCGCCGGTGGGGCCTTGGGCCTGGTGCTGGCTTGGGCCGCCGTGCATGCGCTGGCTTCCAGCATCCCGGACGCCAGCCGCTTCACGCTGCCGCGATATCAGGAACTCGGCATCGGCGCGGTGGTCGTCCTGTTTACGTTCGGCGTGTGCGCGGCTACCGGAATACTCTTCGGACTGGCGCCGGTCTGGCAATTCCGGAGTCTCGATTTGCACGGGACGCTGAAGGAAGGCAGCCGCGGATCGTCCGGCCGCTCCCGGACGCCGCTGCGTAGTGCGCTGGTGGTGGCCGAGGTGGCCGTTTCCCTGATGCTGCTGGCGGGCGCAGGACTGATGGTGCGGAGCATGGCTCGCTTGAGCGCGGTGGATTCCGGCTTCGATGCGCACAACGTTCTCAGCATGCGGGTCGTGCTGACCGGACCGGCATATCGTGAGCCGGAGAAACGCACCCGCTTCTATCGACAGGTGCTGGATCGCGTGGCGGCAGTTCCCGGCATCGAGTCGGCCTCGGGCATCAATCATCTGCCGCTGGCAGGGGACCTCTGGACGTTCAGCTTCACGGTGGAAGGCCGGCCTGCGCCCGCGGTTGCGGATCTGCCCGGCGCGGCCTTCCGGGTCGTCATGCCTGGATACTTTCAGACCATGCACATCCCGCTGCTCCGGGGTCGGGATGTCACCGAACATGACGATGCCGGCGCGCCTCCGGTGGTGCTGATCAATCGCACCATGGCCGAGCGTTTCTGGCCGGGGGAGGATGCGGTCGGGAAGCGGATCCGGTTGGGTGGCGCACAATCGAAATCGGCGTGGACCACGGTGGCGGGCGTGGTGAAGGACGCGGAGCAGGCCGATTGGGGCGCTGCCGCCGGCAACGAGTTCTACTTCCCATATCGCCAGAATCCCGAGGACATCCAGAAGTACGTGACGGTGGTCGCCCGGACTTCGGCCGATCCCGCGGCTTTGATACCGGCGATCGAAAAGGAAATCTGGTCGCTCGACCGCGACCTGCCCGTGGAGGATGCGGCCACCATGCAGCAGGTGGTGGAGCGCGCCGTCTGGCAGCCGCGATCCTCCACGAAGCTGCTGGCGGGCTTCGCGGGGCTGGCCCTGCTACTGGCGGCGATCGGGATCTACGGAGTCATCTCGTACGGGGTGAGTCAGCGGCGTCACGAGATCGGCATCCGCATGGCGCTGGGTGCGCGTCCGGCGAACGTGCTGCGCGGGGTCCTGTCGGAGGGCGCGATTCTGGCGGCCATGGGCACGGTGATCGGAGTAGGCGGAGCGCTCGCTCTCACGCGCTACCTGCAAACGCTGCTCTACCAGGTGAGCGCTACGGATCCCCTGGTGCTGGTGGCGTCGGCGGCCATCCTGGGGACCATTGCGCTGGTGGCATCGTACCTGCCGGCGCGGCGGGCCACTAAACTGGATCCCATGACCGCGCTGCGGCAAGACTGAATCAGCCTTTGTAGACCTTCCAGAAGACTTCGCGGAACTTGGCCATATCGGCGTCCGTGCCGATGCTGACGCGCAGCATGTTGTCCAGGGGAGGGAAGGGCCTGCCCGGCGCTACTCCCAGCGCGGGCATCTTGGCGATGAACTCCTTGGCGTTGCGCCCGGTGTCGATCATCAGGAAATTGGCGTTCGGCTGAATGAACTTGACGCCGCGGTCGTGCAGCCATGCGGTCAGGTCGCCGCGCGTCTTCACCAGCGCCGTCTTGCGGGCATGCAGAATGTTGTCGCGGTCCGCCAGCGCGGCCACCACGGCGCGCGCGCTGACAATCGAAATCACGTTGAGCGACATGCGCCGCAACTGCTCGGCGATATCGGGACGCGCCGCCATGAATCCCACGCGCAACCCGGCCATGCCGTAGATCTTGGAAAACGTGCGCGCCACCATCACCGGCTTGCCCTGCTTGACGTACGGGATGGCGCTCTTCACATCGGGGCGCTCCACGAAATGAAGATACGCCTCGTCCACCAGAAGCATGGTGTTGGCGGGCAGGTGACTCACCAGCCAATCGACGTCCTGCGCGTTGGTGACGGCGGAGGTGGGATTGTTCGGATTGCAGAGGTAGATCAGACCGCCGTGGGCTTTGTCGGCCTCTTCGGCCATCTTGCGGACGTCGGCGGTATAGTCGTCGCGCAGGTTGGTGAGGACGACGGCATGGCCCAGATTGCGGGCCGCGTCGCGCGGACCTTCATACGCGGGACTGACGGTGATCAGCGGACGGGTAGGCGAAGTGAAGAGGTCCACCGCGGTGTGCAGCACCTCGCTCGAGCCGCAGCCGAGCACCACGTTCTCGGCACCGAGGCCTTCCGATTGGGCGACGGTCGCGGCGATTTCTTCAAACTCGTTGTAGTGGTAGCGGCCGCTGGATGCCATCACGGCTTTCATCGCGTCCAGCGAACATTGCGGCGGACCGGCCGGATTCTCGTTGGCGTTGAGCCACACCATGTCTTTGGCGAGGCTGCCCTTCACGGCTGCACGTTGTGCGTAAGCCGCTTCGGGAAGTACGCGGGACGCGACGGCGGCGGCGCCCACCTGGGCGAAGAAATTCCTGCGAGTAGACATGGCTGCCTCCTTCGGGCTTTGGCTATGATACCGCCTTCCACGGCGCCCCTCAATGATGATGCTACTGATGCTAAGATGAAAGCATCATGAGCATCAGAACCACAGTCACTTTGGACGAAGACGTTCTTGAACGCGTCAAGGCCGAAAGCCGCAACCGTGGTGCTTCGTTTCGGGACACGCTGAACGATCTGCTTCGGCTTGCGCTGGTTACGCAGTCGGAGGCGCCGGCGCGGAAGCCATTCAAAGTCCGCGGTCATCATATGGGCCTTCGTCCGGGCTTGAGCTACGACAACATCGAGGAGCTTTTGGAGTACGCGGAAGGCGCGGACCACCGATGATCCTTCTCGACGTGAACGTTCTTCTTTACGCGTACGACCTGAACTCACCCGAAAACAAGAGCGTGGCGGCGTGGCTCGAAAAGGCTCTCTCCGGAACGGACACCATTGGCATTCCACTGGTTACGATCTGGGGCTTCCTTCGCATCGGTACGAATTCCCGTATATTGGCGAATCCGCTCCCCCCGGTCCAGGCATTCAAGATCGTTCGAGAGTTGCTGGAAGCTCCTGGCGTTATGCTCCTCCAGGCTGGCCCGCGACACCTCGAGATCCTGCAGGATCTTGTGCAGCGCTACAAAGTAACAGGGCCGCTGATCAGCGATGGCGTGATAGCGGCCCTGGCAATCGAACATGGTGCGACCGTGGCTTCCACAGACCGCGATTTCAGCCGGTTCGACACACTGAAGTGGATCAATCCGGCGGGCTAAACTACCCGCTCATGGAGCCGAGGAATTCGCCGTTGCTGCGGGTCTTCCCGAGCTTGTCCAGAAGCAGTTCCATGGTCTCGACCGGTGAGAGGGGATTCAGCACCTTGCGGAGAATCCAGACGCGGTTGAGTTCGTCTTTCGGCAGCAGGAGTTCTTCCTTACGCGTGCCGCTCTTGTTGATGTCGATGGCAGGGAATACGCGCTTGTCCACGAGTTTGCGTTCCAGGTGGATTTCCATGTTGCCGGTGCCTTTGAACTCTTCAAAGATCACGTCGTCCATGCGGCTGCCGGTATCGATGAGCGCGGTGGCGATGATGGTGAGCGAGCCGCCCTCTTCGATGTTGCGGGCCGCGCCGAAAAAGCGCTTGGGGCGCTGTAGGGCGTTGGAATCGACACCGCCGGAAAGCACTTTGCCGCTGGGCGGCACGATGGTGTTATAGGCGCGCGCCAAGCGCGTGATGGAATCCAGCAGGATCACCACGTCGCGCTTGTGCTCGACTAAGCGTTTGGCCTTCTCGATGACCATTTCGGCCACCTGTACGTGGCGCGTGGCCGGTTCGTCGAAGGTGGAGCTGATCACCTCGCCGCGCACACTGCGCTGCATGTCGGTGACTTCTTCCGGACGCTCGTCGATGAGCAGCACGATGAGCGAAACTTCGGGGTGGTTGGTGGTAATCGAATTGGCGATGCTCTGGAGCAGCATCGTTTTGCCGGTGCGCGGCGGAGAAACGATGAGGCCGCGCTGGCCCTTGCCGATGGGCGTGAGCAGATCCATGACGCGACCCGAATAGTTGTCGCGCGCGGTCTCCAGCTTCAGCCGCTCGTTGGGATACAGCGGCGTCAGGTTGTCGAAGAAGATCTTGTTGCGCGCTTCCTCGGGCGGTTCGAAATTGATGGCGTCGACTTTGATCAGCGCGAAGTAGCGCTCGCCCTCTTTGGGCGGACGGATCTGGCCGCTGATGGTGTCGCCGGTGCGCAGGTCGAAACGGCGGATCTGCGAGGGCGAAACATAGACGTCGTCCGGACCTGGGAGGTAGTTGTACTCGGGGGCGCGCAGGAAGCCGAAGCCGTCCGGCAGGCATTCGAGGACGCCTTCGGAGAAGATCAGGCCGCTCTTTTCGGCCTGGGTCTGCAGGATCTTGAAGATCAATTCCTGTTTGCGCAGGCCGGCAAAGCCGGCGATATTCATGTCCTTGGCAACCTGGTTGAGCTTTTGAATGCTCATGTCCTTGAGCTCGACCAGGTCGAGTGTCGGGGTGCCGTTCTTGGCGCTTTGAGCGGCCTGCTGCTTACGCCGCTGCGCACCAGGACCGCCGCCATGCAGCGGCGAAATTTCGATTGCGGGAATGGACTCGGCCGGTTTGACTTCCGGTACGACGGCTTCCACGGCGGGCTTCGGCGCCGGCGGAGCGGCCTGAGGCGGGGCGGCCTGAGGCGGGGCAGGAGGCGCAGCGGGAGGCGCGGGTGGCGGCTCCGTTTTCACTTCCGCTTTGACTTCCGGTTTGGGCTCGACAGGCTTCTCGGCAGCTTTTGGAGTTGCGTCGACTGCCGGCTTGGGCGCGGCCGCTTTCGGGGCGCGCGGGGCATGCCCGGCCGGTTTTTCTTCGGCCTTAGCGGGCTTTTCGGCGTCGGCCTTGACGGGCTTTTCGTTTTCGGGGGAGGCGCCTTCGCGGGCGGGAGGCTGTTTTTCAGCCGTGGTTTCGGTGGGTTTCTCGGATTTTTCCTGCGGCAGGTTGTTTCCTACCGTGGGTGAAGTGTTTTCGATATTGCTTGCCAAATTTCCCTCACTCCCCGGCCGCTCACGGCCGAGAACGGCATCGGCTCCACGCCTTCTTTGCGAATGGCGCGAAGTCCGTGCTCTAACTCAGATTGATTCAACTTGTCGATCTTCGTGGCGATCACCAGGTACTCCCTGCCGTGATGCTCGAGCCACCGCTTCAGGTCCAGATCCTTGTCCATCCATCCGCGGCGGGTATCGAGAATCACGCAGGACAACTTCAAGGTTTCCCTCTCCTGCAAATACTGGTCGATTAACGTCTTCCATTCCTGCGCAAACTGCTTAGGCACCCGGGCATATCCATAGCCCGGGAGGTCGACGAGGTACATCGTCTCGTCCACCCGATAAAAATTGATCGTTTGAGTGCGACCCGGGGTGTTACTGGTAAATGCCAGCCCTTTGTGCCCTACCAGGGCGTTAATCAGGCTGGATTTCCCCACATTACTTCTTCCCAAAAAAGCGATCTCGGGCAGCCGGTCAGAGGGGTGCCTGTCCGGACTGGCGGAACTTGTTACAAACTCTGCGCGCAAAGAAACACGTTGCCGGCTGATTGGCCCGGCACCTTCCTTTAGTGAGCCACGGTCTCTTCGACGGGCTGGACACCCATCGCCGGATTACCCGCCGGCATGGGCAAAGCTTCCAATTCTCTTTCGAGGGCGATCTTCAATACTTCGTCCATGGATTCGACGAAGTGCAGTTTCATGGTTGTCTTGATCGCGTCCGGAATGTCGGGGAGGTCTTTCTCATTCTCCCGCGGCATAATTGCTTCCAGAATGCCATGACGGTGAGCCGCCATCAACTTTTCTTTCAGGCCGCCGATGGGCAGCACCTTGCCGCGTAAGGTGATTTCCCCGGTCATGCAGACGTCGCCGCGCACCGGAATGCGGGTCAGCGCGCTGCAGATGGTGGTGGCCAGCGTGATGCCTGCCGACGGACCATCTTTGGGAATCGCACCCTCTGGAATGTGAATGTGAACATCCAGATTGCGGTAGAAATCGCGCGGCAGGCCGAAGGTGTGGGCTCGCGACCGGATGTAACTCATGGCCGCCTGCGCCGATTCCTGCATGACTTCGCCGAGTTTGCCGGTGATGGTCAGTTTGCCTTTACCTTCCATCAAAGTGCATTCAACGGAGAGCAACTGACCGCCGACTTCGGTCCACGCGAGGCCCGTGGCTGCGCCGATTTCGTTCTTCTTATCGGTCTCCAGGTCGCGGAATTTCCACGGACCCAGAAGTTCGGTCAGCTTGGCGCCATCGATCACGGCCTTGGCCAGCTTCTTTTTTTCCTTACCGGATTCGCTGTTCACGACCTGGCGGGCGATCTTGCGGCAGACATTGCCGATCTCACGCTCCAGATTCCGGACGCCGGCTTCGCGGGTGTAATACTGAATCAACCCGTTGAGGCCTTCATCGGTGAACTCGATCTGATCCTTGTCCAAGCCGGTGGCTTCCATCTGCTTGCGCACCAGGAAACGCTTGGCGATCTCCATTTTCTCCAGCTCCGTATAGCCCGAGAGCCGGATCACTTCCATACGATCCTGCAGGGCTGCCGGAATGGTGTGCATCACGTTGGCCGTGGCCACGAAGAAGACCTGGCTCAAATCGTATTCCACGTCCAGGTAATGGTCCACGAACATGAAGTTCTGTTCGGGGTCGAGCACTTCCAGCAGGGCGGCCGAAGGATCGCCGCGGAAGTCCATGGACATCTTGTCCACTTCGTCCAGCATGAAGACCGGGTTCTTGGTGCCCGCCTTCTTCATCATCTGGATCACCTGGCCGGGCAGGGCGCCGATATAGGTGCGGCGATGGCCGCGGATTTCAGCCTCATCGCGCACGCCGCCGAGCGACATGCGAATGAACTTGCGTCCGGTGGCTTTGGCGATGGACATTCCGAGGGAAGTTTTGCCTACGCCGGGAGGCCCGACGAAGCACAGAATCGAACCCTTGGGATTCTTCACCAGGCGGCGCACCGCCAGGAATTCCAGGATGCGCTCTTTGATTTTTTCCAGACCGTAGTGGTCGGCTTCCAGCACTTCCTCGGCGTACTTGAGCTCGCGGATTTCCTTGGACTTCTTCTTCCACGGCACAGCCAGGAGCCAATCGAGGTAGTTGCGGGATACGGTGGACTCGGCGGACATGGGCGGCATGTTCTCCAGCCGCTTCAATTCCGCCATGGCCTTTTCCAGGGCGTCGGCGGTCATACCGGCGCTTTCGATGCGCTTTTTCAGCTCATCGATCTCGCTCTTTTCGCCGCGGCCGAGTTCCTTCTGGATGGCCTTGATCTTCTCGTTGAGGTAGTACTCTTTTTGCGCCTTTTCCATCTGGCGCTTCACCCGGCCCTGAATGGTGCGGTCGACATTGAGTTTTTCGATCTCGATGTCGAGCATCTCGGCCACGCGGGTGAGGCGGTCGATGGGATCGAAGATTTCGAGCAGTTCCTGCTTCTCTTCGATGGTGAGCTGCAGATTCGCGCCCACGGTATCGGCCAGCTTGCCCGGATCGTCCACCCGGATGGCGGCGATCATGGTCTCGTAATTCAGATTCTGGCTCAGCTTGACGTATTGCTCGAAGAGCCCCGTGACGCGGCTGATGAGCTGGTCCAACTGGGGGCCGGTTTCCACTTTGAAGCCCGACGTGCGGATGACCGCGCGGAAGAAACCCTCTTCATCGGAAACGGAAACCACTTTGCCGCGTTCCACGCCTTCCACCAGGACTTTGATATTGCCGTCCGGCAGCTTCAGGCTTTGCACAATGTTGACGATGGTTCCGACGCTGTAAATTTCGTTGGGTTTGGGTTCGTCGATAGAGGCGTCGTGCTGGGTGGCAAGAAAGATTTTCTTGTCGCCGGCCATCGCCTCTTCCAGAGCGCGCACACTCGATTCGCGCCCGACCACGAACGGGGTCATCATATACGGAAAGATGACTACGTCCCGGATGGGCATCATCGGAAGGCGTTTTGTATCGGATTTTTCCTTTGAAGTAAGCATTGTTCTCCCCAGGGATGACGCATCCCTGGACCCAGACGCGGAATTGGGATAGCCGCGGTTTGTTTCTGTGCCGGCGGTCCGCCCGGGCCGGCCGCAGACGGCCATGGTTCCGGTTTCGCCAGCTCCGGCTGATTTAGCCGGCCTTTTCTAATATTGTAAGACTGATTTTCTGCGACAGCACCATTTCTTTGGTGACTTGGAATTCCCTCACCTTCTTGTAAGAAGGCAGATAGTACATCAGATCCAGCATCAGATCTTCCAGAATCATGCGGAGGCCGCGGGCGCCGACTTTGCGCTCCATTGCCAGATCGGCGATCGCTTCCAGGGCGTCGTCGCTGAACTTCAGCCGCACATTCTCGAATTCGAACAGCTTCTGATACTGCTTGATGATGGCATTCTTGGGGCGGGTCAGAATCTGAATCAGGGCCGAACGGTCCAGATCTTCCAGCACAGCCGACACCGGCAGACGGCCGATAAACTCCGGAATGAAACCGAACTTGATCAAATCGATCGGCTGCGCCTGCGAGAGCAAATCGATATCCCGACGACCGCTGACGCTCTGCCGGCCGCCCTTTTCCTCTTCCTGCAGGAAACCGATGGACTTCTTGCCGGTTCTGCGGGCAATTACTTTTTCCAGCCCGACGAACGCACCACCGCAGATGAAGAGGATGTTCGTGGTATCCACCGGGGTAAATTCCTGGTGCGGATGCTTGCGGCCGCCCTGTGGGGGCACATTTGCCACCGTGCCTTCCAGGATCTTCAACAGCGCCTGTTGCACCCCTTCACCAGAGACGTCCCGGGTGATCGACGGGTTTTCATCTTTCCGGCAGATCTTGTCGATTTCGTCGATGTAGATAATGCCTTGCTGGCATTTTTGTACGTCTCCATCCGCCGCCTGCAGCAGCTTCAGGATGATGTTCTCGACGTCCTCGCCCACATACCCGGCTTCGGTCAGCGTGGTGGCGTCCACGATAGCGAACGGTACGTCCAGAATTTTGGCCAGGGTCTGGGCCATCAGCGTCTTGCCGGTGCCCGTGGGACCGATCAGCAGAATGTTGGATTTCTGAAGTTCGACCTCGGTATTGCGCATGCGGTTCATGTGAATCCGCTTGCAGTGGTTGTAAACCGCCACCGCCAATTTCTTCTTGGTGGCATCCTGGCCGATCACGTACTGATCGAGAAATTCCTTCACTTCCAGGGGTTTGGGGATTTTGTTGGGCGTACCGGAAGGAGGCTCAACCTTATCGTCTTCAAGAATGGAGTTGCAGACGGCGATACACTCGTCGCAGATATATGCGCGCGGGTAATCGCTTGGGGAAGAGATGAGCTTTCCAACTACGTCCTGACTCTTATGACAAAAAGAGCAACGCAAAGCATCATCGGATCCGGCTCGCTTCAAGCAATTTTCTCCTGTTCCACCTTCGGCTCTGTGGGAAATTCCCCGTCGCCTCCGGGGTAGAGAACCTCAATCAATTTCGTTACTATTATCACCTGAACCGGTCTCCTTAGCAATCCACTCTGCGGTTGCGCCGGTGCGTGTAGTACCTGCGGTAATAGCTAACTCTCGATAACTCTATGATTCTGTGGTCTTACGAGCCTGTTCAAATAGGAAATTGAGCGTTTTTTCCGTCTGGATGTGGCTCGCAATACGGTTTAACGTGCCGTCTTTCTCGTACTTCATCTGCAGGGCGGCCACCGGTTCCCGGGTCTGGCGGGCATGCCGCTCCACTTCTTTATCCACTTCATCGCGGGTGGGATGGATGGATTCCCGTTCCGCGACCTTGGTGAGTATCAGGGACGCCTTGACTTCCCGGGTCGCCTTTTCCTGCTGAGATTCCTTCACTTTATTCCAGTCCAGTTTGATCTGGCTGGGGTCCATCCCTTCGGCGGCCATGGCGCGCAGGCTTTGTTCCACGCGACTCTTGATCTGCCGGTCTACGTAGAATACCGGTACTGGAAAATCGTGCGCGTCCACGAGTTTATCGACAATCCGCTGCTTGGCTGCCTGCTGCGCCTCGTTCTGGCGCTGGCCGAAAATGCCTTTGCGGATGGCGTCCCGAAGTTCGTCCACGGTCCGAAAATCGCCCAGATCCTGAGCGAAATCGTCGTTCACCTCGGGCAGTTCCTTCTTGCGGACGCCCTTCACCGTGGCGTGAAATGTCACCGTCTTCCCGGCCAGGCGCTCGCCGCCGTAGTTCTCCGGATAGGTGACTTCGAAATCCTTGCTGTCTCCGGGACTCAAGCCGCGCAGATTCTCGGTGAACGGCTCCAGGGTGTCGGCGCCGCCAATCTCCAGCACCATCTCATCCTGTTTGATGGGCTCGCCTTCCACGCCGGCGATGCTCTCCAGACCGACCACGGCATGATCGCCGTTTTCGAGCGGGCGGGGATCGATGTTGAGATACTGCGCCTTCTGCTCGCGGATCTCGTCGATGCGCTTGGTGACGTCTTCGTCCGTGACTTCCGGATCGTGATACGCCACTTCCACACCTTTGTATTCGCCCAGTTCGATTTCGGGGACCACCTCAAAGGTGGCCTTAAAGCGCAGCGGCTCGCCCTCGTGGAAATGCACGTCGCTCACATCCGGGGTGCCGACCACGTTGAGGTTTTCGGCCTCGAACTGCTGGTGCAGGACCCTGGGAATGATATTCTCCAGGACCTGTTGCCGGATATCGGCGGCGAACTGTTTCCGAATGATCGAAGCGGGAGCCTTGCCCGGACGGAAGCCCGGCAGTTTGGCACGCTTCTGTACGTTCGCCGTGACCTGGTTGGCCTCGCTCTCCACTTCCGCAACCGGGACGGAGATCTCCAGCGAGTGTTTGCAACCTTCTACTAACGCCAAGTGGATTTAACCTCAGGAAAAAGGTGATGGTGTAAAACTCAATGATACCACGTACAATGGCCTTAACGGCTTATGGTCTCGGTTTCCCTGATAGCGGTACTGGCACTCCTTGGTTTCTGGGCCTTTGCCGTGCGCTCCAACTCCTAAATGCACCTCAACATCCAGGAAGCGATTCTCAATGTGGCGCTACTCTGGCTGCTCACCACTCCCCATGAATTTGCGCACGCGTGGGTGGCTACCCGGCTGGGTGACGACACGCCTCGGCTGCAGGGTCGCCTCACTCTGAATCCTCTGGCGCACGTGGATTGGCTGGGCACCACCATCCTGCCGTTCGCGACCACGCTGCTGTCGGGCGGCTTCATTGGCTGGGGCAAGCCGGTTTACACGCAGAACTCCAAGCTGCGCGGCGGCTTGAACGGACTGGCGCTGGTGGCATTGGCGGGTCCGGCGAGCAACGTGGTGATGGCGGTGATTTTGGCGGCATTGGCGGTGGTGGCGGCTGTACCGGCGCCGGCCCTGGCATCGTTTCTGGCTCACGGAGTGCAGCTCAGTCTGTACCTGGCGCTCTTCAATATGGTGCCCGTCCCGCCGCTCGATGGATCCAAACTGCTGCTGGCGGCGCGGGTTCCGCCGGTCATTTATAACGAAATCGCGCGCGCGGGGTTCATGATTTTGATTCTTCTGGTCTCATTCACCAACTTCGGCCGCTATATGAGTCTCTGGTCGTTACAGGGCGCCCACCTGATCTTTTCGGCACTACCGTAGGCCCTGAATCTTCTCCGACGCGGGAAATGGATTTTCACCGCGAAGGCGCGGAGGCGCGGAGGAAGAACACGGAGGCCTATTTGATTGGCATGCCGTTTTCCTTGCGAAAGTCGGCGAGCCAGGCGTTGTAACGGTCGGCGGCGGGGGTGCCCGGGACCAGGGGGGCGGTCAGGGACGGGGTTGTGCGGAACGAAGCCAATTGTTGAGTTTTCTCTTTGGTTTGTTCGGGTTGCGGAGCTGGTTTTTCGATCTTCTTTTCGTCCTCCTCCTTTTTCAGGCGTCGATAGGCGGCCATGGACTCCTTGTAGGTCTTTTCAGAGGCGACGATGCGGCGGTGGAGGCGCATGAAGGTGGGGCTGGTCTTGTCGAATGCCTCGCCGAGTTGGATGCCGGTGCCGGGTTCGGCTTGTTTGGCTTCATGGATCCAGAGCTCGGCTTCGACGCGATGGAAGCGGCGGAGGAGCCATTCGTGGCGCATGGCCGAGTCGAGGTAGAAACGCTGCTCGGGGTCGGTGGCTGTGTAGTGGGTGTCGTATTCGGATTGGAGTTTGGCGAAAGCTTCGCGCGATTCCCCGATGACGAATTGAGATTCGGCATCGAGTCCTGATTTGAGAGTAGGCATAGTTTCCTCGGATCGTTTTCATGGTGACAGAGGGGGTGGGGGGAGTCTGAAATTGCGGACTCGGAAGTCCTTTGTTTTGTAAGCAACAAATATTTGAAATTTTGGAAATGGATTTCGCCACGGGGGAAGAACGGAGGGGCTGTATAATGGCCAATCCATGATGCCTGGAGAGTGGCAGGAGACGGAGCGGATATTTCTTGCGGCGGCTGAGCAGGCTCCGGGTGCGCGTGCCGCGTTTCTGGATGCTGCCTGTCGGCCCGAACTCCGCGGACAGGTGGAAGCGCTGCTGGCGCACGACGGCAAAGGCGAAGTCATGGTGGAATCCATTGTGGCCGGGGCCGCACTGGCGCTCCAGCCCGAGACGGAAGCCATCCGTGCCGGTGACCGGCTGGGTCCGTATAGCATCGTCCGCGAGATTGGTCAGGGCGGGATGGGGACCGTCTACGAAGCGGTCCGCAAGGACGATCAGTTCGATCAGCGCGTGGCCATCAAGGTAGTCAGCCAGGGTCTGGAGACCGGCTTCGTGCTGGACCGTTTTCGCCGCGAGCGGCAGGTGCTGGCAGACCTGCAGCATCCCAACATCGCCCGTCTCCTGGACGGGGGCGCCACTCCCAGCGGATTCCCGTACTTTGCCATGGAGTACCTGGAAGGGGTTTCGCTGATCGACTACGGCCGCGGCCTTCCTCTGCGCCAGAAGCTCGAGCTGTTTCTACAGGTTTGTTCGGCGGTCCAGTACGCGCACCAGAAGCTGGTGATCCACCGCGATCTGAAGCCGGCCAACGTGTTGGTGACGGCCGAAGGCGTGCCGAAGCTGCTGGATTTCGGAATCGCCAAGCTTCTGGGCGAGAATCCGGCCGGGCCTCTGCCGGCCTTTTCCGGGGCAATGACACCGTATTATGCCAGTCCCGAACAACTGGCGGGCCATGCGGTGACGACGGCCTCGGACGTCTACTCGCTGGGCGCGCTGCTGTATGAACTGGTTTCGGAACACCGTCCTTTTGAAAGCTCCGGCGAGCGGTTGGTCACTCCGCAGGCGGCCGACGAACGCAGAACGCCTCCGCGTCCCGGAGCGATGGTTCGCGGATTGCCGCGCGATGTGGACGAGATCGTGGTCAGAGCCCTGGCCTTCGAGCCGCGGGACCGCTACAGCTCGGTCGAAAAGCTATCCGAGGATTTACAGCGCTTTCTGGCGGTTCGTCCGATTGCCAGCCGCGAGCGGGAGCTGGGCGAGCGGCTATCGAAATTTGTGCGGCGAAACCGGATGGCCGTGTTGGTCTCGGCGATTCTGTTAGGCGCGGCTCTGGCGAGCGCCATTGCTGAACTCTATAACGCGCGGCTGGCCCAACACCGCTTCGACGAGTTGCGCCACCTGGCGAACTCATCGCTGTTCGATTTTCACGACTCGATCAAGGATCTGCCGGGCGCCACCAAGGCGCGCGCCATGATGGTGAACAAGGCGCTGGAATACTTGCAGGCACTGTCCCGCGAAAGCGGGGGCGATTCCGGGCTGCTGGAGGAAGTGGCTACGTCGTATGTGCGCGTGGGCGACGTGCAGGGCAATCCGTTGGACGCCAATCTGGGAGACCCGGCGGGGGCGTTGCAGAGCTACCGGAAAGCAATTGCCATTTTCGACGGCTTGGGCGCGCGCTCGCGTCTTTCGCCGTCTGGCCGGAAGGCTCGCGCGGCCGCCTACCTCAACTTCGCGACGCTCCAGCGTACGCGCAGCGACGTGGCAGGCAGTCTGCGCAGTTACCGCACGGCGCAGAGCTTCTTTGAGACCTACACGGCCGAGCATCCCGCGGACAATGACGCCCTGCTGCAACTGGCATTTCTGTATGACGACATGAGCCGCGCGTTCAATAGCGCGCATGACGCGCAGAACTCGCTCGAAGCCACGCGCAAGTCGATGGTGATTCATCAGCGGCTGGCGGAGACGAGTCCGCACAATCTCACTTATCGCGAGGGGTTGGCTGAGAGCTATGCATCGCTGGGGGTGGCGCTGGCGCGCACAGGGAAACTGGCGGAGGCGCTCGATCTGTACAACAAGAACGTGGAGTTGTCGGAGCGGTTGGCGGCGGAGAATCCCGGGGTCCACGCGACCCGCCGGCTGATGCTGGCGTATAGCCATCTGGGCGACGCACTGGGGAATCCGGATCAGTTGAATCTGGGCAAGCCGGCTGAAGCGCTGGATGCCGACCGGCACATGATTGCGCTGGCCGAGAGTCTGGTGGCGGCGGACCAATCCGACCGGCAGGCCCGTTTCGACCTGGCCATGAGTCACCTGCGGACCGGTTCTGCCGCGGGAGCCGCCGGTGAGACGGCCGAGGCCCTGGCCCACTATCGGAAGGCTCTGGAGATGACGCAGGCGCAACTGGCATCGGACCCGAAGAACGCCCGCTTCATGACCAATTCGGTGTACCTGAAGTCTCGCATCGCCCGCCAATTGGCCGCGAGCGGCGATATGAACGGCGCGGCCACGTGGTACCGCGAGGCGATTGGCCAGGGTCAGCAGTTGATCAAACTCGACCCGAGCCGGACGGATTCGCGCGCTCTGTTGCTGAAGACGTTTCGGGAATTTATCGTGGTGGCGAGCCGCCTCGGCGACAGGGAGACGGCCACTGCGATGCAGGAAGCTATTCTCAAAATGCTGGCCAGTTTTTCCGTGCAAAACGGGGATTTCATGGCCATGGAAAAGCCACTTTGCTATTACGCCTTGGGGCAGATGCACGAAATGTTTCAGGAGCGAAGTCTGGCGGTGGAGTGGTTTGAAAAGAGTGTGGACGGCTGGCGCGAGTTGACGCAGCGGCAGGCGATCACGCCCAATTATTCGGCGTCGGTAGCCGCATCCTCCGAAGCCTTGCAGCGCGTCAAAACACCTGAAAGCAGAAGGCCGGGCCCGCGCCCCCGGCGCTGAGCGCGTACTCTCCGGCATCCAGCGTGTCGGCCGCGGCCAATTTCCAGATTCCATTTGCCTGCTTGGAGACTTCCATGTGCACGACCTCGGCGAGTTCGCGATGGCCGCCCTTCACATCGAGCTTGTAGAGTTGGAGGCGGTCGGGCGCGAGTTTGTCGGCCTTCAGAAAAAAGATGGGCAGCGGGATGGGCGTTTTGACCGGCGATTCGGCGCCTTCAATGGTGTAGAGAGTGGTGCCCTTTTCGCCGTGTGCTTCGGCGGCTTCGAGCGGGATCAGCGAGGCGGCTTGCTTCAGGTAAGGCAGGTCCGTCTTGGCGGGTGTTTGCGCGGAGGCAAGCAGAGCCGCCAGCAGTCCCAGAATCGATGATCGTCGCAGCATACGAAGCGGTACCCATTCTACCGCCGGGCGCTTGGTATGATAAGCGAACATGCATGGTCTTCAACCCGATTTGTCGCCGATCTCAGAAGCCGTCACCAGCGGAATTCGCGTGGAGGTGCTGGCGCGCCACGCTCCCGAGAATTCACGGCCGGAGCAGGGCGAGTGGGTTTTCCAATATACGGTTCGCATCACCAATCAGAGCGCGGAGACGGTACAACTGGTGAGCCGCCATTGGATCATCACCGACGCGCTGGAGCATGTGGAAGAAGTACAGGGTCCGGGCGTGGTGGGTGAGCAGCCCGTGCTGGCGCCGGGAGAGTCTTTCAAATATTCGTCATGGTGTCCGCTGCGCACGCCCACGGGGATGATGCACGGGACGTATCAGATGGTGCGCGCCGGGGGCGAACCATTCAATATCGAGATTGCTGCGTTCGGGTTGAAGGCTCGGTATACGGTTCATTAACCAGAGGGCCCTTGGCAGGGCGGCATTGCGCCTCTGGCGCAGCGGCTTGCTGGAATTGACAGGCAACTCGGTCAATTCGCTAGCCACCGGAGGACAGACGACGCAAGGCGATCGTCTATCCTACTCTGCGTAGAAGGAGAGGGCGTTGTCGCCTTGTTTGAGGTGGCGGGTGCGTGTTAGTTTGCCGTAGGTGTCCGAGAGCGAGAGTCTGATGGAATGCTGCACTACGACCAGCTCCGGGGGCGCCTCACCCAGGAGTTCGAGGGCTGCGGCGTATTCGCGCTCGAGGTCGTATGGCGGATCCAGAAACACCAGCTCCGCGCGACAGCCGGCCAGCGTCTGCAGCACCGGACCGGCCAGCACCGTGGCGCGCGACTGGGCCTTCAACGCCGCGAGGTTTTCGCGGATGGCCGCCAGCGCCGTACGATTCCGCTCCAGGAAAAACGCATGCCGCGCCCCGCGACTGAGGGCTTCGAGCCCCACGGCGCCCGTGCCGGCGTAGGCATCCAGAAAAATGGCGCCGTCGATGCGGGTCTGCAGGATGTCGAAAAGCGTCTCGCGCAGACGGTCCGGCGTGGGACGCGTGGCATCTCCCGCAATGCTCTTCAGCCGCCGCGATCGAAATTCTCCCGCAATGATGCGCATCAGCCCACCGTCACCAAGCCGTATCGGCGCTGCCAGTGATCGCGAATGTAGGCCACGGCGCGGCGCAAATCTTCCTCCGACGGAGGCTTGGCAATGAAGTCCACCGCTTCACGCCGCGCGATTTCCAGAATCTCGCCATCGCGCAAGATATTGGCCACGCGCAGCGACGGCAGCCCGGATTGCTTGGTGCCGAAGAACTCGCCCGGACCGCGGAGCTTCAGATCCATCTCCGAGATGTAGAATCCATCGGTGGATTCCACCAGCGTTCGAATGCGATGCTTCGCCGTGTCGTTCATTTTTTCGGTGACCAGAATGCAGTAACTCTGCGCCGCGCCGCGTCCGACGCGCCCGCGTAACTGATGGAGTTGGGAAAGGCCGAACCGCTCGGCCTGCTCGATCACCATCACGCTGGCGTTCGGCACATCGACGCCCACTTCGATGACCGTGGTCGACACCAGAATCTGGATGCGGCCGGCCTTGAATTCCTGCATCACGCGCTCTTTCTCGTCGGAGCCCAAACGGCCGTGCATCAGGCCCACCGAGAGGGTCGGGAAGACTTCCTTCGAGAGGTGCTCGTACATCTGCTGAGCGGCCTTCATGGCCTGCGTTTCCGATTCCTCGATTACCGGGTAGACCACGTAGGCCTGGCGGCCCTCGTCGATCTGCTGCTTCATGAAGCTGTAGACCTGTTCCACGCGATCGTCGGTGGAGTGCTTCGTCACGATGGGCTTGCGGCCGGGCGGCAGTTCGTCGATGACGGAGACATCCAGATCGCCGTAGAGCGTCATCGCGAGCGTGCGCGGAATGGGCGTGGCGGTCATCACCAGGACGTCGGGATGGACGCCTTTTTGAACCAATCCCAGGCGCTGCATCACGCCGAAGCGATGCTGCTCGTCGACGATGGCGAGGCCGAGCCGTGCGAACTCCACATCCTTTTCGAGTAGCGCGTGGGTGCCGATCACGACGTGCGCCAGCCCTTCGGCGATGAGTTTTTTCAACTGCACCTTTTCGCGCGCGGTGAAGGATCCGGTGAGTAGAAGGGTGACGTAGCCGAGCTTCGAAAGAATCTGTTTGAAGTAGAGGCCGTGCTGCGTTGCCAGAATTTCCGTGGGTGCGATCAACGCCACCTGGTAGCCGTTTTCGATGGCGATCACCGCGGCTTCGGCCGCCACAATGGTTTTGCCGCTGCCCACATCGCCCTGCATCAGGCGATTCATGGGACGCGGGGCCTTCATGTCGTCGGCAATTTCCTGAATCACGCGCTTCTGCGCGCCGGTGGGCTTGAAGGGCAGCATGGCTTTGAGCTGTTCGCGCACGCGTTCATTGATCTCGAATGCAATGCCCGGCAGCGTCCGCGCTTTGCTCCGCTTCAACGCCACGCCGCATTCCAGCCAGAAGAATTCCTCGAAGATCAGGCGGAACTGGCCTGGCGAGCGGAAGGAATTCAGCAGGCGCAGATCGCTATCGGGCGGCGGGAAATGGGTATCGCGAATGGCCTTCCAGCGCTCCGGCAATTTCAGGCGGTCGCGCAGGTACTGCGGCAATTCGTCGGGCTCGGGCGAGATCTCCTGCAGAATGCGATGCGTGAACGTGCGCAGTGCGCGGGTGGTGAGCTTGCCGGCGGCTTCGTAAATGGGAACGACGCGGCCGACATGCAGGGCGGCTTCGCCATCCTCATCGTCGGCGGAGAGAATCTCGAATTCCGGATGCATCATGGTGAGTTCGCCCGAGTAGCTATCGAACTCCACCTTGCCGAACAGCGCGACCTTCATGCCTTCGACCAGGACATTGGCGAGGTAGCCGCCGTGAAACCACTTGCCCATGAGCACGGCGCGCGAGGAATCGCTGAACTGGGCTTCGAACATTCCCAGATTCCGCCGCTTGAAGCCGGAGAGTTTGGTGGACCGGACGTCGGCGATCACGGTGGCCATCTCACCGGGGGCCAGTTGCGCCACGGTCTTCATGTTGCTGCGGTCTTCGTAGCGAAAGGGCACGTAGCCGAGGAGGTCCTCGACCGTGAGGAGTCCTTTGGCCTGCAACATGGCGGCGCGCGCCGGTCCGACGCCTTTCACAAAATTGAGGGGAGTAGTGAGATCCAAAACTACCCTCAGTGTACAATGGCGTCGCGGCAGGCGGCCCTTGCGGGCAGTTCAGAAGTGGAGTTGTACGCCGAACTGCAAACGGCGGGCGGGCGCCATGGTCGCGACCGCGTTGCCGAAGCCGGGAGCTTCGAGGATGCTCACGGGCGGCGCGAATTGCGTGCGGTTCAAGGCGTTGAAGGCTTCGGCCCGCAGGGTGAGGCGACTGGTTTCGCTGCCGAGCAGAATGGAACGCTCCAGCGCCAAGTCCACATTGCTGAGGCCCCAGGACACGTAAGTATTGCGGCCCACCACGCCGTCGCCTCCGATGAGGCCTCTGACCCGCGGCGCCAGCAGTTGAGCCGCCGTGAGGTTGGGCGCGATCGCGATCCGGGCCACGGGATTGGACGAATGGGCGGCCACGATTCCCGAAGGCAGATTCGGCCGGTCGGTCAGGATGCCGTCGGCGTTCACGTCCACGGAACTGGTGACGGTGTAGGGGTGGCCGGATTGCGCGAGGTAGACACCGGAGAGTTGCCACTGGCGCAAGAGGCGATTGTGGCCCACTTCCGGCACGTCCAGCACGAAGTGCGTGGTCCAGCAGAGACGGCTGTCGAAATCCGAGGAGCCGCGATCCGATCCGGATACCGAGTCCTGCGGATAGGCGTAGCCGATTTGATTGTTGAAGATCCCTGACGCGTTATCGATGGCGTGCGACCACGTGAAAGACGACCCGGCCACCAGGTGTTTTGAATACTGATGGCGGAAGTCCACCTGGAGCGAGTTGTAGTTGGAACTGCCGCTGGTTTCAAATACCGTCGGCTTGACGGCGATACCGTTTACATTGACGGAGGCGCCCACCGGATTGGGCGCCAGGTCTCCCAGAAAAACGGGAAAGGCGGGAACGTTGGAACCGGCAGGCAGCGGATAGGTTCCCACGGGGCCGCCGTAAAAAAGATAGCCCCGGGCCGGAGCTTCGTTGGGCGCCGTGACTCGCAGCAGATGGCGGCCTTGCGTTCCCACATAGGAAACGCGCACCAGATTATTGGCGGAGAGACGCTGTTCCACGGAGAAATCGAATTGCAGCGACCAGGGATGGCTCAAATCCTGCTGCGGTTGGACGGGCTGCAGAATGGGATACGCGTCGGCCAGACTTCCCGAGAGGAGCGAGATGGTGTCGGGAACTCCGCCGGTGAGCGGTACATTCACCAGGTTCAAAGTGCCGGTCTGCCATAGTCCAGAGAGCCGGCTGTCGAGAGCGCGAACGGCGGGGTTCGCCAGGTTAAAGAGATAGGCACTGCGCGCCACGGCGTTGGCGGTGGTGACGGGATTGAGTCCGAGGTAACTGGGCGGATTGGCCAGATTCAGCGGCAGCGCCCAAGGAAATCCGGACCGCGATTCGGTAATCAGGAGTGCCGGGAAGGTTCCGGTGTAGGTGCCCGCTCCGGCGCGAAGAATGGTGCCGCTGCGTCCGGTGACGTCCCAGACTGCTCCCCATCGTGCGTCGAGCGATGAGGGGTGGGCGCCGAAAATGGAGTTGTAGTTGCCGGGAAACGCGTTCAACACATTTTGCAGCAGTCCGGGACAGGCAGGCGTGCACGAAGCTTCGGCCCGCTGCACCTGGCCGGCGAGCGAAGCATAGTCGAAATTTCGGGAGATGACCTGGTCTTCGTCGTAGGGCAGAGGCGCGCGTCCATAGCGCAGGCCGAATTGCATGCGCAGATGCGAGGTGATGGCGATATCGTCCAAC
>DASZMZ010000310.1:0-8485 GCA_035551455.1 Candidatus Sulfopaludibacter sp.
CCGGCTGGGCAGGATGGCCAGCAGCAGGATTTTTGTGGTGGGACATTTTTCATGCACCAGGCGTATAATCGCGTCGATGCCAGCCTCGGTGGGCTCCGCCGTGGCGCCGTGACCGGTATCGTTGGTGCCGATCAGGATCACCGCGGCCTTGGGGTGGACGCCGTCGATCTCACCATGCTGCAGCCGCCACAACACGTTGGCCGTGGTATCGCCGCTGATGCCCAGGTTCACGGCGTGGCGCGGAGCGTAGAAGCGGTCCCAGGTGGGTTTGAAATCCTCGTTTGGCGGATTGGCCTTCTCGTAGTTCTGCGTGATGGAATCGCCGATCATCAGCAGATCCACGCCGCCCTGAGCGATGCGCTCCACGTTCTGCTCGTGCCGCTTCATCCATGCGCCCGTGCGCGGCGCCGGATCGGGGGCTTGAGATTGGGCCGCGGCCAGGTATATCGTTAAACTCGCCAGAAAAAGTCTTCTCATTGTCCTGAATCCGATTGTACAGACGTTCGTGATTTCGGTTATCGTCTTATCAGTATGAATTCCCAAAGTTCCATCAGCCGCCGCGACGTAATGGCCACCGCGGCCACCGCTTTGACCACCGCGCTCTTCACCGGCAACGTGAAGGGGGCCAACGACCGGATCTCTGTCGGCTTCATAGGCCTGGGAGCCATGGGGTCCGGGAATCTCGGATACGCCCTGAAGGTGCCGGAAGTGCAGCCGGTGGCGATCTGCGATGTGTACAAACCCCACGAGCAGCGCGCCGTGGATGCCGCCAAAAAGGCCGGCGTGGACGTAAAGGTAGTCAAGGATTTCCGCGACATTCTGGCGGACAAGTCCATTGACGCCGTGTGCATTTCCACGCCGGATCACTGGCACGCCTATATGACCGTGGAGGCGTGCAAAGCCGGCAAGGACGTGTGGGTCGAAAAGCCCTCGTGCACCTATGTGGAAGAGGGGCAGAAGATGGTGCAGGCGGCGCGCAAATACAACCGCATTGTGCAGGCGGGGACCATGCAGCGCTCCGGCGGATACTTCAAGAAGGCCGCCGAACTGGTTGCCGGCGGAAGCATCGGCGACATCACGTTCTGTCACACCTTCCAGAGCGGCGCCACCAAGAAGCAAGGCTACGGCAACCCGCCCGACAGTGCACCGCCGGAAGATCTGGATTGGGAAATGTGGCAGGGTCCCGCGCCGGAGCGGCCCTTCAACGCCAATCGTTGGGGCGTGAAGACGGCCGGCTTTCCCACCTTCCGCTATTTCTGGGATTACGCCGGAGGCGCCATGACGGATTGGGGCGTCCACCTCATCGATCCGCTGCACCAGTGCTTCAACGAAGTCATGCCGACCTCGATTGTGGCGCTGGGCGACAAGTATTATGTGACGGACAATACCGACACTCCGGACACGATGCAGGCCACGTTCCACTACCCCAAGTTCCTGGCCACGTATGAAAGCCGCACCTGCAATCCGCTGCCGCTGTTCGGCCGCGATCAGGGAGCCGGCACCACCATCCACGGCACCGAGGGCACCATCTTCGTGAGTCGTAGCGGATGCTGGGTGATTCCCAATGCCAAATCGGCACTGCAGGCGCAGAGTTGGGAAAAGAACGGGGAGATGGGCCAGATGAACGTGCCTCACTGGAAGAACTGGGCGGAATGCATCAAGACCCGCCAGAAGCCCATCAGCGAGATCGAAACGTGCGTTCGCTCATCCACAACCTGCCTGCTCGCCAACCTTTCCATGCGCTTCAAGACCCGGCTGGATTGGGACGAGAAGAACTGGACCGTGGCGCAGGACGCCGCCAAGCCGGCCCTTCGCGCGAATTATCGCAGCCCCTGGAAGCTGGAGGTCTAGCGCGCCATGTGGCAAGGGGTGGCCGCCTGTCTGCTGATCGCCGCAGTCAGTGCGAAGTCGGCGGAACCAAAGCTGAAGGTCGTGATCCTTGACGGCGTTAACAATCACGACTGGGCGGCGGCCACCCGGGCCATTCAAACCATTTTGGAAGGCAGCGGGCGCTTCACGGTAGAGGTCTCCACTTACCCGAAGCTCCCGGATTTTTCCCGCTACGATGTGGTGGTCAACAATTTCAATGGCGGCCACACCAGCGCGGGAACACGTTGGCCGGCCGAAATAGAGCGCGCGCTGGAAGCGTATGTCCGCGGCGGAGGCGGTCTGGTGATCTATCATGCCGCCAACAACGCCTTCCTGAATTGGCCGGAGTACAACCAGATGATCGGATTGGGCTGGCGCGATCCGTCGTTCGGTCCCGGCCTCGCCGTCGCGCCGGACGGCCGCGTCATCACTATCCCCAAAGGCCAAGGACTTGCGCCCGGCCACGGTCCGCGTCACGATTTCGAAGTGGCGGTGCTGGCTCGGGACCATCCCATCACTCGCGGACTTCCCGATCATTGGATGCACCCTTCCGAGCAACTGACGCACGGCCAGCACGGACCCGCCGAAGGCCTGACGATTCTCACCTATGCGCTCTCAGAGATCTCGCGCCAGGGCGAGCCGATGGATTGGGTGCGCGATTACGGCAAGGGTCGTATCTACACCACCATGTTGGGCCATACGTGGAAGGACGAAGCCAATCCCAATCTGGACGATTTGAATTTTCAGGCGCTGCTGGCGCGCGGCGTGGAATGGGCAGCCACGGGCAAGGTGACTCTGGCGCCGGACCTGGGTTGGAAGCCGCTATTCAACGGTAAAAATCTGGATGGTTGGGAGGTCCGCGGTTCGGGCGCGTGGAGCGTGATGCCCGATGGAGTATTGATGGGACACCGCGTGCGTCCACCCGCGGGAACGGCGTTGAGTGAAGGCTGGCTGGGACGCCAGGCATGGCTTTACACCGCACGGGAATTCGGAGAGTTCGATCTGCACGTGGAATATTGGATCCCGCCCGGCGGCAACAGCGGAGTCTCCCTTCGCGATCGCTCGCGCGGCCATGGAGCTATCGGCGAATCTGACGCGGAACGGCCGGATCTGGCGGCCTTCCCCAAGACTTCACCAGCGCATATCGGCTACGAAATCCAGATCATCGACGAGGAGCAGACGCCCTTTCCCACCGGCAGCATCTACACCTTCGTGCCTGGAAAAATCGGCTTGAAACGGGCCGGCGAGTGGAACAGTCTGGATATCGAGTCGCGCAGCGACGCGATTCGCGTCCGCGTGAATGGCCAACTCGCCGCGGAATATCCTGGAGATCCGGCCCGGTCCAAGACGGGACCAATCGGCCTCCAGTTACACGATCAGTTCACCACCGCACTCTTTCGCAACATTCGGATCCGCGAACACTAACCAGCCACGACGGTTGCTTCGTGTTCGACCGGGAAATTCATGGAGCGGGCCAGGCAGCAAACTCGGTGAGCCTGATCGTGCAGCAGCTTCGCTTCATCCATGCGGGCCGCATCGGTGATGGTCATCCTGGGCCGCAGTACAACGCGCGTGAATTCGCCCGACCCGTCGCGATGTTCCGCCATCTCTCCCACCGCATCGTCGGTGTAGTCCGTCACCACGATGCCGGCATCGGAACACAAGTGCAGAACCCACATCATGTGGCATGCGGAGAGCGCGCCCACCAGCAACTCCTCGGGATTGTAGCGGCTCTGATCGCCGCGCGCCACCGCGGAGGATCCTGCAATTTGCGTCGCCTTGCCCGGCGTGCTCAGCTCGTGATTCCGGCTGTATGCGGTGTAGCTGGAAGTGCCCGTCCCCTGATTGCCCGTCCAACGCGTAGTGACGGGAAACTGGTGCTGCTTCACTAACTGATCACTCCCTTTCGAATCGCGTACAGAATCAACTCCGCCCCGCTGTGCAGATTCAGCTTTTGAAAAATGTTGCTGCGATGGGTTTCCACCGTGTAGAGGCTGAGATTCAGAATGGACGCGACCTCTTTGTTGTTCTTGCCCTCCGCCAGCAATTGCAGCACTTCGCGCTCGCGCGAAGTGAGCAGCTCATAGCTGTCCTCCACGGCGCGCTCCTGCATCTGGCGCATGTAATCTTCCACCAGCATCTTGCTGATGGCGGGGCTGAAGAAAGCCTTGCCCTCACTCACCGCCTTCACGGCGTTGATGAGATCGTATTCGGCCGAATCTTTCAACAGATAAGCGCGGGCGCCGGCCTTCAGTGCCTTCAGCACGTAGCCTTCGTCGGAATGCATACTCAGAAACACTACGGCGGTGTTCGGCAATTTGGCCAAAAGCTGACGGGCGGCCTCAATGCCATTCAGCGCGGGCATGGCCACATCCATCACCACCACATCGGGCGTATGCTGCTCGGCCAAAGCTACGGCTTCACGGCCATCGGCGGCGTCGGCAATCACGGTGAAGCCGGGGTGACTCTCCAGTAGCAGGCGGAGGCCTTTCCGCACCACGGTATGATCGTCAGCCAGCAAAATACGAATGGTCTTCATACCGGTTCCTCCACGGGCGATGCCACCAGCGGCAGCATCACGCGCAACCTGGCCCCCTGGCCCGGCTCGGATTCCACCGCAAATGTTCCGTGCAGGTGAGTGACCCGTTCCTGTATTCCCAACAGTCCCATTCCTCTCTCCCGCAGAGGGCGGAAGCCTTTGCCGTCGTCTTGAATGGCGAGCAGCAGTTTGTCCGGTTCCTGTTCCACGGTAACCACTACGTTGCGCGCTCCGGCGTGCTGCACGCAATTATGAAGCGCCTCCTGTACGATGCGGTAGATGCAAGTCTTGTGTTCTTCGGGCAGTTCTTCAGACACGCTCTCGGCTTCCACCTTCACGCGCACGCCGGCTCGCTTGGAGACTTCGCGCGCCTGCCATTGCAGGGCAGGCACCAGACCCAAATCGTCCAGCATGGAAGGCCGCAGCAGCAAGGCCATATTGCGGACCACGCTGATCGAATTCTCCACTTCGCGTTTGATCTCGGCAGCCTTGGCGGAGAGCGCGGCCTTGTCGCCGCCGCGGATCATCGTCGACAGATTCGCCATCTCAACCAGGACCCCGGTGAGCGCCTGACCCACCTCATCGTGCAACTCGCGCGAAATGGAGCGGCGTTCATTCTCCTGCGCCTCCACCAGACGCGCCGAAAGCTGCTGGAGTTCCTGACGCGCCGACGAAAGCTCCGTGATGTGCTGCGCCGTCTCCGTCTCCAGTCCCAGAATCTTGCGGATGCTGAACGACGCCAGCAGCATGCCAAGCCCGAACGTCATGATGATCACCACGGTCATGCGCGTCCGCAGTTGCGCGAAAATCTGTTCCACGCGCGCCTTGCCGGCGTTCATCTGCGATTCGTTGATGGCGCCGATCTGATCGGCGATGTGCAGCATGGAGCGGCGGCGCGGAAAGACTTCGTCGCGCAGGAAAAAATAGCCGGCCTTCTTGCGCTGCTCGGCAGTCCATCCGAATACGGGCTCCAGCAGATTCCAATAGCCTGCCAGTTCGACCGTCAAAACCTGAAAAGGCGCCGCCTCTTGCGTGTTCAGCAGAGACCGGTACTTGCTCATGGCGTCATCCATGTCGCGGCGGCTTTCCAACAGATCGTACCGATGGCCTTCCGCCTTGCCGCTTTCCGGCTCCAGCAGGTAGTCGCGGACATAGGTGCCGGAGACGTAGACGTCGGCTCGGATGCGCTCCAGCAGACGGGTGCGCGTGAGGAAGTCCTCACGTGTCAAATCATTGGAGGTCTGGATTTCATGCAGCGCCTGCATGCCGTCGAACCCGGCGAATGCCATCAAAAGCAGCAATCCGCCGAAGCCCGCCATCAGCACCAGACGGCTGTTCACCACCATGCTCCGATTCTACCTGCTAGTCGTAGCGGTCAGCATGGCCATCAAACGCTGCATCCGTTCCTCGGAGCCTGAAAACAGATTCATCGGGAACTGCCGGTACTTCAGCATCTCGCTGTAGATGTAACCTTCCTGACTGATATTGAGAGCCAGTCCGGCCAGATATTGCAGGCGAAGATTGCCGTCGCGATTGATTTCCGCGTCGCGCAGCCACGGCTTCAAATCCTGATCCTGCCCGGCGTAAGTAGCCAGCAGATCGTACATGGACCCGAACCCGACGTCCCGCAGGGATTGCGAGACGCGGCCGTATTCCGGACTGTTGAGCTTCTGGTCCAAGGCGTCGAGGTTTATCTTCGACGGCTCGTTCTGCCCCATCAAAAAGACGTCGTAACCGCCGCCGTTCAGTTCGTTGGCCCAGACGCTGCCATTGGGGAAAACTTCGAAGAAGGTGGCGATTTCGCTTTTCACCGTTTCCATGCTGCTCTCATAGAGCGGCACCCACTGCGTGACCACGCCGCCGGGATTCAGGTGCTGCTTGACGAGTTCGAAATACTCTTTGGAATACAACGTCGCGCTGCCCTTCACCCACGGATGGATCGGGTCGCTGGTGATGATGTCGAACTTTTCCTGCGTGGTGCCCACGAAGTGGCGGGCGTCGTCGTAGAAGATCTGCGTGCGCGGATCGTTCATCACGTTGTAGTTCTCTTTGGCGAAATACTGCGTGGCGGTGGGCGGAATGAGCGGCTCCATCTCGCAAATCACGATCCGCGAAATACTCGGATGAGTGACGAACGATCCGGCCGTGACTCCCGCGCCGAAACCCACGATCAACACCGATTTGGGCTTCGGATGGACCAGGGCAGGCAGATGGCCGAGCATACGCTGCAGCCGCATATCGTAAGGCTCCGTGGATGCCTCCACCTTGCCGCTGACATGAAACTGAATGGCGCCGTCGCTCCACTGCGAAATCGCGATGGAGGAGTTGATGCCCTCTCCCGTGTACAAAATCTTGGAGCTGGTCTGCGAAGTCATGATGCGCCGGCCATAGGCAATGAGAAGCGGCGGGACCGGCGCCACATCGGACACCAGATAGCCGATCACCACCACCGACGCCATCAGGCCAACCCATGCCGTTTTCGCACGCACGCTCAGCAGGTACGGCACCAGCACGATCAGCGCGCTGAGTGCGGCCAGCACAATCAGCACCTTCTCACAGTTGGCCGTACCGATCCACGGCACCAGCACCATACTGAAGGCCAAGGCGCCCAGAATCGCTCCGCCGGTGTTCGCGGCGTAAATGCCTCCCACCAGTTTTCCCGGCTCATCGCCGCGCGACGCAGCGGCCAGGGCCAGCGGAAAACTCGCGCCCCACAACAGCGTGGCGGGCAGAATGGACCAGAGCACGCGCACCATATCGACCTGGAAAGTGAACCAGGGATTCTGATTCAGCAGCGGATTCACCGGCCACCATGGCACCGATTGCGCAATCATGTAGGCCGTCCACGCCACTGCGCCCGCCAGCAGCAATTGGCAGATCCCGATGGCAGCCCGCGCCTTCACCGTCCGCGCCAGCACCGACCCAACCGCGCTGCCCACTCCGATACCGATCAGGAAGACCGCCAGGATGATGGAAAACGTGTAGACCGTCGCGCCCAGCAGCAGTCCCATGAGCCGCGTCCAGATGACCTCCGCGCCCAGAGCCGTAGCGCCGGAAAGTCCGATGGCGATGTAGGCAGGCCAGAAGCGCGGCCCGCCGGTGGGGATGGATTTCTCTTCCGTGGAATGCTCCGGCACGCGTTTGGCCAGCGACCAACTGACGGCCGCCACTACCAGATTGATGGCCACGGCGACGAATGTGGCGGTAGCCAGATCAAAGACACGCAACAGGTAGAAGCCGGCCAGCAGGCAGCCCAGAACGGCGCCCGCGGTATTGCCGCCATACAGCAAGCCCAGCCAGGAAACGCCGCGCGGCGTGGCTTCGATCCAGCGCGCGATGGCCGGTAGCGATGCTCCCATGAGGAAGGTCGGCGGCATCAGGCAGACCGCGCAAATCACCGCTCGAAAGAGAATGGAAGGCATCCCGTGGCCAACCGCCGACGTATAGATTCCGTCCACCAGGGGCATGCAAAACAGGACCAGGACTCCGCAAATCGCAATGCCGGTTTCAATCGCGGCATAGACCACCAGAGGGTGTCTTTGGCGGCTGGCGGCGATGCGTGGCAGCATCAGGCTACCCGCGCACAACCCGCCCATGAAGGTTGCCAGCAGCACCCCCAGCGAGATCGCCGTGGAGCCGATGACCAGTTGAAGCAGTTGATACCAGACGATTTCGTAGATGAGCGCCGAGCAGCCGCTACCCGCGAACAGGATTAACATCAAGGGGAGAAAGCGCGAAGCCTCAAGCGTTGCCGCTTGTTGTAATTCTATTTTTGCCATGTGCGGAGACCGATTCACAATTGTGGCACAGTGACTCGGCGCACCGCTTGCACCCTATTCGTAGCGCAGAGCCACCACCGGATCGAGCCGCGCCGCCTTATTTGCCGGCCAGATTCCGAAGAAGAGCCCGACACCGACGGAGACCACGATTCCGGTGATGGCCGCCCAGGCCGGGACGCTCGCGGGAATCGAAGTGAAGATCAGCCGGCTGATCAACGAAATGAGCCATCCGAAAATGATGCCGGCAATCCCGCCCAGTCCGGTGAGGGCCGCGGCTTCGATGAGAAACTGAATCAGG
>DASZMZ010000311.1:0-14993 GCA_035551455.1 Candidatus Sulfopaludibacter sp.
GAGCAGTGTAGTGGGTGTAGTATTCGGTGACGAGTTGAGCGAATTCCTCGCGAGTTTCGCCGAGGACGAACTGAGAATCGATGTCAAGGCCCGATGTCAGTTGAGGGTTTGTTTGCATAAAGTCTTACTGATCGAATGGTAGTCCGGTGTCAAGGGAGACTCCGAAATAGGGGATCAGTAAGTTGCTGATTCGGCGGGAAATAAAGATTTTCGAAAATGGAACAAGAGCTGTGATTAGGGGGAAGAGTGTGGACAGACGGCGAAAGGCGACCGTCTGTCCTACCAAAACAGGAATTGTTAGCTGTTACGAAGAGCCTCGGCCTCTTCGAGCGTCATTTCCTCAGGACCGCCGGGCCGCACTTGATCACTTTTTTCCGCTCGTTTGGCAGCCTTATCTCTTTGCTTCTCCATCCGGGCCATTTCTTTTTGTCTCTTTTTAAACGTAGTCCGGGATCTTGTAGCCATAAGACGCCTCTCTTCGGGTCAATTTGGCACCATCCGTAGCCTCTCGCATAAGGCTCGGGTTCGCCAACCCTACACATCTATAATACCCGTTCCGGCCACTGACCGTCGCCTACTCAATTCCGGACACGGACACTTTGTTCCAATCCGGCGGCTCAACGCCTAAAAGGTGGTGGACGAAGTAGTCGTCGCGGTAATGCTGGGTGGCCAGGACGCCGACTCCGTGGTTCTGTCCGGGTATGAAGAGCATGTCGAAATGCTTCTTGGCCTTGACCAGCGCATTCACCACCTGGAGCGACGATGCGGGATCCACATTGCTATCCATTTCGCCGACGATGATGAGCGCCTTGCCTTGCAGGCGGAAGGCGTTATCGACGTTGGACGATGCGGCGTATTGGGGACCGACGGGCCAGCCCATCCACTGCTCGTTCCACCAGATTTTGTCCATGCGATTGTCGTGGCAGCCGCTGTTGGTGACCACCACTTTGTAGAAATCGGGGTGGAAGAGCATGCCGCCGAGCGAGTTCTGACCGCCGGCCGAGGTGCCGAAGATGCCGACGCGGTTCAGGTCGTACCAGGGATATTTGGCGGCGGCGGCTTTGTGCCACAGGATGCGATCCGGGAAGCCGGCATCGCCGAGATTTTTCCAGGCGACGTCGTGGAAAGCTTTGGAGCGATTGCTGGTGCCCATGCCATCGATGTGGACGATGATGAATCCCAATTCGGCCATGGCCTGATCGCTGGTGAAGGCGCTGAAGGTTTTGGGCACGAAGGAGCCCTGGGGCCCGGCGTAGATATTTTCGATGACGGGATACTTTTTGGCGGGGTCGAAATTCGCGGGACGGATGATGACGCCCCAGATATCGGTTTTGCCGTCGCGGCCCTTGGCGACGAAAACTTCGGGGAAGCGAATGCCGGCTTTCAGCAGCGCGGAGGCGTCGGCCTTCTCGAGATCGGCGATGACTTTCTGATCGCCGGTGCGGCGCAATTGAGCGACGGGAGGCAGATCCACGCGCGACCAGGAATCGACATAATACTGCTGGTCAGGGGAGAAGGTGACGGTGTGATTGCCGTCGGCATCGGTGAGTCTGGTGAGGCCGGTGCCGTCGAAATTGATGCGGCAATACTGGGTGAAGTACGGGTCCTGGCCCGGGATCAGGCCGCCGGCTTCGAACCAGATCTGGCGCTTGTCATCATCGACGCGCACGACGTTGCGGACCAGCCAATCGCCGGTGGTGATCTGGTTCTTGACCTTGCCGGTGACGCCGTCGTAGAGATAGAGGTGCTCCCAGCCATCGCGTTCGGAGGCCCAGATGATTTCGGCGCCGTCGTGCAGATCGTGGCGGTAGCGGCGGCCTCCGGAGAGACCCGGTCCGAGTTCGTTGTAGTAGATGAAGGTCTTGCTCTGCTCGTCAATGACGGTGCGCGTTTTGCCGGTCTGCGCGTCGACTTCGATGACGCGATAGACCTGATGGCCGCGCTGGTTGTACTCAAAGGTGAAGCCGCGGCTGTCGTGCCACCAGACGGGGGATGTGATGTTGTAGGGGTTGGGAAAAAGCTCGTGATCGATCTCGACTTCTTTGCCGGTAGCGATATCGAACAGCGCCGGATAGGCGACATCGAGCGCATCGCCGGGCTTGCGGTAGAACATGGTGGAGTGTTTGGGCTGGACCTGGTCTGTGGGCGAGGATTCGATGTAGTGGACCTGGCGATCGTAGCCGGGGCGGGTGTGGTAAGCGGCCAGTTTGGTGGAATCGGGAGACCAGGCGATGGAGCGGAAGGTGTAGTAGTTGCCTTCGGAGCCATCGAAGCTCAGCGGTTTGGCGGGTTCGGTGCTGCCCGCCTGTTTGAGGAAGATGTTGTAATTCTCGATCAGGGCTTCCCATTTTCCATCGAAGGAGGCGCAGACTTGCGGCTCTGCCGGGGTCGCGCCTGCAGCGGCGCCGCGGCCGCCGCGACCGGGGTTCTGTCCACGCGGTGCGCAGCCGGTCTGTCCACGTCCAAAGCCGCGGGCTGCTGCGCTATCCTGCTGCGGAGCGGGGGCTTCGTAGGCGAGGCCGTCCACGGGGTCGCCGCCGATTTCGAGGGGCGGATCGAGCGATTCGTCTAACGGCGCTCCGCCGCGCGCGCCGCGACCGCCGGGTGCCGCCGGGAGCGCATCGCCTTTGGTGCAAGTGTAATCGGTGAGGCTGCACTTCCACAGGAAGCCGGCGTTGCCGAACTGAATGGCGGATTCGTTATCGAGGAATGTCAGCGTTCCGGCGACTGCGCCGCCGGCGCCGGTGGCTCCGCGACGGCCCTGTCCCGCGAGGAAGGGGAGGGTGACGGCGGTGAACTTGCCGTGGGTGGCCTGGGAAATGGCGGCGGCGAGTTTCTCGTGATCGAAGGCCGGTTTCTTGAGGCCCGTGGCGGCGTCCACCAGCATGAATTCGCTGCCGCCCACAACGGTGCGGGCGTACCAGAAATGGCCGGAAGTTCCGATCCACGTGGGCGTTCCCGGGGAGTGGACCACCAGATCTTTGGCCTTCGTTTCCAGGTCGTGCGCCCGCTGGTAATCGGCCAGCCGGCCCTGTGCCGCGGCCAGGGAACAAAAGAGAGTCGTCCACACCAGTACAAGTTTCATTGTTGGCATCTTATCGCATCCTCCATTTAGCAGGGATTTGGCAGGTTTCGTGCAGCTTTGGTGGGGAGGTTCACGGATGAAGCAGGAGCAAGAGTGCAAAGACATCGAGTCTCTCAACCAACTGCTGGCCGACCTGGAGCAGCAGCCGCCGGAACAGGCGGGGATGCTGCTCGAACATCTGCAAGCCGCCCGCTTTTCGCTGACCGGCAACATGCCCGAGGAATTGCAACTGAATCTGAAGATGGCGGAGGAGTGGCTCGATCCGCTGAAGGATCAGGGATTGAAAGACCGTGCGCAGGCATTCATCGATTCTCACCGCGTGCGAGGGTGAGAATTGTTGCAACGGCGAATCAGGTGCAATTACTCGTCCTTGGAGCATTCCTATGAGAAGAACACTGACGATCTCGATTGCACTAGCGACGGTGCTGTTAGTTACCGGTTTGGCTCAGGAGCGGAAGGGTGAGCGGGAACACGGCGGCGGACGCGGTCAATACATTCCGCCCCATGGCCCTCCGCCGGTGCGCACGCCCGAGCGGCAGGCTCCGGCCCAGCGAGGTGCGGCGCAGGAGAGGCAGGCGCCCGCGCGCGGCAATGGGCAGGAGCGACAGATGCCGGCCCAGCGGAATGGGGAGCAGGTGCGGAATTTCAGCGACCAGCCAGGCCATCCGAATGCGCCGCATGTCCATACCGACGGTCGTTGGATCGGACATGATTACGGGAGAGACGACCCGCGATTCCATTTGGACCGTCCCTGGCCTCACGGCCGCTTCACGCTGGGTTTCGGGCCGCAGCATGTTTTCCATTTGCAGGGCGGCAACCGGGAGCGTTTCTGGTTTAACGGAAATTATTTCGCCGTCGCGCCCTTCGACTATGGTTACGTGGGCGACTGGTATTGGGATTCCGACCCGATCGTCATTTACGAAGATCCCGATCATCCCGGCTGGTATCTGGCGTATAACGCCCGCACCGGCACGTACGTTCACGTGGAGTACTTGGGCTAGGAGACAGGAGGCAGGAGACAGGAGTCAGGAGCGCGTGAGAGGGTTCGGAGCAAACGGCATTTGGCTGCTGGGCTGAGCGCTGGTCCGCGAAATGGGATAGCTTATGGTGCATGAGGCTATCCTTCTTTCAAGCGGCAATTCTTCTTTCGGCAATTGGTTTGAACCTGGCGGCGCAGCCGGGTCGGGGTCCTGCGTTCCGATCGCCGGAAGTTTCGGCGGACGGGAAGGTGACTTTGCGGCTGCGTGCGCCGAATGCCAAGGATGTCGCCGTCACCGGGATGGGTGAACGGTTGGCGATGCAGAAAGACGAGCAGGGAATCTGGACGGCCACCACGGGCGTTCTGAAGCCGGATATTTATCTGTACTCGTTTAACGTGGACGGCCTTTCGATTTCGGACCCCGCCAATCCGCTGCACCAGAGTTCGTACAGCAATCTCGGTCCCAGCATGGTCACGGTGCCGGGGCCGGTTCTTTGGGAACCGGGCGAAGGGCCGCGGGGCGTGGTGGCGCATCACTTCTACAAATCGGCGAGCATTGGGGACAATCGCGATTACTACGTGTATACTCCGCCCAATTACAATCCGGCGCGCAAGGAAGCGTACCCGATTTTCTTTGTACTGCATGGACTGGGCGACGATGCGGCCGCGTGGTTGAACGTGGGCGCCGCGAATGTGATTCTGGACAACCTGATCAATCAGGGAAAAGCCGCGCCGATGGTGATGGTGAACACGCTGGGGTATGGCACCGGCGATGGACCGCGCGGCGCGATGGGCGCGGGCATGATTCCGGCGTATACGAAAGCGCTGCTGGAAGAAATCTTGCCGCAGGTGGAGAAGGAATATCACGTTTCGAAGGATCGCACTCAGCACGCGATCGCGGGACTCTCGATGGGAGGCGCTGAGGCGACGTATGTGGGTCTGAATCATTTGGATCAGTTCGCGTATGTGGGGTCATTTAGCGGCGCGTACGTGATGTGGCCTCGTGCGGAGGCGGCGGCGCCGGCTCCCGCGGGTGGTCGTGGCGGCGGCAGGAGTATCACGGAGGCCGATATGGAAAAGAATTTCCCGAAGCTGGATGCGAAGGCGGCTTCGCAACTGCGGCTGCTGTGGATTGCGTGCGGGACGTCGGACGGATTGATCGGGGTGAATCGCCAGTTCAAGACGTGGTTGAAGGCGAAGAACGTTCCGTTCACTGAGGTCGAGGTGCCGGGGATGGCGCATGTGTGGCCGCTGTGGCGTGAGAATCTGGCGGAGCTGGCGCCGCTGCTTTTCCGGGGGAAGTGAGGGCTGAGCTCTGCTCGGCTTGGACAGACGACGCAAGGCGATCGTCTATCCTACAGGTGTGATTTGGATCGCTTTGCTTTTGGTGGCGGCGGATGATGCGGCGCGTTGGTATGCGGACGGGCTTCGTTTGTTTTCGGGGGGACAGACGGAGGCGGCGATTGGGGCTTTTCGGAAGTCTTTGGCGATTCGACCTAACGATGCCGCGACTTGGAAAGCGCTGGGCGTGGTTTACGGGGCGCGAGGGGAGTATGCGCTGGCCGAACAACCGTTGCATCGGGCCTGCCTGCTGGACGCGAAATTGGCGGACGCCTGCCTTTACTTTGGCCGCACTCTCTATCTGCTGGACCAGTACGCTCAGGCCGTCAATGTTTTGAAAGCGGTGATTGCGGCCGATCCGCGCAATGCGCAAGCGTGGCGCATTGAAGCCATGGCGCTGGAAGCGTCGGGACAATCGGCTGAGGCGGAAGCGGCGTTCCAGCAGGCCGTTGGGGTGAACGCGAGCGCGCCTTTGAACGAGGATCCGGCCATCGATTATGGCGTTTTCCTTTACCGGCAGGGACGACCGGAGGCCGCGCTTGCGCCACTCCAAGCCGCGGTGAAGCGACATGGGGAGGCGTCGCGCGCGCAACTGGAATTGGGCTGCACGCTGCTGGCGCTGGACCGGGTGGAAGAAGCGGTCGCGCATCTGGAACGCGCCACGTCGCTCGATCCGGCCGGCGCTCGCGGCCACCTGCTGCTGGGGCGGGCGTACCAGCGGCAGGGCAAGAGCGAACTGGCACGCAAGGAATTCGATCAGGGCTCGCGGACGGTCAAATAGCGGTCTACGAGTGGCACGTCCTGACGCGAGAGTTTGCCGCTGGGCCAGCGAATTTCGAGGCTCGCGTGCGTCTCGCCGCCGAGTCCGAAGTGGACGCGCACATCGCTCGAACTGGCATACCCAACCGATGTGGTGACGTGATTCCACTGCTCGCCGGCCGCGGTGCGCAGATGCACCACCGCGCCGATGGCGTCCCGATTACTCGCGCCGCCCACCAGTTTCAGACCCAGCCAGTGATTGGCGCCGCCGGTGACGTTGCGCAGCAGCACGGGCCTTTCGCCGAGGCGGGAGATCACGGCGTCGACGCGGCCATCGTTATCGAAATCGCCGAACGCGGCCCCGCGATGCAGGCCCGGCGTGCCCACGGACGTTGCTTCGAACGTGCCGCCGCTGCGCTGCGCCATCACGACGTTGCGCTGCCGCGCGCCATCGACATTCTCGTTCAGGTCGCCATTGACGGCGAAGAGATCCTTGCGGCCGTCGTTGTCGAAATCGCAGATGGCGTTGCTCCAGCCGGTGGTGGACAGGGTGGCGGCGCCGACGCGAGAGCGGTAGGTGAAGTCGGAAAACAGGCCCTTGCCGAGGTTGCGATAGAGCGGATAGGTTTCGTGCGCAATGGCGGTGAGGAAGATGTCGGGGAGACCGTCGTTGTCGAGATCGCGAAAGTCGGCGCCCATGGACGAGAGGGTGCGGCCGTCGTCATTCACGGCGATGCCGGCGGCGAGACCCACCTCTGTGAAGCGGCCGCCGCCGTCATTGTGAAACAGGAAATTCGGGCGCGTGTCGTTGGCCACCAGGATGTCGACGCGGCCGTCGCCATCGTAATCGGCGAAGGCCACGGCCATGCCCTTGCCGATGGAACGGCGAATGCCGGACGACTCGGAGACGTCGGTGAACGTGCCGTCGCCGTTGTTGTGGTAGAGCGTGTTGGGCAGTCCGGTGTAGAGGTCGGGATGGCAGTGGAGCAGCGCGCCGGAACGCGGGTCGCGGCATGCCGGCTCATTTTTGGCGTCCCAGACGACGTAGTTGACGACGAAGAGATCGAGGCGGCCATCGCCATCGTAATCGAACCAGCCGGCGGCCACGCTCCAGGGCTCATTGTGGATGCCGGATTTGGCGGTGACGTCCTCAAAGGTGCCGTCCCCGCGATTGCGGTAGAGCGTGTTGCGGCCTACGCCGGCGACGAAAAGATCGGGATGGCCATCGTTGTCGTAGTCGGCTGCAGCGACGCCCATGCTGTAGCCGCTGCCTGCTACGCCGGCCTTCGCGGTGACGTCTTCGAAGACGCCGTTGCCGCGATTGCGATACAGGCGATTCCAATAGCGCGGGTCGCGTTTATCGAAGCCGGGCTGCGCCGCGCCGTTGGTGAAGAAGAGATCGAGCAGACCGTCGCCATCGTAATCGAAGAGCGCGACGCCGCCGAGCATGGTTTCGATCTGGTGCTTCTCCGCGGCGACGGCGCCGTTGCGGAGTGTGAAGTCAATGGCGGAGCGAGCGCTGACGTCCTGGAAGGCGATGGGGGGCGGCGCCGCAGCGGCTGCTGCAAAGAGTGCGGCGATGAGAGCGATGCGGGACACGGCTCAGAACCTGTAGCGCATGCCGCCCCAGGCTCCCAAGGGAGCGCCGGGCGCGAAGAAGGTGGTGGTGAGTAGCGGAAAGTTGCCATCCACGGCGGCAAACGGCCGCGGCACAAAGTTGCCAGCATTGTTGTAGGGCGTGGTGTTCAACTGGGCCGCCGTATAGTAGTGGTGGTCCAACAGATTGTTCACCTGGACGAAGACCTGCACGCGCTTGGTCAACTGAAAACGCGCCGCGAGGTTCACTACGCCGTAGCCCGGAGAGAAGCCCTGGCCGAGATAGTAGACGCCATCCGGCCGGTAGAGATTATTTTCGTTGCCGCGCGCGTAGGAGCGGCCGACGGCTGAGAAGTCCACGTCCACGGAGAACTTGGATGTGGCCTGCCATTCGGCGTAGGCCTTGAGGATGTTCTGGGGCGTCTGCGGGATGCGGTCGCCGGGCTGCACGGTGATGTCGCCATCGAGTCCCGCGCCGCCATCGTTGGCGCTGTTGGCGTGGCCGTCGAGGGTCTGCGTGCTCTGGTAGGTGGCGTTGAGGAAGGTATAGTTGCCGCCGAGCGTGACCGCGCCGAAACGGCGGCTGACACTGGTCTCGACGCCCTGACGCCGCGTCTGCCCGAAGTTGGTGAAGTAGCCGAAGCCGGTCTGCGGCGAGGCGACGAAGAGCAGGTCGTTGTCGTTCACGGCGCGAAACCATCCGGCGCTCCAGCGCAGAGTCTCGAGCGATCCTCGGATGCCGGCTTCGAGAGTGCGCGTGACCACCTGCTTGAGCGGAGGGTCGCTCACGAGGGCGTTGGGGAAGTTGCAGGGCTTGGCCGGATCGGCGCAGCCCAGTTCGATGGAGGTGGGGGCGCGGCTGGCCTCGCTATAGCTGAAATAGACGCTGGCCGTGCGCCACGGTGCGTAGGTGACGCCGGCCGATGGATTGAAGCGCGGAAATTCGTAGCGGCCGTTGAGTGAGCCGCGAGCGCCGGAAGGGTCGAACGGCAGGCGGTCGGCATTGTCGATGGCGGTGCGGTTGTAGCGGCCCGAGAAGGTGAAGGCCAGGCCTTTGGCCGGCGTGACGGTGTCGGTGGCGAAGAGGCTGTAGGTGTGGATGACGCCGCGGAGATCGGCGCGGGTATCCACCGGATCGCCATTAGAGGTGGTGGTGCCGTCGGCGAAGGCGTCGATGGGGGTGATGGTCAGACGGTCGGGATTCAGGTAGCCGAATTGGGAGGCTTGGCCGAAGAGCATGCTGCTGTGGTCCCAGGCCGCGCCGACGATGAGGCGATGGTGGGCGGATTGCCAGGCGGCCTGCCCAGAGAGGCCGTAATTATTCTCTTTGGTGCTGGTGCGGGTGATGAGCCCGGTGCACTTTTCGACAGGCTGGGCATGTTCCAAACCCTGGGCGATACAGCGCCAGGAGGGGAAGGGCTCGGTGGTGGCGTTGCCGGTGAGCGGAAAGCCCGAGTAGCCGGCCGCGGTGAGCGCCTGCGCATCGGCCGGGGAGAGGTTGTAGAGCGATTCGTCGAAGGAATTGGAATTGATATCGCCGTTGACGGTGTCGCCGCGGATGAAGCGAAAGTACGCGTTGCCGGAAAACGTGATGGCGGCGGCGGTATGCTGCGCCCGCAGACTGACGGAGGGCGAGCGATTCCAGGTGATGTCCGGAATGGTGTAAACGCTGGAGTAATGGGTTGCCAGGAAGCGCGTATCCTGCAGTCCGTTGCCGGTAAGCCAGTTGTCGGCATAGCTGAAGCTCGCCGAGACGGCGGTTGTGCCGCGCTGCCAGCCGAGTTTGCCGAAGGTCTGGCGCACTTCGGAGGGCGATGCCTGACGCCAGCCGTCTTCGCGAAAGAGATTGGCCGCGACGTACCAGTTGAGGCCGTGGGGGTTGCTGCCGCCGTATTCGAGTTCGCCGGCGCGCCGGCCGAAACTGCCGCCGCTGACCTGGAGCGAGAGGCCCGGCTGGCTGTTGCCGTCCTTAGTCTGAATGGATACGGCGCCGCCCAGCGTATTCAAGCCGAACAGCGGATTGGAGCCGGGCATGAGCGCGACTTCAGCGATGGCGATTTTCGGAATCAGGTCCCAGGCGACGATGTCGCCGAAGGGTCGATTCTGGCGGACGCCGTCCATGTACACGGAGATGCCTTCGGGGGTGCCGAGGAGCGGCGAGGCGGTGTAGCCGCGATAGTTGACGTCGGGCTGGAAGGGATTCTCCTGGTTCTCGTTGATGTGGACGCCGTCGAGGCGGCGATTGAGGAGGTCGGAAAGATCGAGCGATCCGCTCTGTTCGATGTCGTGCGCGCTGGCAGTTTGGACGGGCGCGGGGATCTGGTCGATGGCCATGTCGGTGCCCGCCAGCGGCGTGGCCGCGACCACCTCGATGGCCGATGCCTGGGCGGAGAGCGACAGAGTGAGGCTGCGGGCGACGGGTGCGGTGGACTGGACGTCGACAGTGAGCGACTGGGCGGCGAATCCGGTGCGCGAGACTTTGAGCTGGTAGCGGCCGAACGGCAGATTGGAGAGTGACGCCGCGCCGTGGCTATCGGTCTGGAATGTGCGGTCGATGGATGCCGCGGGGTTCTGCAGGCGGCCGGCGACTTTCATGGGTGCGCCCGAAGGGTCCTTCACTTCCAGCCGGATCTCGCCCACGGGAATTTGGGCCCACAGGATCGAGACGGCTGCGATCAGGATTACCCAGCGGTGCATCACTTCAGTTTCGCCCAATTCGCGGCATCTTCGCGGACGGAGATGATCTGGTTGGCATCCAGATTGGTAAAAACCTGATTCACGCCGCTGGGCCAGCGAAGCTCCAGGGAATCGATCTTGGCGTGATTGCCGAGACCCAGATGCTGGCGGTAAGGGCTGGTGGCGCCGAAGCCTTCGCTGCCTTTGACTTCGCGGTAGACGAGCAGGTCGCCGGCCCTGGCGGTGAGTTGGACGCCGACGGCGAAGCGATTGGTTTTCACGCCGCGCAGGTCCACTTCCAGCCAGTGATTTTGAGCGGCTTTGAGGTTGCGATAGAAGGCGTCGTAGGCCTGATCGCCCGGATAGTGGCCGCCGAGTTGGGCGAAGACGTCGAGCGCGCCGGTCTCGTTGAGGTCGACGAAGGCAACGCCGTGGCCTTTGTTGCCGGGGCGCGCAAAGCCAACGTAGCGGGTCAAGTCGCTGAAGGTGGCGTTGCCGTTGTTGCGGAAAAAACGGTTCGGCTCCAGACGGCTCATCTGTGGATCGCCGGCGCCGAAGTAGAAATCGATGTAGCCGTCGTTGTCGAGGTCGGCGACTCCGGCGCCCATGGTTCCGATTGGGTAATAGAGTTTGGCTTCAAAAGTGACGTCGGTGAAGGTGCCGTCGCGATTGTTGCGATACAGGCGGTTGCTGTCCGTGTGGACGGCGCGGGCGTTGGGCGGGGCGAAACCCTGGCGCAGGCCCTCCACTACGGCGTCCCAGGGGGCGAGGCTGGTGGTGAGAATGTCGGGCCAGCCATCGTTGTTGTAGTCCACGAAGAAGCAGACGAAGCCGTTGTGCGGACCCTGCGCGACTCCGGCTTTCTTCGCGACCTCAGTGAAATGCCAGTTGCCGTCGTTGTGATAGAGGCGATTGGGGGCGGGGTCGAGGCCGTTGAAGAGGATGTCGAGGCGGCCGTCCTTATCGTAATCGCCGAGGGCCACGCCGATCGTGCCGAAGGCGGCAGACTCGCTGATACCCGCGGCTTTGGTCATGTTGGTGAAGGTGCCGTCGCGATTGTTGCGATAGATTTGCGGGACGCTGCCATCTTTGAGCACGCCGTTGGCGATGACGACGTCGAGCCAGCCGTCGTTATCGAGATCGCCCCAGAGGGAGACGAAGCCCGAGCCCGCGTCGTCGAGGCCGCTCTTTTTGGAGACGTCGACGAAGTGGCCGTGATCGTTGTGGAAGAGGCGGTCGGGCATGGGACCGCTCCAGCCGTTGAGTGAGACGAACAGGTCGAGCCATCCATCGTTATCGTAGTCGACCAGATTCAGGGAATAGCCCGAAGGGACGTTGGGGAGGCCCACCTGGGTCGTCACATCGGTAAATTTACCGCCATCGTTGCGGTAGACCTGGAGGAAGGTGCCGGCGCCGCTCACGATGAGGTCGAGCTTGCCATCGCCATCGATGTCGCCCCAGGCAACGGTGCCGTTGCCGTGCAGGGAGTGGATGCCGAGTTTCGGCGCGACGTCCTCGAAGGCCAGAAGGGGCGGGTGCGCGGGGTCGATGGCGGGCTCGTCCAGCGGAAACCGGACCTCGGCGGGCAGCGCGGGCGGCGTGCCTTTCATGCTGTCGACGGAGAGACGCAGCAGCCACTGATCGATGGGATTGAGGCGGACTTGCAGGGCCTGGTAGAAATCGTGCGCGGCCTGGGAATAGTCGCCGGTACGGTAGTAGACGGCGCCGAGTTCGCGGAGCACTTCGAGCTTCTGGGCCGTGGAGAGATTGCGGGTGAGCGCCTGTTTGTAGAATGCCGCGGCTTCGGGAAAATTGCCGCGCCGGGAATGGGCGTTGGCCATGAGGAGCAGCGCCGAGGATTCGTCCGCGCTGAAGGGCATGGAATCGTCCAGCACCTGTTCGAGCATGTCGATGGAGCGATCGATGCCGATCAGGGGATCGTGGGGCACGCGGTGTCCGCCCTCTTTGGTGAAGCGCACTTCGCCGCTCATCCAGGAGCTCATGTCGAGGAGGAAGGCATTGTCGTGCGGCTCGAGTTTGGCGACGCGCGAGGCGAGGTCGTAGGCGAGGTTGGGGTTGTAGTAGAGCAGTTCGGCGCGCGCGACGATGACGGCTTTGGCGCGCAGGGCGGGGATGTGGTCGGGATTGCGCTGGAGCGTGCCATCGAGCATCTCCATGGCGAGGGCGAGGGAGACGCGCCGCTTTTGGGGATCGTCCAATTGATAGAAATCCAGCAGGTAGGAGCGCGCGATCTGGTAGAGGACGTCGGCGTCATCGGGCCGCAGCTTGCGCTGAGCGTCGAGTTCGGTGCGGGCTTCGGCGGTCTTGCCTTCGCGGAGGAGCAGGAGGGCCTGGCGGAGCGGTTGGTGATCCTGTTGTGCGATGAGCAGCGTGGCGGCCGCCAATCCCAGAGCCGCGGCGGATTTCCAGAGCCAACCCCTCATGAGTGCTGTCCTGGTCTTCTAGTTTAGTAAACTGAAACCTTTCCATGCTTCCCAACCAGCGGCACCTGTTCGATATCCCAGAGGGCGTGGCGTACCTGAACTGCGCCTACATGTCGCCATTGATGCGCAGTGTGGTGGAGGCGGGCTCGGCGGGACTGGCGCGCAAGAGCCGGCCGTGGGAGGTGGCGGCCGGCGATTTCTTCACGCAGACCGAGGAGGTGCGCGGCCTGGCGGCGCGGCTGTTCCACGCGACTGCGGAGGATGTGGCGCTGGTGCCGTCGGCCAGTTACGGCATCGAGACGGCGGTGCGGAATGTGCCCGTGGAGCGCGGCCAGAAGATCCTGGTGCTGGCCGAGCAGTTCCCGTCGCATGTCTACCCCTGGCGGCGGCTGGCCGAGGAAAAGGGCGCGGAGTTGGTTACGGTGGCGTGGCCGGAAGATGGCGATTGGACGGGCGCGGTGCTGCGGTGTCTCACGGAGGCGGTGGCGGTGGCGGCGCTTCCGCACACGCAGTGGACCAGCGGCGGGATGCTGGACCTGGAACGGATCGGCGCGGCGTGCCGGGGGCAGGGGACCGCTGTGGTGCTGGATCTGACGCAGTCGCTGGGAGCGTTTCCATTCGACGCGGGGAAGGTGCAGCCGGATTTCGCAGTCGCGGCCGGGTATAAGTGGCTGCTCTGTCCGTACACCACGGGCGTGCTTTACGTCGCGCCGAAGTGGCACGGGGGACAGCCGCTGGAAGCCGGATGGATGCAGCGCGAGAATGGCCGGCGTTTCGCGGAGCTGATTCACTACACCGACGGCTACATGCCGGGGGCTCGCCGTTTCGATATGGGCGAACACGCGAATTTCGCATTGGTGCCGGGCATGATTGCGGCGCTGCGGCAGATTCTGGAATGGGGAGTGGAAGAGATTGCGGAGACGGTCGGCGGGCTGACGGGGCGGCTCGTGGAGGAACTCGGTCCGGCGGCTGTCCCAGAGCAGTTTCGCGCGCCGCATTATTTGTGTCTGCGACGCGAGTCGCTGCCGGATCCGGCGGTGCTCGGGCAAGAAGGGATTTATGTGAGTTTGCGCGGGACTTCGCTGAGGGTAACGCCGCACGTGTACAACAGTTTCGAAGACATCGCGCGGTTGAGAGCGAAGCTGGTCTGATTTGCGGCGGCAGCCCCCTCCTCGCGTTATCGGTAAATTACGGCCTTTCGGTGTTGTAAAGTCAAACATCGTTGAGTTTAACTAAACCAATCGTTCAGGCTTTTTTGTTTGACAAATGTGTGAATGGTGCGTAGACTTCCGCCAAGGGTAGTATCGCGCAGTAGTTTCTGGGGGCCCGTTCCACGTTCGATCGAGGGGGTAAATCTACGATGAAGTTTTCTGCGAACCACGTGTATCGCAACAGATTAGCGGCCGCGCTTTGTATCGCGTCCGGCTTGATGTTTCTGGCAGCGCCTTCCGCAAAAGCGCAGGAAGTGGCGGTGGCCGAGGTCGATGGTCGCGTTACGGACCCGAGCGGCGCCGCCGTCGCCGGTGCAATTGTAAAAATGACGGAGGTCGATAAGCGCCAGGTCCACACGTTCACGACTGACGTTTCCGGCGCATTCCGTTTTCCGAATCTTCCGGTAGGCGCTTACGCGCTGGAAGTCTCGGCTCCGGGCTTCAAGGCTTATCGCCAGACCGGTATCACTTTGCAAGTGGCATCGAACGTCGAGCAGAACGTGATTATGCAAATCGGCGCGGTGACGGAGACGGTCGAAGTGGTGGCCAATGCGGCAATGGTGGAGACGAAGGAAAACGCCATTTCGCAGGTCATGGACCAACAACGCATCGTAGAGCTTCCACTCAACGGTCGAAATCTGACCCAGTTGCTCACACTCACCGGCGCCGGCACCACCGCGCCCGCGGGCGACCTGACGGGCAGCAAAAACATCCAGGGATCCAACGGATCGGGTACGTTCTCCGTGGCCGGCGGGCAGGCCAACGGCGTCAGCTACCTGCTGGATGGCGGCGACAACAACGACGCGTTCAGCAATGTCAATCTGCCGATTCCGTTTCCGGATGCAGTGCAGGAATTCAGCGTACAGACCAACGCCATCCCGGCGCAGTACGGACTCCATCCC
>DASZMZ010000312.1:0-20802 GCA_035551455.1 Candidatus Sulfopaludibacter sp.
CGTCCTCAGTATGCCGGTGAGGCGCGTAAACATGCTGTAAAAGTTTATGCTTCGTTGTTCCCGGTTTTACGGAGCCGCGGCTTGTCTAACAGCGCGGTGAAACGTAGTACGATACGCTTTCACATCAAAGGAGGCTGGGCACTATGTCCCCCGCACCTGCCAAAGAACTGCCTGCCAACGCATATACGCCGCTTCCGCCCGGAGCGGTTTACGAACCTGCCATACCCGCGTCGGCCGCGGTGCCCGAACTTACTCCGCGTTCCGTGGGGTGGGGCCTCTTCCTCTGCGTCGTGTTCACGATCGCTTCCGCCTATTCGGGCCTGAAAGTCGGACAAGTGATGGAAGCCGCCATCCCTATCTCCATTCTGGCCATCGGTCTGGCGCGCATGTATCCACGCCGCTCCACCGTGCTGGAGAACGTAATCATCACCGGCATCGGCGGTCTGGCCGGGTCGATTGTGGCCGGTGCCATCTTCACCCTGCCCGCGCTGTACATTTTGAAATTGGATCCGCATCCGGCGCAGACCATTTTCATTTGTCTGGCCGGCGGCTGCCTCGGGGTCCTGTTCCTGATTCCGCTGCGGCGCTATTTCGTCCGCGAAATGCACGGCAAGCTGCCCTACCCCGAGGCCACCGCCATCACCGAGGTATTGGTGACGGGCGAGAAAGGCGGGTCGCAAGCTAAGCTGCTGCTGCAGGCCACCGCCATCGCCGCCGTCTACGATTTCTTCACCACCACGTTCCACGTCTGGAAAGAGTATCTGGACTTTCAGTTCCTGCCGGCCGTGCATGCGCTCACCGAACGGGCTCGCATTGCCGTGAGCTTCGACGCCATCGGCTTCATCCTGGGACTCGGCTACGTCATGGGACTTCGCAGTTCCCTGATTCTATGCGCGGGCGGCGTCTTATCCAACCTCGTGCTGGTGCCGCTGATCTGGATGATCGGCAGCCATCTGCCGGACACGGCGGTCTATCCGGGCCAAATTCCGATCGGCCACATGACCGCGGCGCAGATTTTCCGCGGCTATGTTCGCTTCATCGGCGTAGGAGCGATTGCCACGGCCGGTATTTTCGGCATCCTTAAATCCATGCGGATCGTGGCCGGTTCCTTCGGTGTCGCACTGCATGCGTTCCGCAAGGGCGAGGCCGTGTCGAGCGATCGGACCGATCGCGATATCCCCGTGGTGAGTATTCTGCTGGGCGTGATTCTGAGCGCGGTCGGAGTAGCGATTCTGCTCGGCCGCGTGGCGGTTTCCTTCCCGGTCCTGCTGATCGGCGTCGCTCTGACGCTGGTTTTTTCCTTCTTCTTCGCGTCGGTGGCAGCCAACGCCATTGCCACCACGGCACGCAATCCGGTTTCCGGGATGACGATGCTCACCATCATCATCAGCGCCATCGTGCTGCTGCGCTTCGGGGTGTCGGGGACCAGCGGGATGTTTTTCGTCATGGCGATCGCCGGCATGGTTTGCACCGCGCTCTCGGTGAGCGGTCAGGCGATTACGGATTTCAAGACGGGCTACTGGCTGGGATCCACTCCCGCGGCGCAGGAGAAGGTGAAATTCCTGGGAGTGATTGCTGCCTCGGTGGCGGTGGGGCTCACCATCGTGCTGCTGGCGCAAGCCTATCAGTTCGGCGATGCGGTGGCGGGGGATACGCGCGCGGTGCTGCCTTCGCCCCAGGCTTCCATTATGAAGGCGCTGGTGGAAGGCTTCATGAGCCGGCAGCCGGTGGCGTACATCCTGTTTGGCGCCGGGGCGGCGATCGCGGTCGTGATGGAGATGCTGCAGGTGCCGGCGCTGATTTTCGCACTGGGCATGTATCTGCCGCTGGAACTCAATACGCCTGCCCTGGTGGGCGGCTTCCTGGCCCATTTTCTCGGCAAAAAGGAAGCCCCGGTGCGCGAGCGCGGCGTGGTGGTTGCCTCGGGACTCATGGCAGGAGGCGCCCTCGGCGGCGTGTTCGGCGCGGCATGCCATCTAATTCCGGGCTATTCGGAAGGCTGGATTACCTCGCCGTTTTATGCCAATGAGGCCGTGTCGCAATCCGTCTCCGCGCTGCTATTCATCGGCCTCTGCGCCTATTTGTGGAAAGTGAGCAAGTAGGAGCTGCTTCAGCCCAAATGGAAACTCAAAGGTGCGGCGATAGCAGGAACACGAGTTCCCCGCCCTTCAGGATCTCTTCGTGCGAAATCGTGAATCCCGTAAGACGCTTTCCATTCAGCGTGGCTGAGCGAATATAGGGTCCGGCTCCACGAGTGCGAATCGTAAACGGCTTCACGCCGGCGTGAATGATGGCCTGCTCGAATCGCGGCGACCCGATCTGGTACACCGGAGTTCCCGGAGCCACAGGGTAAAAGCCCAGTGCGCTCATCACATACCAGGCGGACATCTGGCCGCAATCGTCATTTCCGGCGATCCCGGCAGCTTTGTCGAGATACTGCTCGTCCATCACCTGGCGCACGTGTTCCTGGGTCTTCCAGCCGGCTCCGGCGTAATCATAAAGATAGGCGATGTGGTGACTGGGCTCGTTCCCCTGGTCGTAATGTTTACCCGCGAAGAGCCCGTCCAGTTTGGCAATGAAGGCTGCATTGCCACCCACCAGCCGGATGAGTCCCTCGACATCCTGCGGCACGAAGAACGTGTACTGGTAGGGCAGACCTTCGGTGATGTATAGATATTTTCCGGCGGGGTCGAACGGTGAGGCCCACGACCCATCGGCGTGGCGTCCGCGAGCGAAACCGGTGGACGGGTCGATCACGTTACGATAATTCGCGGAGCGTTCCAGGAAGACTCTCTCATCGTCCGTCTTGCCGAGGGCGTGCGCCATGCGCGATACCACGAAATCGTCGTAAGCATATTCCAGCGTACGCGAGACCTGCTCGCCGCGATGAAAGGCGTCGCGCACCGGGTCTTCGAGCGGCACAAAACCATACTTGAGGTAGCTATCCAGAGCCCGCCGGCCTTTGCCGTCCACGTAAGCATCGTGCGGCGGAATGTCCATGGCGTTCTGGCGCATCAGGCGGTAGGCCTCAGAGGCGTCAAAACCGCGGATGCCCTTTAGGTAAGCATCGGTAATCATCACGCTGGCATGATCGCCGATCATCTCCTGGGTGTAACTGTTCCAGGCCGGATAAATCGGCAGCCAGCCGCCCTCTCTGCCCATGGCAACCAGAGATTGCACCATATCCGAGGTCCGCTTCGGCTCTATGATCGTCAACAGTGGGTGCAGCGCGCGGAAGGTGTCCCAGAGGGAAAAATCGCTGTAGTAGGTGAAGCCTCGCGCGGTCTCGGTGCGGCCGCTGCCGGCGAACCCGGGATAAGTGCCGCTGACATCGCTGAAGGTGCGCGGTAGCAGCATCGAGTGGTAAAGGGCGGTATAGAAGATGCGTCGCCGGCTTTCGGAAGGATCGCGAATTTCGATCCGGCCAAGAGCTTCGTCCCATGCCTTCTTGGCCTGTTGCGCCACCTGCTCCACGCTCCAGCCCGGGATTTCGGCCTCGAGATTCCGGCGGGCTTCGTCGACGCTGGTGAAAGAGGTGCCGACTTTGACGAGAATGGCTCCGGAAGCGACAAAATTCAGCGAAGCGCCGGCGCCGCCCGTCCAGGGCGTCGAAGCCTTGAAGGGATGATCGAAACGCGCCACGAAATAGCCGCTGAAGCCGGCGGGCTTCCCCACCCCGGCATACAGACGGTGCGCAGGGTTATAGCCGGAGACCTCCTGCCGGGCCGCGTCGATGCGGACTTCGCCCTCGCCGGGCCGCGAATTGGCCTGCACCAGAATCCATGACGGGCCAGGCGACGGGCCACCGGCCGGGAAGACAAATTCCAGAATTCCGGCGCGCGAAGTCCCAGCCATGGTGGCGCGAATTCCGGTATCGCGGAGGAGTACCTGATAACGATACGGCGTCATCTTCTCGTCGACGCGCTGAAAGGACGAGGCACGCTCGGCGGCGCCGGTCTTGGAAGGGTCGAGCACCGGCATCAGGGTGAAACTGCCATAGTCCTGGGTGCAGGACCCGCTCAGGAAGTGGCTGCCGCGGAAGCCCTGAATGCGGCTGTCCTTTTCGTAATACGGAGCGATGCACTTGGCTTCGGTGTCGCGCGTCTGTGGCGTCCAATTGGTCATACCGAAGGGCAGTCCGACGGCCGGGAAAGTCTGGCCGTCCCCCGCGGTGCCGATGAGGAGATTGACCGAATCGGCGGGGCCGGAATTGGTCGCCGCCATGCCGCCCGAAGCGCAGAGGACAGCGAACAGAAATGTGCGTTTCACTTCCCATATCTTATCGGCAAAACGGTAGCACCACTTTAGCGGTGTTCTGAAGCGAAATTCGACGAGAAACCATTTCCTTCCATGGTGAAATGCATTATGATATATTCATGAGTAACAGATCTTATAGTCTTATTCTAGGATCCACCCTCGCTGTAGTGGGATTCTTCGGCAACGTTGCCTTTGCGCAGACCAAAACGGTAAAAGAAGTCAACGCTCGCCCCACCAACTCCTGGAACGGCCAGGATCTGTACAAGGAATTCTGCGCCGCCTGTCACGGAACCGATGGACGCGGCAACGGACCGGCCGCATCGGCATTGAAGTCCTCGGCCGGCGACCTGACTACCATCGCTCGCCGCAATAACAGCAAGTTCCCGGAAGTCAAAATCCAGATGATCATCAAAGGCGACGCCAACATTCCGGCGCACGGCTCCCTGGATATGCCCACGTGGGGCAACATCTTCAAGTCCATCAGCGCCAACGGCACATTCGCGGACATGCGCATCAACGCCCTGGTCACTTACATTCAACAGATTCAACGATAGAATGTAAGGCGGATGGAGCAGCCGGAGCCCGACTCCCGAGGAATCGCGAAGTTGTTGATGTCGAGCCGCGTTGTCCTGTGGGTTGGCTTCGGCAGCTTGATTGTTCTGATGCTGCTGATTGCTTCCAGCGCCAGCCGCGCACTGGCGCGCATCGAGGCATCCAACGCACAGATCCGGCAAGGCTTCCTGCAGCGGGACGACCTGCTGAACCGGCTGCGCTCCGAACTGTACCGTTCGGGGATCGACGTCCGCGATTATCTGATCCACGCCGATCCTGCCTTGGCCGAGTTGCGGCGGGGTGAAATACAGCGGACGCAGCAGCAGATGGACGCGGCGATCGAGCAGTACCGCAAGGATCGACCGCCGGAAGAGGCGGCAGCGGTTGACGAACTGCGGCACGACCTCAACGAATACTTCAGCTTGATCGAGCCGGTGCTCCACTGGGATGCCGAGTCACGGAAGACGCGGGGTCCGGACTTTTTGCGTACCCAGATGTTTCCGCGCCGGCAGCAGCTTCTCCAGCTTTCCGAGCGGATCCGGCAGATCGACAGCCGGCAGTTGAGTCGCGGGGAAATGCGCGTCGCCAACGTGTTCGCCGGTTTCCGCCGGGAGATTCTGATCACCGCTGCGATCACGGTGCTATTCGGACTCGGACTGGCAATTCTGGCGATCGGACGGGTCCAGTCCCTGGAGCAGGAATCGCGGGCCCGCTATCGCGAAGTGGTGCAGGCGCGCGAAGAATTGCACAAACTGTCCGCCCGCCTGGTTTCGGCGCAGGAGGAGGAGCGGCGGAATCTCTCGCGCGAGTTGCATGACGAGATTGGCCAATCCATGTCCGCCCTCCTGGTGGAACTGGGCAATCTGGACTCCACCCTGCCGGCTTCCAGCACGGCGGCGCACGAACAGATGCAGCGCGTCAAGAAACTGGCTGAAGCCAATGTGGGCGTGATCCGAAACATGTCCTTGTTGCTGCGACCCTCCATGCTGGACGATCTGGGCTTGGTGCCCGCGCTCAAATGGCAGGCCAAGGAAGTGGCCCGCCGCACCGGAATGAAGGTCCGTGTAGACGCCGAAGAGGTTTCCGACGATTTGCCGGATCTCTACCGGACGTGTGTCTACCGCGTGGTGCAGGAGGCGCTGCACAATGCCACGCGCCATTCCAAAGCATCCCACGTGCGCGTCACGGTACGCCGCGACAACGGAGGGGTGAACGTGGAGATTCAGGACGACGGCGCGGGCTTCCAGTCGCAGCACGAAAAGGGCATGGGAATCCTGGGCATGGAGGAGCGCGTCCGCCACTTGGGCGGCGAGTTCCACATACAGTCTCAGCCGGGGCATGGAACGCGAGTCTCGATACACCTTCCCTTGGTTTCGGAAACTCCGCAGCCGGCGGTGACGCGAACATGAGCAGCATACAGATTCTATTGGCGGACGACCACTCGGTGATGCGCACCGGTCTGCGCCTGGTATTGGAGCGCCAGGAGGACTTCCGGGTGGTGGCGGAAGCTTCCGACGGGCGCGCGGCCGTGGCCTTGACGCAGCAGCACAAGCCCGACGTGGTCGTCATGGACGTCACCATGCCCAACCTGAACGGGATTGAGGCCACCCGGCAGATCGGCCTTTCCCTGCCCCAGACCTCCATCATCATGTTGAGCATGCATTCCGATGAGGCGTACGTGTTGCGGGCGCTAAAGGCGGGGGCGCGCGGCTACCTGCTGAAGGAATCGGCGGAGAGCGACTTGATTTCGGCAGTGCGCGCGGTCCATGCCGGCAAGGCGTTTTTCAGTCCGGCGGTGAGCCGGATGCTGGTGGAGGATTACGTGCGCGAATTGCAAGACCGCGAGATGGAGGATAGCTACGAGCTGCTCACCACGCGCGAACGCGAGATTCTCCAACTGATCGCCGAGGGCAAGAGCAACAAGGATGTGGCCAATCTGCTGAACCTCAGCCTGTACACCGTGGAGACGCATCGCGGCAACCTGATGGAGAAACTGAATCTGCACACGGTGCCGGAGCTGATCCTCTACGCGGTCCGCAAGGGCGTAATTTCCTGACCCCATGCAGACCAGCCTCTTCGACCTTTTCAAAATCGGCATCGGGCCTTCGAGTTCACACACCGTGGGGCCGATGCGCGCGGCATGGCGCTTCACGCGCGCGCTACCCGAGGGAACGGCGCGAGTGCGGACGGACCTCTACGGGTCCCTGGCGCTGACCGGGCGCGGTCACGGTACGCCGCGCGGCGTCGCACTGGGCCTGGCCGGCAATCAGCCGGACACGGTGGATCCGCTGGCGGCAGTGAAGATCGACAGCTTCGACTTCGATATCGAGCGCGACGTGGTGTTTCATCCCAACGAGGTGCTGCCGGGCCATTCCAACGGCATGCGGTTCACGGCGCTGGACGCCGCGGGCCAGGTGCTGCGCACGGGCGTGTACTACTCGGTGGGCGGCGGCTTCGTGGTCGAGGAGGGTGCCCCATCGGGAACGGCGGACCTGGCGGCGGTGCCGTACCCGTTCACCAGCGGCGCCGATCTGCTGGAACTGGGTGCGGTCCATGGCTTGCGCATTCACGAAATGATGTTCGCCAACGAGCGGGCCTGGCGAAGTGAAGAGGAGATCCGCGGCGGTATCCGACGCATCTGGGCAGTGATGCAGGAGTGCACGCGGCGGGGACTGGCGACCGAGGGCATTCTGCCGGGCGGACTGAACGTGCAGCGGCGCGCACCGGCGCGGCTGCGGAAACTGGAGGCGTCGCGCTCGCCGGATCCCCTGAGTTTGATGGACTGGCTGAATGTTTTTGCCATGGCCGTCAACGAAGAGAATGCAGCCGGTGGACGGGTTGTCACGGCGCCGACCAATGGAGCAGCGGGCATCATTCCGGCGGTGGCCCACTACTACATGCGCTTCATGGGCGGCGGAGAGGCGGGGCTGGAGAGATACTTCCTCTCGGCGGCGGCGATCGGCGTGTTGTACAAGGAGAACGCTTCGATTTCAGGCGCGGAGGTGGGCTGCCAGGGAGAGGTCGGGGTGGCTTGTTCGATGGCGGCGGCAGGACTCGCGGCGGCATTGGACGGCGCCAATGAGCAGGTGGAACACGCCGCGGAGATCGGGATGGAGCACAATCTGGGGATGACGTGCGACCCGATCGGCGGCCTGGTGCAGATTCCGTGCATCGAGCGGAATGCCTTCGGAGCGGTGAAGGCGGTGAATGCCGCGCGCATGGCGCTGGAGGATACCGGGAGCCATAAGGTGTCGCTGGATCAGGTGATTCGAACGATGTACCAGACGGGACTGGATATGCAGAGTCACTATAAGGAGACTTCCCTAGCCGGCTTGGCCGTCAACGTAATCGAATGCTAGCCATAGGTACGGTTTCGCACCCTGGCGAAACGTTTGCAATAGCCCAGAAGGTGAAAATGAAACTTCTCGCTCTCACTCTCTTCGCTGGTTCGGCCCTCTTCGGCCAAGTGTCTATAGGGATACGAATTGGCGCTCCTCCTCCTGCTCGAGTTCTCCGTGTGCGCCCCGTGGCGCCGGGACCGGACTTTACTTGCATCGACGGATATTGGTACCCGGTAGGTAATCATTACAGGTGGCATGAAGGCTACTGGACGCGGGCGCCGTATGGCGGTGCGCGCTGGATTGCACCGCATCATGACGGTCAGCGCTTCTTTGCCGGATATTGGGAAGGCGATCGCGGACGCGTGGAACACGATCACCGCTGGGACAAAGAACGCGGACGCCGCGATTCGGACCGGCATCACGACGATCACGATCGCCACTAAGCGACTTGCGGTCCGCTTTGTGATAACATGCCGTCGAATATAGGGGGTGAGCAATGCGCACACTCGTCATTTTGATGGCACTTACCGCCGCGGCCTACGGGCAGCGCCACAAGGCAGTGGAAGATGTAGACACGGAGAAGCCGGAGGGCAAATTACTGCAGCCGGCTCTCCAGGAAAACGACCCGGCCAAGAAGGCCCTTTTACTGGAACAGTTCGCCCAGCAGTTCCCGAAATTCGAAGCCACGCCCTGGGTGCTGGAGCAGGTGCAGGCGATCTACGTCAAGGCGGGCGATCCCGACAAGATCATCGCTGCCGGGGAGAAGCTGCTGGCCGTAGATCCGGAAGATCCCGAATCCGCGCTGCAGAATCTGAAGGCGTCGGAAACCAAGAAGGACCTGGCGGGTATCAAGAAATGGTCCGAAGTGACGTCCGCGAACGCTCGCAAAATGGCGGCAGCGCCCCAGCCCAAGGACGCCGAAGAGGTGGACAGTTGGAAGGGCGAAGTGGCATACGCCAAGCAGGTGGATCAGTACACCGACTACGCCATCTATCGCGTCGCTTCCGAATCGCGCGACCCCAAGATCACGGTGGAATGGCTGGAGCTGCTGCAAACCCACAATCCGAGCAGCGAGTACCTCCCCAAGGCGCAGAATCAGCTTTTCCTGGCCTACCGGCAGTCCGGCGCGAACGATAAAGCTCTGGCGCTGGCGGAGAAGACGCTGGCCACCGACCAGACCAATGAGGACATGCTCATGGTGGTGGTGGACAGCGATCTGCAAAACAAGAAAGAACCGGCCCAGGCGCACGAGTATTCGGCAAAACTGGTGGACCTGATGGCGGCCAAGCCGAAACCCGAAGGCGTCAGCGACGCCGATTGGGCGGCGCGCAAGAGCCTGGTTACGGGCCTGGCCCACTACTGGAACGGCAAGCTATACCACACGGAGAAGAATTACCCGAAAGCCGACGTGGAACTGCGGGCCGCACTGCCTCTGGTGGAAACGAATGCGCAAATCAAGCCGGAGGTGCTGTACCTGCTGGCGCTTTCGGATTTCAGCCTCGATAAGTTCCAGGATGCCGCGAATTACTTCCGCGCCTGTTCGCTGATCAAGAGTCCGTTCCAGCAGTTGGCTACCACCAATCTGGGACGCGTCAAGACTCAACATCCTCAGGTCAAATGAACCTCCTCATACCGAATCTGGGCTCGACCTCGCTCAAGTACCAGGTCTTGGAGATGCCTTCCGAAGCGGTTCGAACCAAGGGCCGTGTGGAGCGCGTCCGTGACTATCGCGAGGCCATCGCGGGGATTTCGACGGGTGAAGGCGGCATCGACGCCATCGTTCTGAAGGCCGTGCATGCCGGCCCTGAGTATCGCGGCACGTTCCTGGTGGATGCGGGCGTAGTCGCGGGACTTCGCCAATTTCTGCCCGCGGCGCCGGCGCACAATGCCATTTACCTGACGGCCATCGCGGCCTTTCAGGAGGCGATGCCCGGAGTCCCGATCGTGGCGGCGTTCGAGCCCGAATTCCATGCCACCATGCCGGAGTTCGCACGCCTTTACGGTGTACCCGACAACTGGCTGGCGGAAGGAGTCGCGAAGTACGGCTTCCACGGGGCCTCGCACCAGTACATTGCCGGGCGCATCGCCGAAATGCTGGGCCGGCAGGTGCGGCTGGTGAGCTGCCACCTGGGCGGAAGCTCCTCAATGTGCGCGATCGACCGGGGGCGGAGCGTGGATACCACCATGGGATTCTCGCCGCAATCGGGCTTGGAAAATGCGACCCGCCACGGCGACCTGGACGTGTTCGCAGTGCTGTATATGATGGAGCGGCACGGCTGGAGTCCGGAAGAAGTGCGCCGGCAATTGGCGGGCGGCGGGGGCCTGGCGGGGCTGTCGTGCGTGGCCGGCGGCGACGTGCGCGATCTGGAAACGGCGGCGTCGCAGGGCAACCGGAAGGCGGAACAGGCGCTGCAGGTGTTCGTATACCAGGTGAAGAAGACACTGGGAGCGTACGCCGCGGCAATGGGCGGCCTGGACGCGATCGCTTTCACCGGAGGGATCGGTGAAAACTCGGCGCGGCTGCGGGCGGCCTGTTGCGAAGGATTGGAATTCCTGGGAGTCCGAATCGATCCGGCGCGGAACGGGAACGGCTCGGGCGACCGCGTGGTGTCAACCGGTGAATCCGCGGTGGCCGTATTGGCGCTATCGACGAATGAGGAACTGATCGTGGCTCGCCGCGCGTACCGGCTGCTTACGGCTCTGTGAACGCGCAGGCCGGCCGATGGTATACTTCCAGTTCTCCATGAAGAACTGGCTTTCACTCACTCTGCTTGCGCTCCCGCTATTGGCACAGGAGCCGGTCCGCTACGAACTGCGTTTCCCGAATGCGGCGCATCATGAGGCGGAGGTGCGGGCGACGTTTTCGGGAGTCCGTCAGCCGGTGCTGGAAGTGCTGATGAGCCGTTCATCGCCGGGACGCTACGCGCTGCACGAATTCGCCAAGAACGTTTACCATTTGCAGGCGAGCGACGGGCAGGGTCATGCGCTGGAAGTCACTCAGCCGACGCCGTACCAGTGGAACGTTTCAGGCCACAAGGGCACGGTGGTGGTGGAGTATACGGTGTTCGGCGACCGGGCCGACGGGACGTACGACGGGATCGATCCGACGCATGCGCATTTGAACCTGCCGGCCACGGTGGTGTGGGCCCACGGCTTCGAGAAATCGCCGGTGTCGCTGAAATTCGAACTGCCGGCGGGCAGCGATTGGAAGATCGCCACGCAGCTCGCGCCGCATGCCGACGGCACGTGGACCGCGCCGAATATGGACCGGATGATGGACAGTCCGGTGGAGCTCAGCCATCACTATCTGGCCGAGTGGAAGGTGGGCGATTCGCAATTCCGCATGGCGCTGCACCATCGCGGAACGGATGACGAAGCCGCGGCTTTCGCGCGCCTCTGTCAGGTGGTGGTCACGGAGGAAGAGGGCGTGTTCGGCGCGTTCCCGAAGTATGACAACGGCAACTACACGTTCCTGCTGGACTATCTGCCGTATGCCAATGGCGACGGCATGGAGCATCGGAATTCGACGGTGATTTCAGGCGCTCGCGATTTGAAGGATGGCGCGGCGCAGATGATCGGCACGGTGGCGCACGAGTTCTTCCATTCGTGGAACGTGAAGCGCATCCGCCCGAAGACGCTGGAGCCGTTCGATTTCGAGCGGGCCGATATGTCGGGCGAGTTGTGGTTCGCCGAGGGCTTCACCAACTACTACGGTCCGCTGACGTTGAAGCGCGCCGGGTTGACGGACCTGGATCGTTTCGCGCGCGGCATGGGCGGTGCGGTCAACGCCGTGATGACGGCGCCGGGCCGGCAGGTGTTCAACGTGGTCGACATGAGCCGGCGCGCGCCGTTCGTGGATGCGGCGACGGCCAACGATCCGGTGAACACGGCCAACACCTTCATCTCGTACTACACCTACGGGCAGGCACTCGCGCTGGGCATCGATCTGTCGATTCGCTCGCGCTTCCCGGGCAAGAGTCTGGACGATTGGATGCGCGCGATGTGGAAGGAGCACCCGGATTCGAACAAGCCCTACACTTTGGAAGACTTGCAGAGCACGCTGGCGTCGGTGACGAGCGCGGATTTCGCCGCGGGGATTTTCAAGCGCCACATCTACGGCAAGGAGCCGATGGATTACGAGAGCCTGCTGGCGAAGGCGGGCCTGGCGCTACAGAAGCGGACCGGCACGGCGGCGCGCAGCTATCTGGGGGCGCAGGGCGTGATGTGGAGCGAGCGCGGCATGGAGATTACGAGTCCCACGCTGAACGGGTCGCCGCTGTACCTGGCGGGCGTGGATCGGGGCGACGTGATCACGGACTTGGATCGGGCCGCGCCTCGGACGCAGCGCGATCTGGATGCGCTGCTGGAGCGGCACAAGCCCGGTGACAAGATCCACTTGAAGTTGGATTCGCGCGGCGGCAAGAAGGAAGTGGACCTTGTAGTGGCCGAATCGCCGGCCGTGCAGGTGGTGCCGTACGAGCTTTCCGATAAGCAGGTGACGACGGAGATCATGGCGTTTCGCGACGCGTGGCTCTCATCGAAGGCCGTGCATGCGCTGCCAAAGGTGCTGAAGTACTGCCCGGTGTGCCGGCGGAGTCATCCCTTCGAGTTCGACAATTGTCCGTACGATGGGACGGCGCTGCGCATCGTGGCGTTGAAGCCGGGCGAAGAGTACGCGCCGAATGCTCCGGCGGGCGCTCCGGCGGGTGCGCCGGCAGGGGGCCGCGGCGGACGGCGCGGCGGAGGACTGTAGACGCATGCCACTCTGGCTGAACGAGGCGGATATCCGCGCATGCCTGACGATGCCGGCGGTGATGACGGCCATGGAGGCTGCGCTGGCCGCGTTCTCCGGCGGCCGTGTGGATCAGCCGGTGCGGACGTCGTTCGATCTGCGGGAGCGGTCCTTCGTCGCACTGATGCCGGCGTACGACAGCGAGTTGGGCTTGCTGGCGACGAAGCTGGTGTCGGTAATCCCGGAGAATGCGGGGCGCGGGCTGCCGACGCATCTGGCATCGATCTCGCTGGTGGACGGCGTGACCGGCGAACTCTTGGCCGTGATGGACGGGCGGCTGATCACGGAGATGCGGACTGCCGCGGTCTCGGCGCTCTCGGTGAAGCTGCTGGCGCGGCGGGATGCGGCGGTGCTGGCGATTCTGGGGTCGGGCGTGCAGGCGCGGAGTCACGTGCAGGCGCTGCCGGGCTTCGAGGACGTGCGCGCGTGGAGTCCGAATGCGCATCACCTGGCGGAGTTCAGTGAGGAGACGGGCGTGCGCGCCGCGGAGTCGGCCGAAGCCGCGGTGCGGGACGCGGACGTGGTGGTGCTGGCGACGAATTCGGTGACACCGGTGCTTGCCGACGAGTGGGTGAAGTATGGAGCGCACGTGATCTCTCTGGGTGCGGCGCGCGTCACGCAGCGCGAGATTGCTCCGGAGTTGCTGGAGCGGGCGCGGCTGGTGGTGGATTCGCGCGAGGCGGCGCTCGCGGAATCGGGCGACATCGTGCAGGCGATTCGCGAGGGCCGAATCCGCCCCGAGGATGCTTCGCTGGAGCTCGGCGAGGTGGTGGTGGGACGACTGGGACGACGGAGCGAGGAGGACGTGACTCTGTTCAAATCGCTGGGTCTGGCGGTGGAGGATCTGGCGACGGCGGCGCTGGCGTACCGGGCCGCGCGGGCAGCGGGCCTGGGCGTGGAGTTGCAGGGTTAGCGAGCCGGTAGTGGATTCGCGCGAGGCGGCGCTGGCAGCCCGAGGTAAAGTTCGCTCCCTCACGGTCGCGGCTCTGTAAGTCTATGAATCTAAAGAGCCGCGGACGTCAGTAAGCGTCCTTTTTCGATTTGAATCGGGCGTATCGGTTAGCGGATTTTGCCTTTGATGGCGGCGTCGATGGAGACGTTGTTCTGATCGAGGATGGTGCCGGTGGCGCGCTGGAGGGCGGCTTTGGCCTTCACGTACGAACTCATGGCGGCGACCTCCGTGCTGCGGGCCTGCGCCAGGAGACTCTCGTACTGAATCACGAAGAAGGCGGTGGAGGCTCCCACCTCGAACTTGGCCTGCTCGGCCTCGAGGCTCTCCTGCTGAAACTTGCGGGCCTGCACGGCGGCCTCATAGCTGAAGCGGGACCGGCGCATGGCAATCACTGCGTCTTCCACTTCGAGCTGCGCCTGATTCTGTAGCTGCTTCACGCGCACTTGCGACTGCTTGACCTGGATCTCATCGCGCGCCAGGTCGGCCTCGGCGATGCGGTTGTGGATGGGCAGGGTGACCTGGAGTCCGATTCCGTAAGTCGGATAGTCGCGCGCCAGGATCTGCCCGAGCACGCCGCCGTAACCGCCGTAGAAGGCCGGGTTGGTGTTGTTGTTGAAGCCGGTGGCGGCGCCGTTGAGGCCGTTGTTCTGCATACCGCCGACCAGGTCCACCTCAGGCAGGGTGGCGTTCTTCGCGCCTTGCAGTCCGATGATCGAATTGGCAACCTGTAAACGCGCCTGGCCGAGGTCGGGCCGATTGGCGATGGCGTCGGAGATGAGGTCCTGGATGGGGCGGATCTCGTCGGTCGCGGGGATGCTCAGAGCGTCGGTGGGGACGATGCGGGCGCTGCGGATTTCCTGGTCTTTGTTGCGCGTGAGCACGGTCTTGAGGATCGCCTCCTCTTCCTCGCGCAGACCGCTGGCGTTGATGAGGTCCTGCCGGGTGGAGAAGAGCTGCGCATTGGCTCGCGTGAGTTCCACCTGCGCGAGCGTGCCTTCTTCCACCTGGGCGCGGGTATCGGAGAGCAGCTTTTCGGCGAGCGAGACGGTTTCCTGCTTCACCTTCTCGTCTTCGTAGAGCGCCACGAAATCGGTATACAGCCGGATGACGCCGTAGACGGTCTGAATCAACTGCTGCTGGAAGAGCAGGCCGGTGATGCGCTGCTCATTGCCGGCGATGCGGATGAAACGGCGGTTGAGACTCATGCCGAAGCCGCGGAGCAGGGGCTGGGTGACATTGAACCCGAGGCTGGATCCGGTATACGGATTGATGCCCGTGGTGAGGGCATTCACGTTCTGGTGGCTGTTGTTGAAATTGACCGAAGCCTGAGCGCCGGTGGAAAAGCCCTGCTGCAGACCGGCATTGGCGGTGACGGTATTGGTGACCAGGGTATTCGAACCGGTGGAGAGGATGCTGGTCTCGGGCGTGGTCTGGTGGGCCCAATTCAACTGGCCGACGACGGCGGGATCGTACAGCGGAACGGCCGTGCCGTTGGACTGGCCGATGGTGCCCTGCATAGAGAGATTGATGAGCGGCTCGCCGAGCACGCCCAACTCCAGGGCATTGGCGGCGACGGAAGTGCCCGCCGTGGCGGTGCCCGTATTGGCGCGATTGACCACCAGCGGACTGAGCGGGCCACCGACACCGGCCGGGACTTCGAGCAGGCTGAAGTTCAAGCCGCGATTGATACCGCCGCCGCGCGTGCGCAGCAGATCGGTGCCGGCGATGGGCAGATTGTAGCGCTGCAATTCGATATCGAGATTGTTCTCGATGGCCAGGGCGAGGGCGTCCTGGAGCGAGAGATAGAGGTTGCCCGCGCGGATCAGATCATGGATGCGCTGCGAATTATCCAGATTGACCGGAGTGGTGATGGGGGGCATGGGCTGCTGTGGCGCGGCAGCACACAACATCGACGCCAGGAGGACACTGAGAATTTGTTTGTGCGTCATGTATGGGAATCAGTAAGTTTAGCCCTTTTTGGCGGCGGGTTTGTCTTCGGCGCGGACGGCCTTCACTTTGGCGCCTTCGCGAATGGCATCGCTGGGATTGACGGCCAGTTCCTGCCCCTCGCTGAGGCCGCCGAGCACTTCCAGGGTAGAGCCGAAATCGCGGCCCAACTGAATTCTGGCGAAGTGGACGGCGCCATCGGGCTGGACGACGGCGACCTGGGGACCATCGGCGCGAATCACCAGCGTGTCGCCGGGAATGACCAGCGGGGGATCCTTGCGCGGCACGGAAAGATCGACCTGGGCGTACATGCCGGGCACGAGTTGGCCGCCGCCGTTAGAGAGCTGGACTTCCACCAGGAGCGTGCGCGACGTGGGATCGAGCGCATTGGACGTGCGGGTGACCGTGGCCGGAAAGGTGCGGCCGGGAAGATCGGGAATGGTCAGGGTGGCGGTTTGGCCGACGCGGACGGAGCTGGCGTCTACCTGCGGCACGTTGAGATAGGTGCGGAGACGATCGGTCTGCGCCACGCGATAGAGCAGTGTGGAACCTTCATTGACCAGGGCGCCGGTATCGATATTGCGTACGGTGATGACGCCGGCAAAGGGCGCGCGCACGGTCTGATAATCCTTCAACTGGGTGAGGCGGGCCACGTTGGCTTCGGCTGCGCCGGCATTGCTCTTAGCGGCGATGATCGCCTTTTCGAGAGCCTGCACGTTGGCCTGCTGGGCAGCCCATTGAAGCTGGTAAGTGTCGTTATCCTGGCGGGAGACCACGCCGCGGTCGAGCAGCTTTTTCCAGCGTTCGGCGGTGACGCGGGCGAGCGTCTCATTGCTCTGGCCCTGCTGCAGGGCGGCCTGGGTTTGTTGCACGGCGGCATTGGCCTGATCGACGGCGGCCTTGGCCTGGCGGATCTGCTGTTCGAGCTCGGGAGCTTCGATTTCTGCCACCACCTGGTTGGCCTGGACGCGGTCGCCAATGTCGACATAGCGTTTGCGGATATAGCCGGAAGCGCGCGCCAGAATGGGGGCTTCGGTGACGGCCTGGATATTTCCCGGCAGCATCAGGCTGGCGACTTTGGCGCTGCGCGAGACGGCGACGACGTTCACCATGGGCACGGAATCGCCGTTGGTTTGAGACTCCGCGGCCAGCACCTGCTCACGCTTTTGGCGGGGCAGATACCCGAGATAATAACCGGCGATTGCCAAGGCGGCGAGCAGCACCACCACGAACACCAGAGAGCGGTAAGTGGGCGCCTTGCCGGCTTCCCTTTCTTCCTGGCGATTTTTCTGTTCCGCCAGTTGGCGCTTGAGCTGATCGATTTCGGACCGGAGCTGGTCTTCAGTCGAATTGGTCTGGTTCATTGGAAGTCCTCACCGAGCATGGTTTCGTCCCGCAAGTACTCGTGTTCCTCCTCGACAATTTTGCGCTCGTAATCCACGGGAGGTTTGGTGCGCAGCAGACTATACACCAATGGGACCACAAAAAGCGTGGTGAGCGTGGCGAGGAGGAGGCCGCCGATGACGGCGCGGCCGAGCGGCGCGTTCTGTTCGCCGCCTTCTCCCAGGCCCAAAGCCATGGGCGCCATACCGATAATCATGGCGGTGGCCGTCATGATGACCGGGCGAATGCGCGTATATCCGGCGGAGAGGGCGGCTTCGGCCGCGTTCATGCCCTCTTCACGCTGATCGTTGGCGAAAACCACCATCAGAATACTGTTGGCGGTGGCCACGCCGATGCACATGATGGAGCCCATGAGAGACGGCACGCTGAAGGTAGTCTGGGTAAGAAAGAGCATCCACACGATTCCGGCCAGAGCGCCGGGAAGGGCCATCAGGATGATAAAGGGATCCAGCCAGCTCTGGAAGTTCACCGCCATCAGCAGGTAGACCAGGACGACGGCGAAGATCATGCCGAGTCCCAAGCGATAGAAGGAACTATCCATGGTGGAGACCTGGCCGCGGACGTCGAGCGTGGTACCGCGAGGCAAGTGGGTAGAGGCCTGGTTGACGATGGCCTGGACGGCCGAGCCTACGGAACCGAGGTCGCGGCGGTCCACGTTGGCGTAGATATCGTAGACCGGCTGCACGTTGTAGTGGTTGACGATTTCGGCGGAAACGGCGCGCGAGACGCCGGCGAGGTTGGCAAGCAGTTGCGGCCCGGTGGGAGACGAGCCGGGATTTCCGTAGGCCGCGGTGGCCTGACTAGGTCCGGCGCTGATGGAGGAGATGCCGCCGTTGGCGACTCCGGCGAGCGAGGTGGACGTGTTGGTGTTGAACGCGAAGGCGGGAGTGATGGGCGTTCGCATCAGCGCGTCCAACGAATTCATGCGGTATTGGGGAGTCTGGACGGAGACGAAGTAGCTGACTCCGGTCTTCCAATCCAGCCACTGGGTGGGGGCCACCTGACCGCTGGAAGCCAGGGAGACCAGCAGGCTGTTGCTGACATCTTTCTGGGTGAGGCCCACCTGACCGGCCTTGTTGCGGTCGACGTTGATATCGATTTCCGGCCAGTCCACCACCTGGTGAATGTGGACGTCGGCAGCGCCGGGAATGCGGGCCATCTTCTCACGCAGTTGTTGCGCCACCTGGTAATTGGCCGGGGCGTTGCGGCCGAGCACCTGCACGTCGATGGGCGCGGGCAAGCCGAAATTCAAAATCTGATTGGTGATGTTGGCGGCTTCGAAAAAGAAGCTGACGTTGGGGAAGGCCTGGTTGAGGCGCTTGCGGAGACGGTCGGTATACTCAGCGGTGGGACCGTGATCTTCCTTATTGAGAGAGATGAGGATATCGCCGTCGGCCACACCGAGCGTGGGGTTATCGCCGAATGCGAGGTTGAAACCGCCGTTGGGAATGCCGAGGTTGTCGATGATGGTATCGATTTCGCGAGGCGGAATCACCTGGCGGATCTCGCGTTCGATATTGGCGAAGATGACTTCGGTTTGTTCCAGGCGGGTGCCGGAGGGGGCGCGGGCGTGGAGACGCATCTGGCCGGAATCCACGGTGGGGAAGAAGTCGCGGCCTATGAGGCCGGTGAGTCCCAGCGAGGCCACGACGAAGACGCCGAAACAGACCAGCACCAGGGCGCGATGATGCAGGCACCAGGCCAGGATGGAGTGGTAGGACTCGCGCATCAACTCAAAGCGGCGATTGAAGCCGTAGTGAACCTTCCAGAAAAGGCCCGTGCCTCCGGCGGTCTCGCCGTGCTTGCCCTGGGCGTAGAGTTTCACTTCCGGGCGAAGCATGTAATGCACCATGGTGGGAATGAGCGTCCGGGAAAGGAAGTAAGACGCCAGCATGGCGAAGACCACGGCTCCGGCGAGCGGCGTGAACAGGTACTTGGCTGCGCCGGTGAGCAGCAGGACGGGAACGAAGACGATGCAGATGGCCAAGGTGGAAACGAAGGCGGGGGCCGCGATCTGCTGAGCGCCATCCAAAACGGCGCGCACCAGCGGCTTCTTCATGGCCATGTTGCGGTGGGTATTTTCGATTTCCACCGTGGCGTCGTCCACCAGAATGCCGACGGCGAGGGCGAGGCCGCCGAGGGTCATCACATTGATGGTGGCGCCCAAGAGACTGAGGGCGATGAGGGATACCAGGATGGAGAGCGGAATGGAGATGCAGACGATGATGGTGCTGCGCCAGCTTCCGAGGAAGATGAGAATCATCAGGCCGGTGAGGATAGCGGCGGTGACGGCTTCGCGCACCACGCCGTTGATGGCGGCGCGGACGAAGAGGGACTGATCGAACAACTGGCGGACGTGCAATTCAGGAGTGAGGCCGGCCAGAATCCTGGGTAGTGCGGCCTTGACGTTGTTGACGACCGAGAGCGTGGATGCCTTGCCGTTGCGCAGCACGGTGAGCAGGGCGCCGCGGGTTCCATTGGTGCGAACGATGGCGCTCTGGACGGTGTAGCCGTCGCGGACTTGGGCCACGTCGCGGATGTAGACGGGTGCGCCGTTTACGATTTTGATGGGCAGGTTGTTCAGGTCGTCCAGCACGCGCGGACTGCTGTTGAGGCGGACGGTGTAATCGATGGCTCCGATTTTGGCGTCGCCGGCGGGCAGGATGAGGTTCTGGTTACCGAGGGCGTTGGAGACGTCGACAGGGGAGAGGCCTTTGGCGAAGAGCTGCTGCGGGTCCAGATCCACCATCACCTGGCGGAAACGGCCGCCGTAGGGCAGGGGCACGGCGGCGCCCTGAATGGTGGCGAGCTGGGTGCGGATGAAATTCTGGCCGAGGTCGAAGAGCTCCTGTTCGCTGAGGGTTTTACTCTCCAGCCCCAACTGGAGAATGGGCACGCTGGAGGCATCGTACTTGATGATGCTGGGCGGGGTGGTGCCCGGCGGGAAGATGCGTAACAGCGTCTGGGCGATGGCCGTGACCTGGGACAGGCCCACTTCCACTTTGGCGTTCGGCTGGAAATAAACGCGGGTTACCGAATAGCCGCCATACGACTGAGACTCCATGTGTTCAATGTCGTTGACAGTGGTGGTCATGGAGCGTTCGAAGATGGTGACCATGCGCTTTTCCATCTCTTCGGCGGAGAGTCCGCCGAAGCTCCAGACGACGCTGACCACCGGGATATCGATGTAAGGAAAGATATCCACAGGCATGGAAACGATGGCGCTGGTACCGAGGATGGCGATGAGCACAGCCATCACGACGAAAGTATAGGGTCGCCTGAGAGCGAGTCGGACTATCCACATGCGGGTCTACAGTGTTTTCCCCCAGCAACGAAGCTGGCGCAAATTGTTGGGCTTGTTCCTATCATATTCGATACGCACGATTTCCGAATGATGCGAGGGGAGCATCGGGGAGTAGCCCTTTGGAGCCAACCGGGGGCCAGGGGCCGGGGCCAGGGGCCGGGGGCCGGGGTTTTGTGGCTCGCTTCGCTCATTTTGGTTAGAGGCGCCATGCGGGGGGCTCGTTTCCGGTCCAGCCGGCGGCTTTCTTGGAGGC
>DASZMZ010000313.1:0-22793 GCA_035551455.1 Candidatus Sulfopaludibacter sp.
CTGAAAGCGGATCTCGCAAAGCAGAATCAGTCTACTTTGGAAAAAGATCGCGCAGTGTACAACAGAGAATTAGAACAACTACATGCCCGACTTGCCCAGAACAACCAAAGCCTTCTAGAGGCTGAACGGTCAAAATATGGCCGTGAACTCGAGGAGTTAAAAGCGACGCTTGCAAGCGCAAACGCCGAAGTGAGCGCCGAAAACAAGGCCCGCAGAGATTATGAATACGACGCTCGCAAGCGCTTGTACAAGGAGTGCGAGCCATCCCTATTTCGTCTTTCTGAAGCCTCGGAGAATGCTCTTCACCGGATTTTCAGCCTGGCGCGTACCGCAAGGATGGGCGACTTGGGGCCCCACACCAACTGGCTGGAGTCGCCAGGATATTACATGGCCTCCACAATCTACAACCTTCTTGCTCCGTTAGTTGTGTTTCGTTTACTCCAAAATCGACTTACGCTCGTGGATTTGCCTCTAGATCGTCGCATCAGTCATCAGTACATTCTTGCCAAGCTGCTATACATATCATTTACAGAAGATTTTGTCCTAGCCCAAAGGACGGGCGACGCATACGAGCCCTTCGCTAGTGGCTGGGAAGGGAAACGGTTAAAGGAGCCAGAGAAATATTGGCGTCAGGGACTAACTCTCGGCAGATTGGATGTGGCAATCGAACGTATGGTCAAGCGAATGCCGGACGGCATCGAGCGCTGCATGAGCTTTGGTGAGTTTGAATCAGCGTTTTACACTGACCTAGGCGATAAGGCGCGCACATTTGGAGCGCTGGTCGACATGTTCCTGAATTTCCATCCAGAACAGCGTCCAATTCTCTGGCGCATTCTTGTTGTCCAGGCCCATCTTCATGCCAAGCTCATGGCCATTTCTGTGCAGCATGGCGAAACAGGCTTCATTACTGTTGTCCCTGCTGATTTTGGTAGTGCCGACTTGGCGAAGCTTGATTGGCGTCAGTCGGGCCAGACTCAAGATGGAACTGCTGTCCTAGCGCCAGTCATGGCAGCCAAGGATTACTTGCATGTTCACCTCCCTGGCATGTTCTAGCGGAGCAGAAACCTAGCCGCAAACTGAAGCCATTCGCTGAGGGAGCGGGCTACGGGCCTGCCGGGAGAGTTAGTGCGCTTTCGTTATATCTGATCTTTGCTCAGACCGCGGCTTCATTCGGGATCACGGAATTAAGAGATGCTTGCCTGGACGCGCTCGCTTCACCGAATCGGCGAAACGAGCGCCCCAGTTAGTTCGCAGAGTTGCATAAGTTCCAGCCTGGGTTCTAGCTCGCTCGAGCACGCGCTATCGGCCCCAACACTTTCACGAGTTGCTCATCAGCTCATCTGGAATCATCGTGGAGCGTCTTGTTGGGGCACACCTATTCCATTATCTCTTCGGCCTGACTCAGTTTTAGTCTCGGGCACGTTAGCCGGCGCTGCTATGGGCGGATAACGCGCCACTCGGACAAAGGCCCAACCTCAGGTCAGCCAAGCGGCCGGGCACAATTACTCCCCATAAACGTCCTTTCCGCCCTCCTAATTCGTGACGCGTAGGAAAGGGGCGGCTCGGACTCTGCACGTCTGTTTCGCAATACATAACCCTGCCGTAGCCTCTCCGACACCCCTTTCTTTGATTTCCAGCCTCGACCGTTTGAATAGCCGGAACAGCCTGCTTCGCCGATCCCTCGCTGGACAGTCCGCCGGCAAAGGACCAACATGGGGATATGCTTCGCTTTGCTGTCTGGATCTGTGCACTTTCACCGCTTGCCGCGCAGGGGCCGCCTCCGAAGAGTTGGGTGGATGGCGATACGGGCCACCGGGTGGTCCGGCTCACGGACGAACCGGGGAGCGCCAGTTTGTACTTTAACCAGAATGGGTATTCGGCGGACGGTAAGAAGCTGCTGTACACGACGCCGCGGGGGATCTCCACCTTTGAGCTGGCGACGCAGGTTACGCGCGTAGTGGTGGAGGGCCGGGTCCGCATCATTGTGGCCGGACGAAAATCGCAGAACGTTTACTACATCAGGAACGGCGTCATTTACGTTACCGACGTCGATAGCCTGGCGACTCGCGAAATTGCCAAACTGCCGGCGCGCAACGGCATCTCCGTTCCGACGATCAACGCCGATGAGACGCTGCTGGCCGGCACTTATATCGAAGGCGACGGTCCCGATTACAACGCGGGACGGTCGCAGGATCCGCAGCCGCAAAGCCTGATCCAGCCCGTGAATAAAGGACAGATGATGGAGCAGCGGCTGGCCGCGCATCTCCCGATGGCGATGTTCACCATCAGCACCGCGACCGGCGAATTGAAGATTCTGCATCGCGCCACCGACTGGCTCAATCACCTGGAATTCTCGCCGACCGATCCCAGCCTGCTGATGTTCTGCCACGAAGGTCCGTGGCATAAAGTCGAACGGATCTGGACCATCCGCACCGATGGCTCGCACATCACCAAGGTTCACACGCGCACGATGGCGATGGAGATTTTCGGCCACGAATTCTGGAGTCACGACGGGAAGACGATCTGGTACGACCTGCAGACGCCGCGCGGCGAAGATTTCTGGCTGGCTGGGTACAACGTGGAGAACGGGCGGCGCACGTGGTATCACCTGCAGCGGAACGAGTGGTCCATCCACTTCAATGTCACCAGCGACGGCAAGCTCTTCTGCGGCGATGGCGGCGACCCGGGACAGGTGGCCAAAGCGCCCGACGGTGAATGGATCTACCTGTTCCGTCCCGAGCTGTCGAGGATGCGCGGTTAGTCAATCCCGGAGTGTTACACGCCGAGAAGCTGGTCAACATGGCGAAGCACAAGTACAGTCTGGAACCGAACGTCAGTTTCACGCCCGACCAGAAGTGGGTGGTGTTCCGCTCCAATATGTTCGGTCCCACGTACGTGTTCGCGGTGGAAGTGGCGAAGGCGCAGTGAGTATTACATCGCGGCCAGGGATTCCATGACGGTGGGTGAATTGCCGGATTCGATGGCGTGGCGGCGGACTTGGTGGAACTTGGATAGGGTAGTGTTTGCGGAGGCGAGGGCTTTGATGCGGTCCACCAGCTCTTCCAGTTTCGGGCCGGGAAGGGCGTACAGGGCTACGTCGTCCGTGAGGATGTCGAGGTAAGCGCGCGCGCCACAGCAGCCCAGGCTGAGGGCGGAGCGGGACGAGTTGGCGGCTTGGGCGACCACGGCGCAGGCGGGGCGGCCCATGGCGGGCGGCATGCCCCCTTCCACCTGCCAGGAAGCTTCCGAGAGGATCAGGGTCTGTCCCGATTGGACGAATAACAGGACCACGTCCGGCGGCGCGGGCGCCAATGCCAGTGGGCCGTATACCACGTATTGAGGCCGCGACTGGAGAACGGGGATCGCCGCGATGTCCTGCTTACGGACATAGGAAAGGGAATCGAAGATCGCCAGGGCGTCGCCCAAATCCTTTTCGGAAGCCGGCGTCATGGCGAGGTTGTGGGTGTATTGGCCGATGGCGCAATTGGCGTGGTCGGTGGGCTGGGTGGCGAAGAGGCGCGTGGCGGCTTCCTGCCAGAAGCGGCATCCGGCAGGCGCTGGTCCGGTCCAGAGCGCGACGCCGGCGGGCAGTTGATCGAGCAGACAGACGGCGATGGGGGGCTGCGTCAGGGCGAGCGATTGCGTCAAGGTTTCGGAGAGCTCTGAGTAGGACATGCTTTCCAGCTTACCAGCGAAGGCCTGGGCCAGTTAGCGCGTGATCCAGTCGGAGCGCCAACCGGCTTTCCAGACGGCGTGCTCACCGGGGAGAGAGAAGAGGGCGGCGTTGGTTTCCCAGCGGTAGGGCACCTGAATTTTGGCGCCTTTTGCGAGTCTGGTGTGGGACCAATCGCGGTCCACCAGGAGAGGCACCTTCACGCCGGCGATTTCGATGGTGCGCAACCGGAGGACCAGGGTGGATTCTTTCGGCGCTGCGTGCTCGTTTTGAAAGCGCAGGAGACGGCCCTCCACCAGAGCATGCGCCGGCGCGATGAGCTTGCCCCTGCTATCGCGCAACGGGCTGACCAGTCTGCCGGAAAAGGGATCGCCGCCGGCGGCGGTGGCGGCGGAGATTGGCGTGGTCAACTCGAAAGTAAATTTCAGTCCCGGCGGCAGCGAGACCGGCGGCGCGGCTGGGACGCCAGGGGTAGGGCCGGCGGCGGCGGGATCGGCGAAGAACGAGACTGTCGATTCCCCGCGATATTCGCGGCACGAGGCTAAACTGGTGGTGTTGTCTACTTCGTCGCCATTGATGTCCACAAATCTCTGCTGCCCGTGCTGGGGCAGGGGAAACTCGCGATCGCCAATCTTGACCGGCAAGAATTCCATGGAGGTGGTGGTCTGGCAACTGCCGGTGGAGGCGGGAAGTTCGGCGGTCCGGATGGTCAGCCGCGCGACTTCGGCCGTCTCTGGGTCCAACCGAAAGGCGCCGCTGTATGCCGTGTAGACCCAGGACTCGGCGGTCTTCACTTTGTAACGGCTCTGCTCTTGAGGCACGTGAAAGGAGTATTCCAGCAGGCCGTCCACGGTCCGCTCAAAGGTGAACGTGGACGGGTCCTGCCCAAACAGAACGGCCAGCATGGCGCCGAAGGAGCCGGTGCCGATGGGACCGCGGCGCACCAGTTGACCGATATCGGCGTCTTCGAAGCTGGCGGCTCCGGCCCACGAGTAGATTTCGCCTTTGTCAGTGAGGGTCACGTCCAAACGCAGGCGATCCGTTACGGTGAAGCGGAGATTGTCATCCTGCCCGGGGTCTTGTGAGAGTTGGCCGATCACGGTGGAACAGGAGCGATGGGTCGCGCTGGTCCGCGGCGTGTAGAAATCGCGCGTGACGGTTTCCACACAGGTGTAGTTGGGCAGACTGGCGGCGCGCACGCGCACCTTAATGGTGGCGCGCTGCAAGACGAGCGCGGGGTCGTGTTCGGCGGCCGCCGCTGCCATCAGGCCCGTGAGCAAGGCCGCCACAACCCGGATTCTCATTGCGCCCTGCCGACACAAAGCGATTTCACGGCCTGGCTGTCAGCCATAGGGATCGGAGTCCGTCTCTCACCACCACATTTTCTCCTTGGAAATGGAACGCGGCATACCGGCTCTCATCGAATCTCGGCAGCGTAATCGCCATTCCGCGCTGCTGCAACTGGTCGGAGGAACGGACCATCCGGCTGGCAGTGAGGCGGTCGGGCAGCAGTTGGAGTGGAGTTTTCACGCCATTCACTTCCAGTGTCTCCCAGCGGAGAACAATGGTCACTTCGTTGGGATGAGCATACCGCTTTTCCACTCGCATCAAGCGGCCTTCCACCGCCGCGCCCTGCTTCACGAGTTCGATTTTCCTGGCGGCATCCAGGACGGGGGCGGCCAGGATTCCCGAGATGGCGTCGCCCGCCGCCGCCTGGTTGGTATCGATGGCGGAAGTGAGAATGACGGCTACGGGCAGGCCGGCAGGGAGATCGAGACCCGGCGCGCCGGAGAGGGGTGAACCACCGGCCACTGCGACACTGGCGCCGAAGTTCACGGTGGATTCGCCGCGGAATTCGCGGCAGGCAGCGAAGGTGACGGCGTTCTCCGCCTCCGCGCCGTCCTGATTAATGAAACGCTCGCGAGTCATGGAGGGCAGCAGGTACTCGGCGCCATCCAGTTTGATCATGCCGTAATCCATGGCGCTATCGACTTCGCAGAGGTTGGTGGGCTTGGGCAATTCTTCGGTGCGAACGGTGACGCGCAACAGATCCGCGGTGACAGGGTCCACCAGGATTCTGCCGGTATAGCCGGTGATGACCCACTGGGATCCGGCTTTGACGCGCGAATGGCTTTCGTCCTGGGTGACGTTGAAGGAGTACTCGAGGACGCGGCGGCTGTTCAGGGTGGTGTCGCCTTCGAAGACGAAATGGGGCTCGCGGCTATCGAAGATTCCGAGCAGCGTGGCGGCGAAGGGGCCGCTGCCAATGGCGCCGACGGGAATCAGTTCGTCGATATCCTTTTCTTCGAAGCGGCCGGCGCCGGCCCAGGAGTAGATCTCGCGCGAATCGGCAACGGCCACGTCGAGGCGGAGGCGGTCGGTGGTGGCCAGCGTCACCAGGGTACCCGCGCCGGCGCGTTTGCGGCGGCCGAGGAGAGCGTCGCAGGAACGGGGAGGGGCTGCGCCTGCGAGATCGTACCAATCGCGCACGATGGTTTCGACGCAGGTGTAATTGGGAATGCGGGTGGCGTGTTCCATCACCCGGTCGCGCACGCGGATGAGGACTTCCACCGGGTCGTCGTCAGCGGCATACAGGGCCGACAGGGCGAACAGGAACGCGCCGAGCAGCTTCATCACCTCATAGGATAGACCCTCGAGTGGGCGGCCGCCAGGATCAACTCCGCGGCCGCGCGATGCTCCAGAGGAGGGCCGAAGGCCCTCTCGAACAGACGACGAAAGTCGATCGTCTATTCTACGCGCGAGCGGAAATGGCTGGCGGGGCCTTCAATGAATTGACACACGCGGTTGAAAGATGTATTACTCAAAGATCCTACGAGGACAGAGTTCACCTATGACCACCCGTTTTTTCTCCCTGGGGAGCGCGCTACTCGCCCTGGCTTTAACTTCCGGACCCGTCGCGGCCCAAACCAAAAAAGGGGGTGGTAAAACCGCTGCCCCGGCGGCCTCGGCGCCCGCTCCGCAAAAGCAGGACGAGGAGTACACCAAACTCATCAAGGAATACCTGCAGGATCCGCGCATCACCACCGAATTGGTGGACCACATGCCGGCGTCGGACACGGTGCCCTCGCCGCTGAAATTCCTGGGACGGATTCCGGGCAAGCCGGGCGAACTCACCTACGCTCACGATATCGCACGGTATTACGAGGCTCTGGCGAAGGCCTCTCCGCGCGCCAAATTCTGGAAGATGGGGACCACCGAAGAAGGCCGCGACATCGTGGTGCTGGCCATTGCGGACGAGGCCACCATTAAGGATCTGGACAAGTATAAGGACATGGCCGCGAAGCTGGGCGATCCCCGGAAAATCACGGGCGATCAGGCCAAGGAGTTGTTCCACACCGCCAAACCGATCTACTGGATCAACAGCGGCATCCATTCGCCCGAGACAGGCGGACCGGAAATGCTGATTGAGCTGGCGTATCGCCTGATTGTGGAAGAGACCCCGCTGATTCAGAACGTGCGCAATAACGTGATCACGTTCATCACGCCGGTGCTGGAAGTAGATGGCCGCGAGCGCGTGGTGGACGCGTACTACTACAGCAAGAATCATCCCGGCGTGAGCCGCAACAATCTGATGATGTACTGGGGCAAGTACGTGCAGCACGACGACAATCGCGACGGCATGGGTCAGTATCTGCAAATGACCAAGGCATTCACGCATGGCGTGCTCGAATGGCACCCGACGGTGCTGCACGATCTGCACGAATCCGTCTCTTATTTGTACGTGTCGACCGGCACCGGACCCTACAACGTTTCGCTGGACCCGATTCAGATTGACGAGTGGTGGTGGCTGGCGGAGACCGAGATCATGGAGTTGACCAAGCGCGGCGTGCCGGGCGTGTGGACATACGGCTACTACGATGGCTGGGTTCCCAACTACCTTTTCTGGATCGCGCTCACGCACAATTCGTTTGGCCGTTTTTATGAAGTACAGAGCTATGGTCCGGATGTTTCCGCCAATTTGCAGGTAGGCGCGCAGAGTACCAGCCGCGAATGGTATCGTCCCAATCCGCCGCTGCCGTCGATCAAGTGGGGGCCGCGCAACAATACCAACATTCAGGAATCGGCCATTCTGTTTGCGCTGAACCAGGTGGGCAAGACTCGCGAAACGTATCTGGAGAATTTCTACCTGAAGAACAAGCGCGCCATCGATAAGGGCCGCGAGGGCACGGAGAGTCCGACGGCGTGGATCATCCCCGCCGGGCAGCGCCGCAAGGCCGATGCCGCCGATATGATCAACGAATTGCGGCGGCAGGGCGCCGAGGTTCACACCGCGAATTCGGCATTCAAGGTAGGCAATGTGGATGTGGCGAAGGGCGATTACGTGATTCGCGCCGACCAGCCGTACCGCACGCTGGTGGATATGTACACCAGCATTCAGAACTATCCCGCGGCCAATCCCCGGCCGTATGACGACACCGGCTGGACCATGCAGTATCTGCGCGACGTGAAGCTGGTGACAACGCACGAAAAGTCTGTGTTCGACGCGCCCCTGACGCTGATGACCGCCGATGCGAAGGCTACGGGCGGCGTGGACGGCAGCGGCAACACGCTGGTGGTGGAGCACACCAGCGACAACAATCTGATCTCTTTCCGCTTCCGCAATCCCGATGTGAAGATGATGGCGGCGGAGGACGACTTCGAGTTGAACGGCCGCAAGTTCCGCGCCGGCGCGATCATCATCCCGAATGCGGATCGCGCGAAACTGGAGCCGATGTTGAAGGACCTGGGTCTTTCGTCGTGGGCCGTGGCGTCGGCTCCGCCGGTGAAGACGCACGAGATGACGGTGCCGCGGATCGGGTACGCGCATTCGTGGTCGCGCACGCAGGATGAAGGCTGGGTCCGCGCGGCGCTGGACTATTACAAGATCCCGTTCAAGTATTTCGCCGATAAGGAACTGAAGGATCCCAACCTGCGCGCCAGGTACGATGTGATCATCTATCCGCATACCGGCGGCAATGCGCAATCGACACTGACGGGCGTGACGGGGGCCGCGCCGATTCCGTATAAGAAGAGCACCGAGACGCCGAATCTGGGCGGCGTGGATTCGAGCGACGACGTGCGCGGCGGCATGGGCATGGAAGGGCTGCAGGACCTGGCGAAATTCGTGCAGGAAGGTGGCCTGGTGATTTCCGAAGGCTCCACGGCAGCGCTGATGGCCGAGTACGACCTGGCCGGCGGAGTGAGCGTGGAACATCCGGCGAATCTGTTTGCGCGCGGGTCGATTTTGCGCGGGAAGTTCGCCGATTTGAAGAGTCCGATTGCGTATGGGTATGACGGCGGCGATCTGCCGGTTTACTTCAATCAGGATCCGGTGCTGGCCGCCTCTGGTGGCGGCGCCGGCGGTTTTGGCGGCGGACGCGGCGGCGGCGGAGCGATCAATGGCGGCGAGGGACAGAATATCACGCCGAACGTGATTCCGATGCATGTGTCGCCGCTGGATCCTTCGGAAGCAACGGCGGAGACGGCAGCTCCGGGCGGCGGTCGCGGGGGTCGCGGCGGCAGAGGCGGGCGCGGCGCGGCGGGAGCTGCGGATGCGGCGGCAGGCGGCGGCGGATTTGGCGGCGGCGGTGGTGGCGGGCGTGGTCGCGGCGGAGCTGCGGCGGAACCGGCGGCGCGAGTCGTCTTGCAATTCCCGACGAATGCCAATGACATGCTGCTCTCTGGCACTCTGGCCGGCGGCGATGCGCTATCGGGGCGCGCGGCGGCGGTGGATGTCACGATGGGCAAGGGGCACATTGTGATGTTCGCGATTCGTCCGTTCTGGCGCTGGCAGACGCAGGGCAGTTTCATGCTGGCCTTCAACGCGATTATGAACTGGGACCATCTGGATGCGGGCAAGGCTGCCCCGGCGGGCGGTGGACGGACTGCTCCGGCGGGCGGACAGCAGTAGAAGCTGGCGGGGCAGGTGGAAGCGCCTGCCCCACTTGGAAAGTGCTGGTTTTGTGAGACGGCTTTGCATTACCGTGCTCCTGGGCTGCAGCCACCTGACGGCGCAGACGATATCGGTGTTCCCGGGCCGAGTGCTGCAAGATGAAACCGCCACCATCCGCGTGACTGGTCTGGCGCCCGGACAGCACGCCACCATCCGTTCGGAATTGACGGATGGCGCCGACGTACCCTGGGCGGCGCACGCCGATTTCGTGGCGGACGGCGAGGGCAGTATCGTGGATCCCAGCATGGGACTCGTCTGGTCCATGATGCCCGCCGCGAAGAACGCCACCACTTACGTCTCGCCGCGTAATCTGGCGCCGCAGACGATTGAGTTCCAGTTGGTGGTCAATGGAAAGAAGGCGGCGGCCGCGCAATTGGAACAGGACACTCTGGCCGAGGGTGTGCGCCGCGAGCCGGTGCGCGAGGGTGATTTGCGCGGCATGCTCTTCGTGCCCGCCGGTGCGGAACGCCATCCCGGAGTGCTGGTGGTGGGTGGATCGAATGGCGGTGTTCCGTCGCGTCAGGCGGCGTGGTTAGCGGCGCACGGTTTCGTGGCTTTCGCGCTCGCCTACTTCCATTACGAAGACCTGCCGCCGATGCTGGAGGCCATTCCGCTCGAGTACTTTCAGCATGGCCTCGGCTGGCTGTCGAAGCGCCCTGAAGTTTCCGGCGAGCGTCTAGCGGTGATGGGGACTTCTCGCGGCGGGGAACTGGCGCTGCAATTGGGTTCCATGTTTCCCATCATCGGCGCGGTTGTGGCGTATGTGCCCGCCAACGTCCGGTACCCCGCCTGCTGTGGCAACACCCGGGTTCCGTATGCATGGACGTGGCAGGGCCGTCCGCTGGCGTATGCACTCCCGAGATTTGGGCAGAATCCTCAGGCGGCTATTGAGGTGGAGCGAACGCGCGGGCCGATCCTGATGATTTCGGGCCAGAACGATCGCTTGTGGCAGTCGTCAGAAATGGCGGATAACGTCATGTCCCGACTCAAGCGGAACCACTTCGAATACAGTTTCGAGAATCTGAAGTACGCGCATGCGGGCCATGCCGCCGGACGGCCGGATATCCGGCCAACCTGGCATACTGCGACGCGGCATCCGATTTCGGGGCGCATCAACGATCTGGGCGGGTCGCCCAAAGGCGACGCCGAATCCTCGATCGATTCCATGCCGAAGGTCCTGGCTTTTCTGAAGCAGGCATTGCACTAACGGCCGCGGGCTTATTGGCCCGAGACTGAGAGTGTGGTGCCGGCCTGGCTGCTCACGCCGCCGATCTGTAGAAGTACCGAAGCCTGTCCCGCCGGGAGTCCCGTGGGAATCTGCACGTTGATCTGGATCACACCGTTGGGGCTGCCGGGCGCTGCACCGGCATAAGCCACGGTCGCGGTCTTGCCGCCGATGGTCACCGTCGCCGATTGACTGAGATTCGCCGGGCCGGTGGCAATCGCGCCATCCTGGCTGGCCGGATTCGTGCCGCCGCCGCCGGTGGCGTACAGTTGCACAAAGGTGCCGGCGCTGGCCGGATGGGCCGAGCTGTTTACGGAGGGAGTGGCGCTTTGATTGATGGCCGCCACCTGGCCTTTGCCTGAGGCGTCCAGAGTGAACAGCGCCGGGGCCGCATTGGCCACCGTGACCGTTACGGGAGCCGACGGCTGACCCTGATAGGTCACATAAACCTGTGCCGAGGTCCCGGTGAGTCCGAAGGGGACGATTGCCGAAACCTGGGTGGAAGACGCGTAGAGGACGGGAATCGGCGTGCCGTTCAGGTAGACCGTAGTTCCACCCAGCGACGTGCCATACACGCCGGCGGTATTGGCCTGATTGACGGCGAGGGAAGCGGGGCCGATGCCGGTGCCATAGATCACCAGGATTTCACCGCCCGAAATGGGGCCCGTGGCATTGCTGGCCGAGTTGGTTACAGCGCCGATGCTGGTGGCGCCGGTGGACGAGGCCTGTAACAGCCGCACGGCGTTGTTCCCGCTATCGGCCACATAGACGTTACCCTTGGAATCCACCGCGAGGCCGGTGGGACCGTTCAACATGGCGTTCACCGCGGCGCCGCCGTCGCCGGAGTACCCTCGGACATTAATGCCGGCGACGGTGGCGATGGGGCCGTTGCGGAAGAAGCGGCGCACGTTCTTGCTCAAATCGCTAATATAGACGCTGCCCGCCGCGTCCACCGCAATGCCTGTCGGGGTGACAATCTGCGCGCTGGTGGCCGGACCGCCATCGCCTGAATTGCCCGCGATGCCGGTGCCGGCGATGGTGGAAATGCTGCCGCCGGTGGTCACCATGCGCACGCGGCTGTTCAGCGTGTCCGCGATGTAGACGTTGCCGGCTGTGTCGGTGGCCACGCCGCGCGGTCCGTTGAGTTGCGCCAGAGTGGCGAGGCCGCCGTCACCCGAGTAGCCTTGACGGCCATTGCCGGCCAGCGTGGAGATGGTGCCGCCGGAGCTGAGTTTGCGCACGACGTTGTTGCCGAAGTCCGCGATATAGAGATTGCCGGAGCCATCCACCGCAAGACCGATGGGCGTGTTCAATTGGGCGCTGGGGCCCGCGCCGCCGTCGCCCGCGTAGCCGATGGTGCCGCCGCCCGCCACAGTGCTGATAGTGCCGCCCGAAACTTTGCGGACGCGCGCATTGAGCGTATCGGAGATGTACACGTTACCCGCGGCATCCACCGCGACGCCCTGCGGCGAATTCAACTGGGCGCTGGCAGCCGCGCCATTATCGCCGCCGAAGCCCGCGGTGCCGTTGCCGGCAAAGGTAGTGATGGTGCCGTTGACCGAAACTTTGCGGACGACATTGTTGGCCGTGTCGGCGATGTAGTAGTTGCCGGCGGAGTCCACCGCTACCGATGCCGGCGCATTGAGCTGCGCCTTGGTGGCCGCGCCACCGTCGCCCGAGTAGCTGAAACCGCCGTTGCCGGCGATCGTGCTGATGTTGCCGCTCGAAACTTTGCGGACCCGGTTGTTCACCGTATCGGCGATATAAACGTTCCCCGAAGAGTCCACCGTGACGCCCGAGGGCAGCCAGAGTTGCGCGCTGGTAGCCGCGCTGCCATCTCCGCCAAAGCCCACGTTGCCGTTGCCGGCGATGGTGTTGATCTTGCCGTCGGACGTGGTGACCTTGCGGATGCGCCCGTCTTCCGGTTCGGCAATGTAGATGTTGCCGGAGGAATCCACCGCCACGCTGTAAGGCGAAATCAGCCCGGCGCTGGTAGCCACGCCGGCGTCACCCGAATAGCCGATGGTGTTGTTGCCGGCGACCGTATTGATATTGCCGTCCGTGGTGATCTTTCGGATGGCCGCATTGCTGGTATCGGCGATGTAGATGTTGCCGGAGGAATCCACCGTGACGTCCTGCGGGTGATTCAGCTCAGACTTGTTGGCGGCTGCGGTATCGCCCACAAAACTGGGATAGCCATCGCCGGCGATGGAATTGATGATGCCGTCGGTGGTCACTTCCCGGATGAGATTGTGGCCGGTATCGGCGATGTAGAGATTGCCTTTGGTGTCCAGCGCGACTCCCGAGGGCAGCAGAAGCTGGGCCTGGTTGGCCGCGCCGCCGTCGCCCACCGCGCCGACATAGCCCACGCCGCCGTTCCCGGCGAAGGTGTTGATGGCGCCGTTCGCCAGCACGATGCGGATGCGATTGTTCAGCGCATCGGCGATGTAGACGTTCCCGGCCGAATCCACGGCCACACCGACCGGGCCGTTCAATTGCGCATTGACGGCCAGACCGCCATCGCCCGAGTATCCGGCGCGCGAGTTCCCGGCCACCAGCGACAGGTTGCCGCCGGCGATTTTATACACCGAGTTCCCAGCGCTGAAAAAGAGGTTCCCGGCCGAATCCACGGCCACTCGTTTAGGCTGCCCTATAGTAGTGGCGGTAGGCGCCACTGGGGTTGCGGGAGGCGCTCCTCCGGCTACCGTCGATATCGAATACTGTTGCCCCTGGGCCACACAGGCGCACAGCAGCAACAGACAAGACGCACTTCCAAACAGGCTTCCAGAAACCAATCTTTTCATGTACTAGCTCAGTCTAACAGTATGATTTCCCGTTTTCGGGACCGGCGCGGATTTAATGGACTAGCATCTAGGATGCCACGGCTTCGGCCACCATTTCCAGGGCACGGGTACAGGCCGCCCGATCCACGTCATAATGGGTCACTCCGCGGACCTGCCGGTCGTTGATCGCGTTCATCAGGACGCCGCGTTCTTTCAGGCGCGCGCTTACCAGGGCGGGGGCCACGCCGGTGCCGGTGACATCGAAAACCACGATGTTGGTCTGCACCTTGGCCGGGTCGATCTGGATGCCGGGGATGCGCGACAGGCCCTCGGCCAGGAATTTGGCGTTGCAATGGTCGTCGAACAGTTTTTGCGGCGACTGGTCGAGTGCAACCAGACAGGCGGCCGCCAGCACGCCGATCTGCCGCATGCCGCCGCCCAGGCGCTTGCGGTATAGCCTGCCCTTGGCGATCAGCGGCGCCGGACCGGCGAGAATCGATCCCGACGGCGCGCCCAGACCCTTGGACAGGCAGAACATGACGGTGTCGGCGGGTTCGGCGATTTGACGCACCGGCAGTCCCAGGGCGGAAGCGGCGTTGAAGATGCGCGCGCCGTCCATGTGGACCTTCAGGCCGCGGTCATGCGCGCCGTCGCAGATCTCTTTCACGGTCTTCTGCGGGTAAATGGTGCCGCCCCACATGTTGTGGGTGTTCTCGATTTCCACCAGTCCCGTGGGCGCGGAGTAGGGATTCACGGGCTTTATCAGGCGCGCGATCTCTTCCCACGAAAGGATACCGTCGGTAGTCTGGATGGCACGGATCACGCAGCCGGAAAACCAGGCCACCATGGAGAGTTCATAGTCCAGCAGGTGGGCGCGGGAGTCGCAGATCACCTCCTGTCCGTGTTCGGTCAACAATTTCACGGCGATGGTGTTGCCCATCGTCCCGGTGGGCACGAACAGGGCGGCTTCCTTGCCGGCGATTTCGGCGGCGCGCTGCTCCAGATGGTTGACGGTAGGGTCTTCGCCATACACGTCATCGCCCACTTCGGCGTCCATCATGGCACGCCGCATCTCGGGCGTGGGCTTGGTCACGGTGTCACTGCGCAGGTCGATCCGGTTCATTGAGCGAGAAACTCCTGGAAAACTTCGTTGGAAAGCAGGACTCCCTGGTTGGTCAGGCGGAGCACTCCGGCTTCGGTTTCGAGCAGTCCTGCGTCTAGAAAACGGTGGATGGGGCCGGCGAAACGCTGCCATTCGCTGTCGTTGGGGCGGATGCCCTGCATCAGCCGGAGGCCGACGAAGAAATGCTCCTCTTCGGGTTGCGCCTCGACGGGGGCGGGCGCAGGCGCGGCAGCCAGGTATTCTTCGAGCGATTCGGGATTCTGGCGGCGCATCCGGCCATCGAAGGAATGGGCGTCGGCGCCGAAGCCGGCATACGGCTCCAGCTTCCAGTATTTCAAGTTGTGCCGCGATTCGAAGCCGGGACGGGCGAAGTTGGAAATCTCGTAGCGCGGAACTCCCATGCGGGCCAGGCGCTCCACGGCAGTCTCGTAGAAGCCGGCGATGGCGTCATCGCTTGGGATATCGCCGGCGCCGTAGCGGACGCCGCCGAGCAGCATCTCGCGGCCGAGGCGGCTCTCGTCGTCCACCTCCAGCATATAGACCGAGACGTGGGGCGGCGCCAGGCGCTCGATCCAGTCCAGAGATTCGGTCCACGAGGCGGCGGTCTGTCCGGCGAGGCCGGCGATCAGGTCGAGATTGTAGTTGGTGATGCCGGCGGCGGCCAGTGAGTGCAGGTCCTGCTCCACGAGCGCGGCGGTATGCTTGCGGCCGGTGCGGCGGATCTCCGGCTCGACGAAGGACTGGACGCCCAGGCTGACGCGATTGATGCCGCATTCGGCCCATGCGCGCGCCATCTCGGTCGTGATTCCGCCGGGCGAAGCTTCGAGCGTGGCCTCTTGCCAGGGACGTCCGGGAATGGCTTCCAGCAGCGCCTGCAGCGCCTCGTGCGACAGATTACTCGGCGTTCCGCCGCCCAGATAGACCGTCTCGGGCTGCCACGGCCAGCTATGGGCGCGGATCTCCTGCTGCAGCGCCGCGAGATAGCGCGGCTCCCAATCGCGTGGAAATACCCCGGACGCAAAATTGCAGTAGGTACACTTTTGCGCGCAGAAGGGGTATGAGATATAAACTCCTGGCACTTCCTCAATTGTAGCGGGGATAATGGGACCGATGCTTCGCAGACTGATTCTCGCCGCCTGCTTTGCCACCGCCCTTCTGGCGCAGACGCCGGCGCAAGCGCCGCCTCCGCAGTCGCAGGTGAAGTCGTACTCGCTGCCGCCCGACAAGTTGAGGAAGGCCATCGAGTATTCCGATGCCCGCAATCGCGAGCATTTCGTGGGCGTGGCTTACGGAGTGCTGGTGCTCATCACGCTGCTGGCGTGGAAGGCGGGCCCGAAGTATCGCGACTGGGCCGAGATCGTGATGCCCAATCGGCGCATCGGGCAGGCCTTCGTTTTCGGCGCGCTGATGGTGCTCACGGTGGACGTGCTGGATCTGCCGGTAGCTCTCTACGGCCAGAATCTATCGCTGCGCTACCAGCAATCCGTGCAGGGGTGGGGCTCCTGGTTCCGCGATTGGGCCATGGGCGAACTGGTGGGCATCATCCTCACCGGCTGCCTGCTGTGGATTCTATACGGTGTCATCCGGCGCAGTCCGCGGCGCTGGTGGTTCTACTTTTGGCTGGCTTCGATTCCGATGGTGATTTTTCTGATGTTCGTTACGCCGGTCCTGATCGATCCTCTGTTCAATCAGTTCGAGCCGCTCCAGGCGAAGCAGCCGCTACTGGTGGCGCAGATCGAACGCGTGGTGCAGCGCGGCGGTATGAATATCCCCGTCGACCACATGTTCGAGATGAACGCCAGCGAGAAGCTCAACACGGTGAATGCGTACGTGACCGGCATCGGCGCGTCCAAACGCGTGGTGGTGTGGGACACGGCGCTACAGAAAATGACGACGCCGGAGATTCTCTTCGTCTTCGGCCATGAGATGGGCCACTACGTCCTGGGTCACAACTACGTGCTGATCGGCGTGGCCAGCGCCGTGATCCTGATCTTCCTGTTCATTGGGTACCACGCGATGCGCTGGTCGCTGGCGCGTTGGGGCGCGACGTGGTCCATACGTGGGGTGGATGATTGGGCTTCACTGCCGGTATTGATGGTGCTGATGGCGGTGCTGAGTTTTGCGGCCGAGCCGGTGATGAACGGGATCAGTCGGACACTGGAGCACGACGCCGATATTTACGGACTGGAAGTGGTCCATGGCATCGTGCCCGATTCGCCGCAGGTGGCCGCGCGGACGTTTCAGATTTTGGGTGAGATCAGCCTGTCGAATCCGAATCCCAGCCCGTTTATCGAGTTCTGGCTCTACAATCACCCGTCGGTCAGCGACCGGGTCCGCTTCGCCGCGGAGTACAACCCGTGGGCCGCCGGGCAGACACCGAAGTACGTGAAGTAACTGCGTCCAGGGATGCGTATGGGCCGGTGTACAATAGGCAGAGCCTCCGGCTCATCAGATTTACCAAATGAGCGACCTCCGGCCGAATCAAACCAACAAATACAGGGCACTTTGGGAGCTTGCGCACGGCAAGGCGACCGTGGTGTCCACTCCACCCAAATTGCAATTCGCGCGCAACAACGTTTGCAATTTTAAATGCGTCTATTGCAGCGACCACCGGCCCGGCAATCAGATTCCTCGGAATCACCTGGAAGGTGAGGTCTGGCAGAACCTGGTCAAGCTGATTCCGCAATCCGAACAGCTCGCGTTTCATGGCATTAGCGAGTTCTTCGTGGACACTGAATTCTTCGACATCCTGGGCCGCTCGGCGGCAGCCGGGGCTACGCTGCGGCTGAATACGAACGGCTCGGTCTGCACGCCGCGCCACCTGGATGCGTTGGCAAACTATCCGGGGTATCTGAATATCAACTTTTCACTGGACGCGGCCACTCCGGAGACGTTCCTGCGAATTCGCGGTCAGGACTTTTGGAAGATTGTGCAAAAGATAAAGTCCTACATGGACCGGTTCGAAAGCCGCCGGAGCGAGTCGTGGATCACGCTTTCGTTTGTCATCAACCGGAGCAACGTGAAGGAGATGCTGCCGTTTCTCTTTCTGGCGAAGGCGCTCAAGGTGGATGGCGTAACCTTTTACCGGATGCACGAATACGAGAGCCTCGATTGGAAGGTGGACGCGAAGCAGGGTGGAGTTTTCGACTACCGGGAAGAGTGCACGGGTAAATTCGCCGACGAATATAACCGTGAGTTAGAGAATGTGCGGCAAGCGGCGGCCCTGTTTGGCGTGCAGGTCGATCTGCCCGCACCGGTGGCGCCGGAGGAACTGGTGGCGATCTCGCAATGAGCACCAACCCGAATCGGGTGGCGTGGATCAGTCAAGCTCCCATGCCCTTGTGCCATATCCCCTGGACTGGAACGGTGGTGGTGCTGGCGGATGGCGGCGTGAACTTCTGTTGTCATTCCGAGGCCGTGGTTGGCAACGTCAACGTCCAGACGTTCGAAGAGGTGTGGAACGGACCGATCATGACCGCGATCCGGCAGGATCTGGCCGCGCAGAAGTTTCCATCCCAGTGTCAGAGCAAGTCGTGCCCACTGTATCGCGGAGATCGCCTGACCTATCTTGCCACCGAACTCGAGCCGCACGGTATCCAGGCAACCGGCACGGACGATCCTCACGCGGAGCTTCGGTCGCGCCTGGAAGGAACGGGCATCCGCAAGGCTGACGGCGATGCGCCGCGAATCCTCCTGAATCTCGTTTATCGAGGCAAGAAAATGTGGGCTGACCTTTTTGTGGCGTTGAAATCGCCCGACGGCGTCATCCGGTTCCTGCCTTCGATGGAGGAGTTCGCGCTGCCATTTCGGCGCACGGTCGAACTGTCCGATGGGCAGAAGGTGATCGACATTGCGATCCCCGCCGGAATCTCGGGACCTTATGAAGTCTCGGCCGCATTCTTCGAGCCGGGAACCGACCCCAATCGTGTCTCTAATTGCTACTGGTCGCAGATTATCGCCGCGGAGTTTCGCGAACCGGCCGCGTCGATCTGATTTCTAGCCCGCCAACAGGCCCTTCAGGGCCGACACTTGCCCCATCAGGTACGAATCCTCCGGCCGCAGCGTGGAAAGCATTTTACGGGCTCCGTCGAAGCGCTGCTGCTGGGCCAGAAAATCGGCTATTTCATACTGGATCCACTGATCGCCGTCCACGAAATCGTCAATGATGATTTCGTAGTAATAAATGGCTTTCGGAATGTTCGTATCCCGGAAGGCCCTTGCCAGGTTCAGAAACGCCCAATGTTTCAGAAATCCCATGTCGGCCAGGTAGGCTTGCGTTGTGGCGATGGCCTTCTCCGGATCGTTATTCTTTGCGTGAGCCTGAATGAGCAGTTCCCACACCTGTTGAGACCGAAGCTTTTGATTGTCCAGGCTGCTGAGAAGGGCCAGAGCTTCGGGAGCCCGGCCGAGTCGCATAAAGGCTTGAGCTTTAAGCAAGGTAGACGCCAGAGGTTCGTTATCGGATGGCGCGCCGGATAGCACTCGTAATACACCTTCGTCGTCGCGTTGCGAGAAGAGGTAATTGGCGTGCTCGAGGGCAAAAGTTGCGGAGCGAGCCGACCAGGATCCAAATTCCTCAAAGAAACTCTTCGCGTAATTTGCATCCGCTTTGACCGCCGCCGCGGCGAGATCCTCGGCCACGATCTGGCCGCCGGATTCGATGCGGGCTCGCAGATCCGCGGTGGCCTCGCCGGATGAAACGTAGCGGCTGATCATGCGATCGACGTTGAAGGCCACGAAGGCGCTCGTCACATGAATCAGATCGGGCTCCCAGGCAATTTGCCGGTCGCTCAAAGTCACGCTCTCATAACTGGGGTAGTAGTCAACCCAGTCGAATTTAGAGCAGATCTCTTCGGCGACCACACGCAACATCGACTTGGAATAGGTGTTCGCCACCATGACGTCAATGTCCCGGTGGGTCATTCTCATCGGAACCGGCGAAACGGTCAGCAGAACGCGCTGATCGCAATGGGCGTTTTGACGAAGCAGCAGCAGGGCTTTTTCCAGGTAACCGTAGGTTTCCTGGGAGGACAATACGTGCAATTCGAAGCGGTCCGGATGGAGACGAATCAGCGACGGCCGCACGGTGTCGTTCAGATAATAGCCGGTGGCGGTGTCGAACCAGACTTCAGCCAGGCCGAGCGTGATGATGACAACCTGACAATCCGCCGCCATCAGGTTCATCTGACGGATCGCCTGGCGTCGAGCCACCAGAACGTCCCAATCCGCCAGAGAGAGATGTGGGGGCAGGTGCAAGTCGGCGAATTTTCCAGGCCGCACCGCGAGCAGATGATCTTCGGGGACAAACGGGCGGTCCGGGTCGAACGCCCATGCCAGTTCGTTGTAGATGGACGGGGTGCCGTAGTTGTCCAAAACACCGTGTTCCATGTCGGCGAAGAGCGGGGTGGATAAGAGAGCGCGTACCGGCAAGTCGAAGCCGCGCTTGAGGAGCTCGTTTTCGATAAATCGGGCGAAGCAGGAACCGATTGTGAAGATCTTGGCGGCTTTTTCGATGGTGAAAGTGGGGTAGAACTCCGGCTTGGCGACCGGCTCTACGCGATTTCCGGTGGAGCGATCGCCCCAATCGGCGACACGATTGGTTTTGCGATTAGAGACGGCCTGGTTACCAGGAATCGTGATCAGAGGCATACGGTAGGGTGTGTGCTGTTATTATACGATGACACTACTTTAGTCATACAAGATTTACCGTATTGCACCCGGAATAGTCTATGTGTGTCAATTGAATTCATGTTCAAGTCCAGACTGGTTTGGAGTGCAGAGGGCCCATGATTCGTCCGTCGTTCGTCATCGTATCCCCGCCGCGGTCCGGTAGCACTGTCCTCGCACGATCCCTCAGTCTGATCCCCGGTACCTGGGTTTGCAATCAGCCCCGTTTTAGCCATGTGATCCGTCGCGCCCGGCAAACATCCGACGAATTATGCGAGAGCGCCTTGTCGGATCGAATCGAAGAGGTGCTGACCGATGTCTCCGGCATTAAGCACGTGTACGACCCGAGCGGTTACCCGTTCCAGGAGCCGTGGCAGCGCCCGAGTTGCGAAGACATGGATCGCGATGCCGCCTTGTGGCACCGGCTGAACGCCGCCCTTCTCAACCACCCCGGAATGCGGGTCATCTTTCTGCGCCGCCGGGACAGCTTCCTGCGCTACGTCTCAGACTGTGTGGCGCACCAGTCCGGTCACTGGGGATTTTTTGACAACAAAGTCACCGTGGGTGAGAGTGCACGCTACCGCAAGACACTCTCCAACATCTCATTGCCTCCTCTCGACGAGACGCTGGTTGGCTGGTATACGGAGAACGTTCCGCGGATCTTCCAAACGCTGAGGGAAGCCGTCACCAATCCGGTGATGGACGTCTGGTACGAGGATTATTTCGGCCAGGATGTGACTCTGCCCGAACGGCTCGCGAAGTTCAGTAAAGTTGTGGAATTTTTACAGATTGGCGCCCCAGCGGATTTCTACCAGTCTGCCGATCTGGAACTGCTGCTCAAGCCGTCGGCGAAATTGAATGACGACAGCATCTTCGAACGGATTCCCAACTTTCGCCACCTGAGACAAAGATTCGGGATTCCGGCTCCGGCCCTCGCCCCGACCGTAGTGAGCCAGATCGTTTCCCCGGCTCCCAGGAAAAAGCCCGGCGGGGCGGACTTGGTGGAGCCGAAGGCTTGGCGGTTCCGCGCCGCCGCCGGAAATGTGGCGGGCCTGGTTTTCCCACCGGACCGGCCCGGGACCGTTCGTGTTGACATCCCGAAGGCCACGACGCCGGCTACATTCGATGTCATGCTCACCCTGCCCGACGTGAGGCTGAACCGGGGCGAACAATATGAACTGCAATTCCGGGCCCGCTCAGACCGTCAACGTATGATCGGTGTGTGCGTGACCAGGGGATGCGAACCCTATGACTCACTAGGCCTACATGCCGATCCGGTTCTTACCCCCGAATGGCGGGATGTTTGCTGCCGGTTTGCCGCCACGGCGGACGACGAACAGGCCGGACTGCACTTCCAATTGGGAGGTTCGGCGGTGGGTGTGGAGTTGGCCTTCGTCAGCCTGCGCGAACGGAGTGGCAAGGCGTCCGAACTGGATGCGGTCCCGTCATTCCGGCAGCTCGTCCAGGATTTGGCGGCGATGCGGCAGCAGGAGAGCCGGTTAGAGACAGAGATTGCACGCCTGGAGGTCGCTCTCGATGAAGCCGGGGCGGCCAGCGACCAATTGAAGATGGTGGCCAAAGACCAGGAGCAGACGCTGGCAGCGGCGCGCCAGCGGCTCTGGACCCGGATTGGGCTGGCATTGGGCCTTCTGGACCGGCGTGATTTTGAGGTTTCGTCCCCAGGGGAGCGGTTTGCAGAGCCGAATTCAGATTCCGGCAAGACGGACCCCGCCCCGGAGGAATTCACAAATCCGCTGCCGTCCGGTTTTCCGTGGAGGCTGCGAACGAGCCAGGGTAACGAAGCTGAAACGCTGCTGATACCCGGTCGCGACAATGCTTTTCGAGTGGCAATCAGGCGAACAATCGGAGAAAACCGGTGGGACGTCCAGTTGCAGCGGGGAGGCCTCCGGTTAAGCCGGCATCATCGATACCGCCTGAGCTTCCGCGCTCGCAGCGAATCTCCCCGGCTGATTGGCGCAGGTCTGTCCGACGATGGGGCACCCTGGTCCAATGCCGGCTTCTATGAGGAATTTCGCCTGCGCACCGATTGGCGGAGTTTCCGCAGCGAGTTCGTTTGTGGCGACACCGAATTCCCGCTCAGGCTGCATCTCGATCTGGGAACCCGCCGGAGCGACCTCTACATCTCCGATTTACAACTCGACGACTTGGACGACCCGTTTTGGTCGATGGCTCCGAAATACAAGAAGGCCAGCGCCTCCTGTGGCCCTGACGCATCGGAGAGTCAGGTACCCCCCGAAGTTCAGGATATGGGACGACAGGCTTAGTACTGGTAGAACTCCCTTTCACTTCCCGATACGGCTGACAGACGCCCCGGTTTAGTGGTACATTGTACTAAAATCGGTCGGGGC
>DASZMZ010000314.1:0-6558 GCA_035551455.1 Candidatus Sulfopaludibacter sp.
CGGCGTCACCGACACTGCCGCCGTCACCACCACCGCCTGTCCCGCGCGCGCCGGATTCTGGTCGCTGGTCAGGCTGACAATGGTCTGCACCGCATACACCGTCGCCGCATTCGAACTGCTGCCGGCGAAATTCGCGTCGCCGCCATACACCGCCGTCACCGCGCCAGTGGCGTTCGACGACGGCAGCACCGCCGTGTACACCGAGTTCTGCGCCACTAGCGGCGCCGTGCCAACCACCGCGCCGCCACTGCGGAATTGCACCAACCCGCTCGGCGTCCCTGCGCCCGGAGATGCCACCGTCACCGTCGCCGTGAACGGTCCTCCCGTCACCGCCGCCAGCTCGGTCACCGTAGCCGCCTTCCCCACCGTCACCGTCGCCGCGCCTGACGCCAAAGACTGGTAATTTGAATCGCCGCTGTAGACCGCCGTCAGCACATGCGCGCCCGCGGCCAGCGTCACCAGCGCCGACGCCGACCCCTTCCCATCCAGCGGCGGCGTAGCCAAACTGCGGCCGTTCTCCATGAACGCCACGCTGCCCGAAGGCGCAGCCACGCCCGTCGCGCCCAGCACCAGCGCGTCCAGCGAGACCGTCTGTCCGTACACCGGAGCCGAAGGCGCGGTCGCCAGATACACCCCCGGCGCCGCCTTGTTCACCGCCACCCCCAGCGATGCCGTGCTCGGCAGCGTGTTCCCATCGCCGCTGAAAGCGCCTCCCAAGGTGTATCCGGTCAACGTTCCAAAACTGGTCTGGCAGGCGGCTCTCCCCGCTGTCAGCGGCACCCCAACGCAGCCCGCCACCGGCTTGCCGTCCATCGTGAAATCCACCGTCCCGGTGATGCTCCCGCTCCCCGCCGCCAGCGCCACCGACGCCCGCAGCACAACCGGTTGGCCGATCTGCGCCGGGTCGTTCGAGATCGTCAGGACGGTCGGCGCTTTCCCCACCGACAGACTCAGCCCTACCGCCGCTGCCGGCTGATAGTACGTGTCGCCGTTATACTTGGCCGCCAGCGCCACACTGCCCACGTCGTAAGTCGCGGTGAGCGACGCGCGGCCGTCAGTCCCCAGCGGCTGCGTCGCCACCGTCCTTCCCGCCGCGGAAAAGGTCACCGTGCCCGTGGGGTCGGCCACGTTCTGAGCCCCCAGCACCAGCGCGCGCACCGTGATCGATTGGCCCCAGACGGCCGGCACCGGCGTACTCGCCACGTAGACGCCAGCCACCACCTGGCTCACCAGGACTTGCACCGAACCCGATGCCGCTGTGGTATTCGCGTCCCCGCCGTAGGTCGCCGAGATCGTCAGCGAACCCAGTGCCGGAAAGTTGGTGGTGCACGTCGCCGAGCGGTACTGCACCACCACCGCGCCGCACCCGGCAATCGCGCTCCCACCCGCCGCGAACGCCACCGTCCCCAACGTCACCCCGGCGCCCGGCGGCACAATCGCGGCAGTGAGAGTCGTGGGCTGGCCGATTTGCGCGGGACCGCTCAAAATCGAGACCGTCGGGGTCGCCTTGGCGATCGCCAGCGCCAGCGGCGTCGCACTCGAGGCCAGATACACCCCCGCGCTGCCGCTATAGTTGGCCGTCACCGTATGGGATCCCGCCGCGAAAGAGTAGTCCAGAAACGCCAGCCCCCGGCCGTCCACCACTTGCGGCGACATCGGCTGGCCGTCCACCACGAAGGTTACGCTGCCGAGTTGCGCATCGACCGCCGCCTCGAACGTCAGGACCGAGGCATAGACGGGACTGCCGGAGACAACTGTCAGGCTGGTGGTGGTCGGCTGCGGCGCGGCAGCCGCAGTCACGCACACGAAGAGCCACAGCGAAAGCCGCGACATAAGGAGGTAGTGGGCCGAGTCGTGGATTCCTCTCAGTTTTTCTCGGCCGAGAGCATAATAAGGATGTGACGCGAAAGCTCTTCGGCAGTACGGGACTGGAAGTGCCGGTGATCGGCCAGGGGACCTGGATGATTGAAGGCTCCAGCGAACAGGAAGCGGTGGCCGTCGACGCCCTCCGGCTCGGCCTCGATCTGGGACTCACCCACATCGATACGGCCGAGATGTACGGCAGCGGGCGCGCCGAGGAAGTGACCGGCAAGGCCATCGCCGGCCGCCGCGATCAGGTCTTCCTCGCCAGCAAGGTGCTCCCTTCCAACGCCTCGTATGACGGAACCCTGCAAGCCTGCGAGCGCAGCTTGACCCGCCTTGGCACGGACCGCCTGGACCTTTATCTATTGCACTGGGAGAGTAGCTACCCCATCGGCGAAACCATGCGCGCCATGGCCCATCTGATCGATACCGGGCAGATCCGCGCGGCCGGAGTCAGCAACTTTGACGTCAATCAGTTGCAGGCCGCACAGGCAGCCCTGCCGAATCACCGGCTGGCGTCCAATCAGGTGCTCTATCACCTGGGCGAGCGCGGCATCGAACGCAAACTCATCCCCTACTGCCAGCAGCACCAGATCGCCGTCGTCGGCTATACGCCATTCGGCCGCGGCGCCTTCCCCAAGCCCTCCTCCCCCGGCGGCAAAGTGCTCGCCCAAGTCGCCGAACGCAACGGCCGCACCGTGCGCCAGGTGATCCTGAACTTCCTCACCCGCCTCCCGCAACTCTTCACCATCCCGAAAGCCGGCAATCCCGACCACACCCGCGAGAACGCCGGAGCCACCGGCTGGAACCTCTCCCGCGAGGACATCGCCGCCATCGACCGCGCCTTCCCCGCCCCCACCAGCGACTCCCCTTTGGCGATGCTCTAAACGAGTCACAGACCCATTTCAAATTCCGAAAATCTTTATTTCTATCTGAATCAGCAACTTACCGAAATCGTATTTCGGAGTCGCCCTTGACACCGGAGTACCATTCGATCAGTAAGACTTTATGCAAACAAACCTTCAACTGACATCGGGCCTTGACATCGATTCTCAGTTCGTCCTCGGCGAAACTCGCGAGGAATTCGCTCAACTCGTCACCGAATACTACACCCACTACACTGCTCACGACCCCGAGCAGCGTTACTACCTTGACACCGCCATCCGCAACGAATGGCTCCTCCGTCGCTTCCACCGCGTCGAAGCCCACCTCTGGGAATTCGAAACCATGAAAGGTAAACGCGACTCCGGCTGCGAACTCGGCCAGGCTTTCGACCAGTCCAGCCCCACCTTCATGCGCCTCCACCGCCGCATCGTAGCCGCCGAGCGCTCCTACAAGGACGCCATGAACACTTTCCGAAAGCTCCAAAAACCAGCTCCGCAACCCGAACAAACCAAAGACAAAACTCAACAATGGGGTTCGTTCCGCACCGCTCCCCGAGACCTCGACCAGCACCCCGCCGACGCCGCCTTCGACGCCATCGAGCGCGAACTCGCCGCCCGAGTAGAATAGACGATCGCCTTGCGTCGTCTGTTCAAGGCGAGCAGAGCTCGCCTCCTCCCGGCCTGCAGTTATCGGCGTTTATCGGCGTGAATCGGCGGCCCCTCTTTTTCGGCCCCCGGCACCCTGCTCGACGAGGTCAGTACCAGCCGTTACGACCGAGTCCCCCGCCTGTGCGTAAAGTCGCTATATTGCGTTACTTAGGCCCGACTAGGATAGTACGTAGTGGCTTGCCAACGGTCTACGTCAGGGATACACTCGATTGAGGCTGTACCGTGGTTAACGAAACGTATCGGGAGAAGACTGTAATGGCTGCCGTTCGTACCTGGGTCGCGTGGATCGCTCTGCTTCCACTCAGCGCTCAAGCCGGAATTCTGATTACCCATTCCGATAAAGGCTACCAATTCACCGATGCGGCCCTGATTGTCTTGAATGGCAAGGATAAAGCGCTCAGTCTCGGTGCCCAACCGCGGGCCACTGGACCTCTCAACAAGCTGCCGAACGTCAAACTCGGCGCCAGTCTCCTGATGGACACCGAAAGCGGCGTGCTGGCCCTATATCAGGACGGCGAACTGACCTACTTAATCCCGGAAGGTCTGCCCAAAACCGCGCCTGCCGACCCCGCGGCCATCTGGAAAACCGCCGCGCGCATCTCCTACAAACGGGCCCCCAACGATAAAACGCCCACCGATCAGCCGGTCGCCTCTTTCGTCGCTTTCCTGTCCGGCGGCACCGAAGAACTCGCGCACCTCTGCCGCGACCTCCCCGCGTTGGGAAAAATCGGCGGCAAGTCCAAGACCGTCGCCACCCAGATGGACTTCATGGCCGCAGTGGTGAAGGCGTACCCCTCCGATACCTCCGTAGCCACGCTCGAAAAGTATATCGAGCAGGCCATGCGCCAGCGCTACGACCAGTTCGAAAGCGGCACCGCGAATCTCGACGTCCTGATGGAAGGCCTCAAGTTCGCCGAACTCTCGCAAGCCGTCTACCCCAAAACGCCCGCCCAGGAACAACTCCGCAAAGCGCTCGCCGATCGCAAGGCCTGGCTCGACCGCCGCGTCGCCATTCTCCACGCCTTTGCCTCGGCCAAAGAATGGGACGCCTACCTGCTCGGCAATCGCGATTTCGAGAAGTATCAGCATGCCTTCCCCGAAGTCTCCAAACTCCAGACCACCGCGCTCAGCGCCAGCCTCCAACTGCACAAGCAGACCGCCGAAGAGCGTCTGAAGGACCAGGAGTACGGCGCAGCCTATCGCGAATTCCACCTCGCCAGCCTCCGTCAGCCTTCCGACAAGGTGTTGCAGCAGGACGTCCTCATGGCGTGGACAGACTATTCCCGCCAAATCGCCATCGACCGCCAGGGCAAGCGCAAACAACTCAGCGCCGGACAGCGCAACGCCATCGGACAAGCGCTGCTGTTCGCCAAGAACTATAAGGATGCCGGCAAGCTCGACGAAGCCATCAAGAGTGTGCAGGAAGCCGAAGCCATCGACCCCGACTCGCTACAGGTGCTGCTCAAAAAGGCCGAAGTGCTCGGCGCGCAGCGTGAATTCGCCAAAGCTCTCGCCGCCCTCGACGAGTACGACAAGCGCGCCGTGGACGATGAACGCGACGCCGCCGCCAAGATGCGCGCGGAGTTGCTCTATCAGCGCACCAGCAGCCTCGCCGATATCAAGGTGCTGGTGAAGAAGACCTCCGACGAGGGCAACTTCCGCAAGGCCTACGACCTCTCCGTGCAGGGTCTGCGCGCCAAGGATGACGACCCCGACCTGCTCTACTTCGCCGGAATCGCCGCCCTCATCGTGCGCAATCCCAAAGAAAGCCGCGCCTTCTTCACGCGCTATCTGGAAGCCGCCAACACGCTGGACGCCAACCCCGAACAGCGCATCAAAGTGCGCAGCCTGCTGCCTGGTATCGTGGATGCCGCCCCCGCCGCCGCGCCACAGTCCGCGGCCAATTGGATGTCGGGAGCCCGCCTCCCCGCCGGCGTCTTCTACGACCCCATCAGCCTGGCCTTCCAGCCGCGCGTCGATCGCGTGGACGCCTCCAACAAACTCAAAGTCACCTTCGAATGGGAGGGCGACAAGCTGAAAGCCATCACCCCGTTCTTCGAGAAGAACGAGCACGTCACCGGCGAGAAGAAAATCTCCTTCGCTTATGAAGACCGGGTGCCGCAGGTGATCTCCGTGGGCCTCGACGATACCGCCCAGAAGATCCCCGCCGCCACCGATGCCGACGAAATGGTGCGCCGCAGTGCTTCGGTGCTCTGGAACAATCCGTATCTGGATCCGGTCGCGCTCCAGCGGCTCACCGGCAAGAACATCACGCTCGCCATCGCCGGCAATCGCTTCTTCCAGCCCTTCGTCTGGGACCGCATCCACTACTTCCGTCTCACTTATGACGATTATGGCCGCGTGGCGCAGGCCCGCGAAATCGCCGACCCCAAAGCCGCCCCCGGCGATACCTACCTCGAGTTCGAATGGGACGGACAGCAATTGCAGGCCGTGCGCGGCTATCAGGGCAAGGCCAAAACCTACGAGCGGACCCTGCAGTATTCGGACGGCAGGCTCATCGGCGAAGAGATCCAGAACCAGGGCCGCGCCGCCCATATCAAATACAACTACACCGGCGGACGCCTGGCCACCGCCAACTGTGAAAAAGATCTGACCCTGGATGACCGGACCCGGTTGGTAACGTTCCGGTAGGCCCCTTTTCGACGGAGGAAGTTTATGATCCGAAAACTCGCGACACCAAACTACCTGCTGCTGGCGATCACGCTGCTGGCTGCCGCGAACGCGGGAGCCTCACCACAAGAAGAAGGCAAGCGCATCGCTCTGATTTTCGGCAACAACGCCTATTCCATCAGCCCCCTGCAAAACGCCGTCAACGACGCGCGCGCCGTGGAGAAATCGCTGAAAGAGGCCGGCTTCAAAACCATCCTGAAAGAGAACGCCTCCAAGAGCGTGATGGAAGAAGCCGTGGCCGAATTCCTGCAACAGCTCGGCCCCGACGATACGGCCCTGTTCTTCTACGCCGGCCACGGCATTCAAATCGAGAACGAAAACTTCCTGGTGCCGGTAGATTTTGAAGCCGCCGATAGTGTCATCCGCGCCAAGTTCCGCTGCTTCTCCATGGCCCAGTTTTTCGAGTTGCTGAAGAACCGCCCCAAGCGCAGCATCGTCATTCTGGACGCCT
>DASZMZ010000315.1:0-7961 GCA_035551455.1 Candidatus Sulfopaludibacter sp.
ATATGGCTGTGGATGACTACCTGTCGAAGCCCGGTGAAGCCGTGCCCGGTCCTATTTCGACAAGCGCCGCCGCAACAGATCCAGCGCCATCTGGCAGGTGAACGTGCGGATGCGCGTGCGGTCGCCGATAAACTGGCGATGCAGGCAGGTGACCCCCGCGGCATCGGCGAGTCCCACATACATCGTGCCGACCGGCGCCCTCTCGGTGCCGCCATCGGGACCGGCAAGTCCGGTGACAGACAGCGCGTAGGTGGCTCCCGTGCGCAGTCGCGCGCCGGCAGCCATGGCTTCGGCAGTTTCCTTACTGACCGCGCCGCACTGCTGCAGTATTTCCGCGGGAACACCCAGCAACTCCATCTTCATCTTCTCGGTGTAGGTGAGGAAGCCGCCCACAAAGTAGTCCGAACTGCCCGGCGCGGCCGTGAAACGCTCGCCGAGCATGCCGCCGGTGGCGCTCTCCGCTACCGCGACGGTGGCGTGCTGCTTCCGCAGCATTTGCCCCACCACCACGTCCAAAGGGTCGCCATTGCGCGAATACAGCCGGTCGCCCAGCAGCAATTCAATCGGACCGCCCACCTCCGCCAGCAGCGTGTCCGCCTCGGCCAGGGTGGCGCAGCGCGCCCGCAGGTGTATCTGCAAATCGCCGGCCGCAGCCAAAATGGTGGTCACGGGATTTTGATATTTCGTGTAGACCGGGGCGATCAGTTGATCCAGGTCCGATTCGGACATGCCGGCCACCCGCAAGAACAGCGTGCGGATCGCCAGCGGTGGCACCAGTCGCTGCAACCGCGGCAGGCATTGACGCTCGAACATGGCCTTCAACTCATGCGGAGGACCGGGCAGCAGCATCACCGCCGACCCGGAGTCTTCCACCCATTGTCCCGGCGCCGTACCGCGATCGTTGGCAAGAATGTCGGCGCCTTCGATCACGAAGGCCTGGCGCTTGTTGATCTCCGCCATCTTGCGGCCCATCTGCGCGAAGCGGCGCTCCAGCGCGTCGGCAATCTCGCTGTGGAAGACCAATTTCCGGTCGATAGCCTCCGCCACCGCCTCGCGCGTCAGGTCGTCCTCGGTGGGCCCGAGTCCCCCCGAGAGGATCACGATCTCCGACCGCGAGATGGCGCGGCGCACCGCGTCGGTGAGCCGTTGGCGATCGTCTCCAATCACGCACTTGGTCACCACCTCCACGCCCAGATTGTTCAATTCGCGAGTGAGGTGCAGCGAGTTGGTATCGACGCGCTCCGGCGTCAGCATTTCGGATCCGACTGCGATGATTTCAGCGTTCATCAGAAAAGAGGCTGGCCCTTGATCCCGATATCCACGCGATGCAGTGCATTGGTGGTGGCCACGATCAGCGCGCGGGTTGGCGTGAAGGCGAGGCCCACAATACCGGGTCCGGACAGAAACAGATCGGCCTGGCGATTGGGATAGATGCGCACCACGCCCTTGCGGCCGGAAATCGACGACGCTACGTACAGGCGGCCTTCCACGTCGAACGCCAGCCCCTGCGGACGGCCCAGACCGCGATAGAATACCTCCACCTCGCCATGGCTTGAGATCCGGTGGACGGCGTCGAAACTCGAGGTGGTGGGTCCCGTAACGTACAGGTAGCCATCCGGTCCAAAGGCCAGGTGGTAGGCCGCGATGGAAGGCTCCAGCGTGGCGAACACGAAGATCTGCCGGTTGGGCGCAATCTTGAAAATAGTGCCGCTGCGGTCGCCCACGTACAGATTGCCTTCCGGATCGAAGGCCAGCCCCGTAGCCACTCCCATGCCTTCCACGAAGGTAGACATGTTGCCGTTCGGCGTCACCTGATAGATGAAGCCATCGTAGCGGCTGGAAATGTAGAGCATGCCCTGCGCATCGAAGGCCATGGCCGTGGCATTCATCAGGTCGTTGATGAACGGCTTCATGTTGAGGTGCAGGTCGATCTTGTACACCGCGACCGGGACCTTCTGGCCGCGCGATCCGCTGAATGTGCTGTAGATATTGCCGAAGGAATCCACCGCCGGGCTAGTCACCGGATGCAGATTTTCGGCAATCAGAACGCCCACATCGCAGGCCCAGGATTCGCTGGACTGCTTGCCGTTCTCGATCACCAGTTCCCCGGCCGACGCGCCTTCCGGCACGCGGGCAATCACGAAGGAATCGGAGCCAATGATCACCGGCGCAGCCACATCGCCAATCACCACCTTCGGCCGCTCTTCCTTAGCGAACCCTTTGCCTCTGATCTGAAACTCACCGCCGGCGATGGCAGCGGGCGGGGTCACCGTGGAAATTTGGGGCCTGAGATCGGACGACTTCCGGAGAGCCATATTCAATCATGATTGTAACAGCCTGCTCGCCAGCAGCAGCACTACCGCACCGTAAACACCAGCCATGGCGTCATCGGCATTGATACCGAGGCCGCCCGGCAATCGCTCCAGTTGGCGCACCGGGGCAGGCTTCCAGATGTCGAACAGGCGGAACAGTGCGAAAGCCGCCAGGTAGCTCTTCCAGTTCAGGCTGAGGGCGCCGCCCAGCGTGATCCACTGCCCCAATACTTCGTCCACCACTACGAACTGCGGGTCCTTGATCTTATAGGCGCGCGCCGTCACGCCCGCGGCCCAAACGGCCGGATAGAACAGCAGCGCCGCCATGGCCAGGAAGTGCCAGTGCGTGAATCCGGCGTACTCGTGCAGCACGATGGCAATCACCATGGCCGCGGCGGAACCGGCCGTGCCCGGGGCGGCGGGGGAGCGGCCGCAGCCAAACCAGGTGGAAATTAGGTTGGCGATCTTAACCGTCATCGCTCGGGTCCTCCGCATCCTGCTGCTGTGGAGCGGGCGCGGAGACCTTGTACTTTTCCTCCGACCAGTTGGACAGATCCTGAATGCGGCAGCGCTCCGAACAGAATGGGAAGTCCGGGGCGCCCAGTTTCACCCGTTTTTTGCAAATAGGGCAGTGGACCTTCATAACGCGGACAAAGACGAGATATTGATCAGCGGCGCGGGCACAAACCGGGGCGCCGACTCGGTAGGCGGCAGCAGCGTGCCCAGCACGTCGTAATCGTGCGCTTCGGTAATCAGCAGGCGGCGAACTTCGCCCTGCCGCGGTTCGGCGCCTTCGAAATCGTTGATCAGCGTGGCGCCGTCGATCTCCGGAGCCTGTGTGGGCATGCGGCCTTCCCACAACAGGTCGGTCTCCTTCGAGAGTCCTTCCACCAACACCGAAACCTCGCGACCCACCAGCGCGCGATTGCGGGACCGCGAGATCTTCCGCTGAATCGCCATCAGGCGGCGCTTGCGATTGTGTATGGTGCGGCCGTCCACCTTGGCGTCCAGTTCGTAGCTCTTGCTGGTGTCCTCGTCGGAATAGGTGAAGACGCCCAGATTGTCGAATTTAGCGGCTTCCACGAATTGGCAAAGCTCGTCGAAATCGGCGGCCGATTCGCCGGGAAAGCCGGCGATGAAGCTGGTGCGGATGGCCACGCCGGGAATCGTGCGGCGGATGCGCTCCAGCAGTTTGAGGAAGATATCGCCCGAGGCGCCGCGCTTCATCCGCTTCAGCACGTTGGCGCTGGCATGTTGCAGCGGCATATCGATGTACTTCACCAGCGCCGGATACTCTGCGATGGTGTCCAGCAGTTTCTGGGTGACCTTATTGGGGTATGCGTACAGGAAGCGGATCCACTTCTCGTGCGGCGTTTCGATTTGCGCCAGGCGGGCCAGCAGGTGGGCCAGTCCGTCGTTCAGTCCGAAATCTTCGCCGTAGCAGGTGGTGTCCTGCCCAATCAGGTTAATTTCGCGCACGCCCTGCTGGAACAGCCGGGTGGCCTCGGAGATCACGGATTCGAAGCGGCGGCTGCGGAAAGCGCCGCGATACTGCGGAATCACGCAAAAGGTGCAGGGATGGTCGCAGCCCTCGGCGATTTTGATGTAGGCGAAGTGTTGCGGGGTGGCCAGAACGCGCGGCGTCAGGTCGTGGTACAGGTACGGCTGCGTGTGGTCGGCGGTGCTCTCCATGCCCTCGCAGGCGGCCACGATGCCTTCCAGTTCGTTGGTGCCGATGATGGCGTCGACTTCCGGGATATCCTTGCGGATATCGCCGCGGTAGCGCTCCACCAGGCAGCCCGCCACGATGAGTTTGCGGGCGCGTCCGACCTTCTTATACTCGGCCATCTCGAGGATGGTATCCACGGATTCCTTCTTGGCCGGGTCGATGAAGCTGCATGTGTTGACCACAAGCACCTCGGCCTGGTCGGGATGGGTGGTCAATTCATGGCCTTTGGCCACAAGTTGACCCATCATGACTTCACTATCGACGAGGTTCTTCGGGCAGCCCAGACTTACAAAACCGATTTTCAAATGAGTATTCCTACAGGTGTGCTCCCTCCAGGATAACACCTGTAGGACAGCCCCCTTAACCGACGAAGCTGATGGTCGTGGTGTCCGTGCCCACCGTGGTCGCAGTGAGGGTCTTGCCCGAGGCGGAGGCGATATTCAGGATGTCGCCGCTCTGCGGATTGGCGACTGCATTATTCGGACCGCAGGCCAGCGCGGAAGTAAAGGTGACCGGCGAGAAACGGGGCAGGGAACTGGTGGGCTCGCCCCCGTCCGGCGCCTCCATGATCCACTCGCAGGACTGGCCGTTGAAATTGGCCCCCGGCGGCGGCGCCAGCGTGATGGTGAAGTGCTGGCCCGTCCGGTCGTTGGCGAAACTGATCGAGCCGGTGCTGGTGCCGTTGTATTGCACCGAGCAGTAGACCTCATCGCCCGGACTCACCGGGAAGTTGGCGATGTTGGTCTGGTAAATGTAGCCCGGCGAATTCGATTTCGGCGGCGCAAACCACTCGTACCAGGCCACATAGATGGGAATACCCGTATTCAGGAAGGGCAGGGCGATCACCCGCTGCTGCACGCCGGCCTGCAGAACGTCGTTGGAGTAGAAGAAGCCGTCGAGTCCCAACCACGAAGACGAATTCCAGCCGCCTTCGCTCCCCTGTGCTTCCGGAGGCGTGCTGACCGAGGGAATCTTCCAGCAGCCGATGATACTTGTCCACTTGCCGGTCTTGGTGCCGGCGCCGGCCCAGACCTGTCCGGTATAACTGGAGTCCGCCTGCTGCTTGGGCGGGGCTCCGCGGTAAATGTGTGTGACGCCGAGCTGCGGGTGGGACTCGGGCACGATGCGGTCCTTCGCCAGCCATTTGCGGGAGAAGAACTTATCCCAGGCGGCTTGCAATTGCGGCGGGTCGGCGGCAGTGGGACGCCGCCACATGAGTCCGTTCTTAATAAGGTCGGTGGCGCTGGCCGTCTTGGGGTCAAACGTGTCCGGTGGCGCCGGCACGGTGTAGGCGCCCTGGAGGTTGGTTGCGATCAGTTGGTGGGGAGTCTTCGCCCGTAATGCAGCTTCATCCACGACAAAGCTGGAAAGATGGCTTGACGTTGAGGCCATAAGTTCTCCTCCTGTGGGATTTGATGCGAAGCGAGAATATCACACACTCCGAAAATCCCAGTGTGTAATAGAGTCCATTTCTCTTGTGGTAAGCCGCCCGGTCGTACCGGGCGCTGGCCCGCAATAGGAGAGGCTCTCCCGGCCATCCTGGGGTGCCCTCGGCCGCACCTACTGCCTTCTCTGCGTCTTCCTCAGCGCCTCCGTGTCTCCGCGGTGAAAAATTTCCCCTCCGTGCTCCCTCCGTGTCCTTCGTGCCTTCGTGGTGAACCCGCCACCGCTCTATTGTAGACATTCACCTCCAAAATACTTGTAGATTTTTACGACAAACAGGTCTTATAATATGGCTTAAGGAACGTGAATCCTATATTGGTAAGGAGGGGCGAGTTGAGTAGTACAACCACCACAACCAGGCCTACGGTCACCATCGACGGCAACGAGGCCGCTGCATACGTAGCCCATCAGATTAACGAAGTTATCGCGATCTACCCGATCACACCTTCGTCCAACATGGGCGAATGGGCGGACCAGTGGTCTGCCGAAGGCAAAGTGAACATCTGGGGCACCGTGCCGACGGTTGTCGAGATGCAGAGCGAAGGCGGAGCGGCCGGAGCTCTCCACGGAGCGTTACAGGCCGGGTCGCTGTCCACCACCTTCACGGCGTCGCAGGGCCTGCTGCTGATGATCCCCAATATGTTCAAGATCGCCGGGGAACTCACCAGCACGGTCTTCCACATCGCCGCGCGCGCCCTGGCCACCCATGCCTTGTCGATTTTCGGCGACCACTCGGACGTCATGGCCGCGCGCTCCACGGGTTTCGCCATGCTGTCCTCCAATTCGGTCCAGGAAGTCATGGACATGGCGTTGATCTCGCAGGCCGCCAGCCTGGAATCGCGCATTCCCTTCGTTCACTTCTTTGACGGCTTCCGCACCTCGCACGAAGTGGCCAAGGTCGAACAGCTTCGGCCCGACGACCTGCGCGCCATGATCGACGGCGATATGGTGCAGGCCCATCGCGATCGCGCTCTCTCGCCCGACCGTCCCCAGATCCGCGGCACCGCCCAGAATCCCGACGTCTACTTCCAGGCGCGCGAAGCCTGCAATTCCTACTACCTGGCCACTCCCACCATCGTCCAGAACGCCATGGATAAGTTCGCCGGAATCGTCGGTCGTCAGTATCACCTGTTCGACTACGTGGGTGCGCCGGACGCCGAGCGCATCATCATTATGATGGGTTCGGGCGCGGAAGTGGCTCACGAAGCCGTGGAAGCCCTGAATGCGGCCGGTGAAAAGGTCGGCCTGCTGAAAGTGCGGCTGTTCCGGCCCTTCGCCGTCGAAACGTTTGTGGCCGCCATTCCCGCCAGTGTCCAGTCGATTGCCGTTCTGGACCGGACCAAGGAACCCGGCGCCACCGGCGAGCCGCTCTATTGCGACGTCATCACGGCGCTCTGCGAAATGGGCATCAGCAAGAAAGTAATTGGCGGACGCTACGGCCTGGCCTCCAAGGAATTCACCCCGGCCATGGTGAAGGGCGTCTACGACGAGCTGTTGAAGTCCGCTCCCAAGAATCACTTCACCATCGGCATCAATGACGACGTCACCCACACCAGCCTGAGCTACGATCCTGAGTATTCCACCGAAGAGCCCGGCACGGTCCGCGCGATGTTCTTCGGCCTCGGCGCCGATGGCACGGTGGGCGCCAATAAGAACTCCATCAAAATCATCGGCGAAGAGACCCCGAACTACGCGCAGGGCTACTTCGTGTACGATTCCAAAAAGTCCGGCGCCATCACCACCTCCCACCTGCGCTTCGGACCCAAGCCGATCCGCTCCAGCTATCTCATCAGCAAGGCCAATTTCGTGGCCTGCCACCAGTTCTCCTTCCTGGAGCGGCTGGAAATGCTGAAGTACGCCGAGCCGGGCGCCACCTTCCTATTGAACAGCACCTTCGGCCCCGACGAGGTTTGGGACCACCTGCCGCGCATCGTGCAGCGCGAAATCATCGAAAAGAAGCTGAAGTTCTATGTGATCGATGGCTACGATGTGGCCCGCCAGACTGGCATGGGCGGCCGCGTGAACACCATCATGCAGACCTGCTTCTTCGCCATCAGCGGCGTGCTCCCCCGCGCCGAGGCCATCGAAGCCATCAAGTACACCATCAAAAAGACCTACGGCAAGCGGGGCGAAAGCGTCGTGCAGAAGAATTTCGCCGCTGTGGATGCCGCCCTCAGCCACCTGTACGAAGTGAAGGTGCCGGAGAAAGTCACGTCGACCTTCGATCTGCGTCCCTATGTGCCCGCCGCCGCTCCCGGTTTCGTGCAAAAAGTGACCGCCAAGATCATCGCCGGCGAAGGTGACGACCTTCCCGTGAGCGCCATGCCCATCGATGGCACCTTCCCCGTGGGCACCGCACAGTGGGAAAAACGCAACATCGCCATGGAGATTCCGGAGTGGGATCAGGACCTCTGCATCCAGTGCGGCAAGTGCGTCCTGGTCTGCCCCCATTCTGTCATCCGCGGCAAGGTCTACGA
>DASZMZ010000316.1:0-5560 GCA_035551455.1 Candidatus Sulfopaludibacter sp.
GCAAGCCGCTCACGTCGGCGAAGAATCTCCTTCTGTTTCATCACTACAAATGAAACATCATCGAGCCCAAAAAATCAACACCTTTTCTTTACCCCGGATCGGAAAATGTAGAAACTCCAGGGGCACGACTTCAGTCGTGCCGAAAAGCCGATAGAATAGTGCGGGCTTTAGCCCCTGAGGGACGGCTCGGATTGGACCAGTTCTCACGCGGACATCTCAACCCCGGCTGTCCGAAAATAAGAATCAGGCGTTAGCTGCATTCGCCTCCGGCCGCGATCACAATGGATAAGAACCAAGGAAGAATCGGCAAATACATTTGTGACCTCAATCTCCTTCCAATCCGTCATTGAATCTGCGTGCGCAGATCTCCACAGCGTCGCCACCCACGCCCGCGGCCCCCAGGGCGCGCTTCCCATCACCGCGGAGATGTTGCGCAACGCGCCCTCGGGCGATCTCTTCGGCCTCTCGCAGAACGCCGGCATGGGATGGGATCCCGCACGCCTGCGCGACCCTGAGTTTCTGATTCTGAGCACCCACGGCGGCGTGCGCGCACCGGATGGCGCCCCCATTGCGCTGGGCTTTCACACCGGCCATTGGGAAGTCGGGCTGCTTGTGGAAGCGGCGGCACGCGAATTGAAAACCCTGCATGCCGTGCCCTTTGCGGGCGCCTGCACCGATCCCTGCGACGGCCGCACCCAGGGCACCGCCGGCATGATGGATTCGCTGCCCTATCGCAACGATGCCGCCATGGTCCTGCGGCGGCTGATGCGCTCTCTGCCCACGCGCAAGGGTGTCCTCGGCGTGGCCACCTGCGACAAGGGGCTTCCCGCGATGATGATGGCGCTGGCATCCTCCGGCCCTCTCCCTGCGGTGCTGGTGCCGGGAGGCGTAACGCTGCTGCCCGATGAAGGCGAGGACGCGGGCAAGGTGCAGACCATTGGCGCGCGCTTCTCACAGCACCAGATCACGCTGGAATATGCGGCCGAGATGGGATGCCGCGCCTGCGCGTCCCCCGGCGGAGGATGCCAGTTTCTGGGCACGGCCGCCACTTCGCAGGTGGTCGGAGAAGCCCTAGGCCTCTCGCTGCCCCATACGGCGCTCGCCCCTTCAGGACACGCCATCTGGCTCGATGCAGCCAGCCGCTCCGCGCGCGCGTTGCTGCGGATGCACGAACTGGCCTTGGGTGTCCGCGACGTGCTCACGTCCGCGGCGCTGCGCAACGCCATGGTCCTCCATGCGGCCTTCGGCGGCTCCACAAATCTCTTGCTCCATGTTCCGGCTATCGCGTTTCATGCCGGCCTCACGCGGCCAACCGTCGAAGACTGGGCTGCGGTCAATCGCGAAGTCCCGCGCCTCGTCGACGCACTGCCCAACGGCCCGCGCGGATTCGCCACCGTGCAGGTGTTCCTGGCCGGCGGCGTGCCTGAAGTGATGCTCCATCTGCGCGCAGCGGGGCTGCTCGATACGAGCGTGAAGACTGTCACCGGCGAAACTCTCGATGCCGGCCTCGACTGGTGGCAGCAGAGCGAACGCCGCCGCGCCCTGCGCTGCGAGTTGAACGATCGCGACAACATCGACCCCGGCGACGTGATCATGAGCCCCGATCAGGCGCGCTCGCGGGGCCTTACCTCAACCGTCTGCTTTCCGGCAGGCAATCTCGCGCCCCAAGGTTCGATCATCAAGAGCACGGCCATCGATGCGTCTCTCATCGACGAGTCGAATGTCTACCGGCATCGCGGACCGGCGAAGGTATTCACGACAGAGGAGGCGGCGATCGAAGCTATCAAGGCCGGCCGCATCGGCCACGGCGATGTGGTGGTGCTCATCTGCGGCGGACCCAGCGGCGCCGGCATGCAGGAGATTTACCAGATCACCTCGGCAATCAAGATGCTGCCGCACTGCAAACACGTCGCCGTCCTCACGGACGCCCGCTTCAGCGGCGTCTCCACAGGGGCCTGCATCGGGCACGTCTCCCCCGAAGCGCTCGCTGGGGGCCCGGTCGGCAGACTTCGCCAAGGCGACATCATCGAAATCGTCATTGACCGTGCAGGCCTCACGGGGTCCGTCAACCTGGTGGGCGACGCCGAAAGCGAGTTCAGCGCCCAGGAAGGCGCGCACAGGCTCGCGGCGAGAAGCGCGCGCGAAGATCTCCGTCCTCATCCCGATCTCCCCGACGACACGCGCCTCTGGGCAGCCCTTGTGCAGGCCAGCGGCGGCGTGTGGGGCGGATGCGTTTACGACACGGAGAAGATTGTTCGCGCGCTGCAATCCGGCGCGTCGAGGTCGTGATCCATCGAGACGCAATCAGTTCGGGCGTCCGAAGAACAGGACATAGCCGTCCGGGTCGCGCACTTCGAAGCCGCGCAAATTCTCAGACGTAACTCCCAGCGGCGTGTGGAACGTCAACCCATTTGCGGCGAACTCGGCAGCCAGCGCATCGGGATCGGGCACGGAAACGTAGGCATCCCATTTCATCCAGGCGTGACGGGATGAGTTCGGCGTAGGCGCGAGCCCTTCGTGGGATTTGACGAAGATCATTGCTCCATCGCGATAGACGCCGGCAAAGAAGGGATCGTCCTCCGGCTCCAGATAGTCCGCCACAAATCCGAGCTTCCCGCAATAGAAGGCGATCGTCTGCCGCACATTGCCGACAATGAAGCACGGGGAGATTGCATTGATCCTGGCTTGCGTCATGGCGCCGGACACCTCCGCAGTGTGATTCCTATGCGAACGGCAGGAAGCGGTCCGCTCGTGAATGGATCATGATCCAGCTTTAACGCCGATGGTAAAACGGCAGCACGATCAAGATCGCCAGCCCGATGGCCACCAGCAACGCCAGCAGCATGAGCCCATACACGACCCACAGATTGATGCCGCGCGTGGCTTTGCCGGCGTCCCTGTCTTCAATCGCGCGCGGCAGCTCCGGATCACTCATACTTGAGCGATTCTACCGGGTCCAGCTGAGCCGCGCGTGTAGCCGGCACGGTGCCGAACATCACGCCGACAAACGTCGCAGCCGCCAGCGCAATGACGATGGACCACACCGAGATGGGCAGGTTGTAGTCCGTGAAGAAGCGCACTGAAAGCGGCAGCATGAGGCCGACCAGCGTTCCCACTACGCCGCCGGTCAACGAGATGATCACCGCCTCGGCCAGGAACTGCAGCTTGATTTCGCGGCGGGTGGCCCCCAGCGCCTTGCGGATGCCGATCTCGCGGATGCGCGAACGCACCGTGGCCAGCATGATATTCATGATGCCCACGCCCCCCACCGCCAGCGTGACCGCCGCCACCAGCACCAGCACCGCCGTCAGGATGTTGGACACCGTCGATGCCATATTCAGGACTTCCCGCAGATCCTGGGTCTTGTACACCGAGTTGGGACGATGCCGCGCGCTCACAATGCGCCTGATCTCCTTGGTCGCGTCCGGCACTTCAGCCATGTTGCGCATGGAGAAGTAAATCTGCTTCAGGTTTTCGGTCCCCGTGAAGTAGCGGGCCACGGAGAAGGGAATCAGGATGGTTTCGTCGGCGATCTCCGACTGGCCGAAGTCGTCTACGCTTTCCTTGAATACTCCCACAATCGTGAACGGGATTCCGCTGATCTCGAACTCGCGGCCCACAGCCTCGTCCTCCCCGCCGTAGCGGAGTTTGGCGAACGATTCCGTCACCACGGCGCAATAGATGTGCGCCTGCTCGTCGGTTTCGTCGAGGAAGCGCCCGTAGGGGATCAGCAGGTTGCGAATATGGCGATAGTCCGGACTGACGCCCAGCACCAGCGTGTCCTTCACCAGCCCGCCGCCGAAGCTGATGCTGTCGTGCATCTCCAGCACCGGCGACGAATACAGCACTCCGGGCAGTTGCGCGTTCACCGCCGCTTCGTCATCGCGGGTCAGAAAGTCGTTATAGACCACGTTCTCCGAACCGGAAGCGCCCCCGCCCGCGTATTCCAGCTCCACTTCATTCGTCCCGATCTTCTGGATTTCGTTCAGGATGAACTGCTTGCCCGTGAGGCCGATCGTCACCACCAGGATCACAGACGCAGTGCCGATCACCATGCCCAGCGCCGTGAGCATGAAGCGCACCTTGCTGGCGCGGAAACTGTCCAGCGCAATCTTGAGGATCTCGCTCAGCACCATGGTGCGGCGCGCGCTCAGGAGCGTCTGCTCGAACGAACTCCGGCGCTGCTGCTCTGGAGGGGCGTGTTCGGTGACTGGATTCATGCTTCCTTACATGAAGATGCGCCGGGAGCCCGCGGGGCTTCCACAAACATTGGACGAAAGCGCCCTCTTTCATCATAGTGGGATCCCTGGGTTTGGGTGATCCGTTCTCTCCTGACCACAATCCTCACCGCGCCCCATTCTCGCGGCTTCTTTCTGCCGCGAGGGTGGGAAACCACGAACTCCACAATTCCCGTTCGTCCAGCTACTTCCTTGATCCCTGATTCCTATTCCCTATTCCTTACTCCCAGTCTTTCCGTCCCACTCCTCCAGCCACTTCAGCTCATCGCGCACCTTGATATAGCCGTGCCAGGGATTCTTACCCAGGCCGTGGCCTTCCCCGGGAAACACCAGGAACGTGTGTGCAATCCCCAGCGAATCGAGTGCCCGCTCCATGGTTACGCCTTCCAGATAGCTGACACGGATATCGGCGCCGCCTTGGACCAGATGCGTGGGGGTCTTCACCTTGTCGAACTGGAACAGCGCGGCTTCACTCTGGTAGATTCCGGGGTTTTCCCACGGACGGCCGCCCAGATACCACGCATCGTCCCAGGTCTCGTCATCGTTGCCCCAGTTGGCGGCATGTTCCACGGCGCCCGCGCCCGTAACCGCGGACTTGAAGCGCGTCGTCTGCGTAATCAGCCAATTCGTCATGTAGCCGCCGTAACTGTAGCCGCCGATCGCCAGGTGGTCGGGGTCGGCGATGCCATCCTTCACCAGCGCATCGACGCCTTCCAGAATGTCGCGGCCGGGCTTGGACACCAGGTGCGGCTCGATCTGCAGCATGAATTCGTCTCCGTAACCCGAAGACCCGCGATAGTTCGGCCTGAAGACCAGCCAGCCATTCGCCGCCGCCAGTGTGGCCCAGTCGTACCAGTCTGCGCCGAAGCGGTTCCCGTCGGCATCCGCTGGACCGCCGTGGATGAATGTCAACATGCGCAGGTGCTTCTCGCCCTTCTTCCCGGGCGGATAAATAAGCACGCCTTCCACTTCGCGGCCGTCATCGGCTTTCCAGGTATAGGGTTCCCATTCGGGCTGCGCGCGCTGGGCAAAGACGGGGTTGAAGCTGGTCAGCGCCGTCAGCTGGTCAGGGTGCGCCGCATCGGCTGCCAGGTACGCCTGCGTGGGGTCCGTGATCGTGGAGTAGCGAACAACCATCGCATTCGAGTGCAGAGCCGTGGTAATGCCAGCGTAGCTTCCGGCGCGCCCAGAAAGCTTCGTGGCCTTGTCGCCATCAATGGCGTAGAGCTGCGTTTCAGTGCCCTTGAGTCCAAGGCCGATTTCGCGGCCGCCAGACAGCAGCGCGAACTGATCGAATGAGCCGTCGAACGAGGAGCCCAGGC
>DASZMZ010000317.1:0-23314 GCA_035551455.1 Candidatus Sulfopaludibacter sp.
GGAAATCCTTTTCACCGCCGAGACACCGAGGCGCCGAGGAAGCACAGAGGGACAGAGGAACAGGCGTTTTTCATGAATTTTGGCGGGCCGCTAGGCCCATCCCAACAGACGACACAAAACGATCGTCTATGCTACTCGAAGGTCACGCCCCGGCGCCGGTCGATGCGCCCGGTTTGATGTTCTGATTCACGCGGAAGAAATTCTCGGGGTCGTACTTTGCCTTGACGGCGGCCAGCCGCTCGTAATTGTCGCGGTAGGTGGCGCGAATGCGGTCCTCGCCCTCTTCCATCATGAAGTTCACGTAAGCGCCGCCGGCGCCGTAGGGGTGCAGCGCGTCGTAATAGGCCTTCGCCCAATCCGTGATGGCCTCGCGATTGGCCGGGTCCGGGTCGACGCCCACGATTACCTGGCTCCACTGCGCGTCGCGATAGCTCCACGCCGTCTCGTTCGGCCCGACCTTGTGGGCCGCGCCGTTCACCGGATAGATGTGCATGCTGGAGTGGAGCGTGGGCAGTTTGGAGCCGTGCTCGAAATGGCGCGCCACCGCCTCGTCGCTCAATTCCTTGAAGAAATCGGCCTTCCAGTACCACTGCAGACCGGGAGGATACAGGCCGTCGAACATGCCCTGCAGCATGGGGAAGGGCATGGGCACGAAGAACTCAAAGGCCGGTGGACGGTAGCTGCGAATCGGCTCCAGGATGGCGTTGGCCTGTTCCATGGTGCCCGGGTAGCACCAGACGATGCCGCACATCTTCTTAAAGTGCAGCGCCTCGGGGAAGGGCGGACCGGGCGGCACGGTCAGGAACGCGAAGAAGCCATTGATCTCCTCCGGCGCCTGCACGATGAATTCGCGATACCACTTCAGCACGTCCTCGGTCTGGTCCAATTCCCAGAGCATGGGACCGGCGCAGACGGTGTGTACGGGATGCGCCTGGAACAGGAACGACGTCACCACGCCGAAATTGCCGCCGCCGCCGCGCAACGCCCAGAACAGATCGGGATTCTCATCGGCGCTCGCCACCACGAACGTCCCATCGGCCAGCACCACGTCCGCCGACAGCAGGTTGTCGATCGTCAGGCCGTACTTGCGCGTCAGGTGTCCGAGGCCGCCGCCGAGCGTCAGTCCGCCAACGCCGGTGCTGGATACGATGCCCGAAGGAACGGCCAGGCCGAAGGCATGCGCCGCATGATCCACATCCGCCCATTTGTTGCCGCCGCCCACGCGGACCGTGCGCGCCGAGGGGTCCACGTGCACGTAGCGAATGGGCGCGAGATCGATCACCAGGCCGTCATCGCAAACGCCGAGTCCGCCGGCGTTGTGGCCGCCGCCGCGGATGGAGACTTTCACGCCGGTTTCGCGCGCGAAGCGGATGGCCGCCATGACGTCCGCCACGTCCGTGCACTGAGCGATCAGGCGCGGCTTGCGATCGATCATACCGTTGTAAACTTTTCGGGCGTCGTCGTACCTCGCGTCTTCCGGTTCGATGATTTCGCCGCGGAACTGGCCGCGGAAGGCTGCGATGGATTCTGGTGTGAGCATATTTCCTCTCCTATGCGTTTACTTTGACAGTCCGGCCGTTCCTAAAGCGTTCTGCCGGCCGCCCTCCAGCCGTTCCAGGGCGCGCATCTCGAAAATGTGCGACCCGCTCAAACGCGCCGCTTCCACTGCCTTCCGGTAGCAGGCGCGAGCCTGCTCGTCATTGCCGGTGAGCCGCAGGATGTCGCCCTGAATACGATGCAGATCGCCCGCCGCCCAACTCTCCCCGTTCTTACTCTGGAAGGCAAAAGCATTCGACAGGTGGGCAGTCGCCTCGCCCAGGTTTCCAGCCGCCGCGCAGACTTCGGCCAGCCGTCCCAGGTAAAAGGGCAGGCGGACTTCGGCACCGGTGCCGCGCAGATCTTCCAAGCCGCGGCGAAACTGCGGCAGCCCCTGTTCCAGATTTCCCTCCATGCAGGTGGCCCAGCCCGCCAGAACCTCCGCCATGGAAAGGTAGTAGGCGAACTGATGCGCCCGGCAAACGGTAACGGCTTCCCGAGCCCATGGCAGCGTCCCCGCGCTATCGCCGCTGAAGGCATGGAGCATGGCGGCATAATCCAGCGCGATGGCCTGGCTGAAAGGATGCGCCATGCGCCGCGCAGCCCCCACGGCCTCTTGCAGAAACTCGATCGCCTTTTCCGGCTTGCCGGCGTGACCGTGCAGATGCGCCAGATACGAACGGCAGAACACGCCGATATCGGGACCGGCAAAGAGCGCGAGTTGCGAGAACCGCTCGCCGGTGTGTAGCGCCAGCGACGCCTCCATATTTTGCAGGGATTGGCGCAGATCCCCCAGGTGGAACAGGCTGCAGCCGATGACGAAAAGGCCGGCCATTTTCGATTCCCTGGTGGCGGCCCGATCCAGAAATTCCTGAGCCACCTGGAGCGACGCTTGCAGATCGCCGCGCACCACGTGGAACACCCAGGCGCCGCTCAGCACCGCGAAGATATGTTTGGCTTCGTGCAACTGGCGCGACAGTTCCAGCGCGCGCCCGTACGTCTCGCCCACTTCCGCCATGGCGTAACCGTACGTGGTCACCAGCGCGGGGCCGAGAGTGACCAGGACTTCCAGCTCCAGTTCCTTGCGATGCGCCGTCTCCGGCAAATCGCGCGCCAGCGCCACGGCGCGCCGCAGCAAGCCAGCCGCCTCTGCATCGGCATACCGCTGCTTATTGAAGGCAGCCGCCGCGCAGTAGCGGCCAATGGCTTCTTCCGCCATGCCCGCCGCTTCGAAGTGAGCCGCCAGTTGCGCGCTCTGGCCCTGGAGATCGCCGGCGTACACTTCCTCCAGCGCGCGGGCGATGCGGCGATGCAGGAAGCGGCGGCGCACCAGGCTCAATTCGGCGTAGGTCACTTCGCGCAGCCGGTCGTGGGTGAAATCGTATTCCGACGCGCCGTGACTTTCAATGATGCGCCGCTGCCAGAGTTCGTCCAGCGCGCGGACCAGGCTGTCCTCGTCCCAGTCCGTAGCCTTCGCCAGGAGGTCGAAGGAGAAGGCGCGTCCGATGGCGCTGGCCGCTCCGGCCAGTTCGTACGACGCCTTGGAGAGCTGCGCCAGGCGCGCCGTGATCACGGCGTGAATCCGCGGAGTGCCCGCCGGATTGCTGAGTCCCGCGCGCACGCTCTCCACCACGAAGAGCGGATTCCCCTTGGTGGCCCGGTAAAGGCTGCCGAGGTCGGCCTCATTCAGGCGGCCGGAAACTTGCAGCGCCAGTTCCGTGGTCTCGGCGGCATCCAGAGGAGCCAGGGGAATCTCCACCACCTGTTCCGATTGACGCAGCGCGCCCACGAGTTTCTGGAAGGGATGATCGCGGCCCGCCTCTTCGGAACGCAGCGTGGCCACTACCAGAATGCGCGCCGCGGCCGCCGACCGGAACAGCGATTGCAGCCACTCGAAGGAATCCGAGTCGCACCACTGCAGATCGTCAATCAGCAGCAGGAGCGGCTTCTCGGCCTTACCGAAGGCGGCGTTGAGCGACTCGTAAAAATGCAGCCGCTCCCAACTCTGCAGCAGAGGGCGCGGCCGCTCGAGCGAAGGATTCTGATTCAGGATCTCTGGCAGTACGCGCGCCAGCTCGACTAATTGGGCCTGCGAAAGCTGCGTCCGCGCCTGCTCCAGGTGCTTCTCGCGCAGCCATTCGGCGATGGGCGCATACGCCACATTCCCCTGACCGGCATAGCAGCGCGTGCGCGCGGCGGCCTGCTGTTGGCGCGTGCAGCGCGTGTAGAATTCCTCCGCCAGACGCGATTTTCCAATGCCGGGCTCGCCCGAAATCACCGCCAGTAACGGACCCTTGCGCATCGCCAGCCGGTGACACTCCAGCAGCTTTTCCCACTCCTGCCGTCTGCCCACCAGTGGCTGCGATTGTGCTGGAGCGGCGTGCGGCGCGTCCGATGGCGCGGGTGTGGCTTCCGTTTTCAGCACACGTTCGAACAGTTCGCGTGTGGCCGCTCCCGGCTCCACGCCCATTTCGCGGCGCAGCACGCGCATGCACTGATGGTAGGCGCGCAGGGCGCTGGCCCGGTCGTGATTCGCCGCATGCAGCCGTATCAGCAGTTGGTGATGCGCCTCGCTTAAGGCGTCCAGCGCCACCAGCCGTTCGGCATGCCCAATGGCGGCCGCATAGTCGCTGCGTTCTTCGGCCATGGCGGCCAGACGCGTCAAACACTGAGCCAGCCGCTGCCGGTAGTGCTCGCGCCGGGGACGCAGCCACTCGTCGTAGAGTCCGGGAAGCAGATCGTCCTGGTAGAGCCGCGCGGCTTCTTCGAGGTCTTCACGGCCGCCGCGGGCCAGCGCCGCGTCGAACTCCAGCACGTCCACGCTGCAGGCCGGATCCCGCGGCCACTGCACGGTGTGATTGTCCGAAAGCAGCAGGCCGCTCCCGGCGGGCAGCGAGCGCCGCAGGTGATGCAGCAGTTGGCGCAGATTGGTGCGGGCCTGCGATTCGCCCGAATCCGGCCAGAGCAGAAAGGCCAGTTGCTCGCGCGATTGCGCCGCGTCGCCGTGCAGCACCAGGTAGGCCAGCAGAGAATGCAGGCGATTGGTGTTCACACTGGTGACCGGGCTGCCGCCGCAGGTGATGCGCAGACTGCCGAACAACTCGATTCGAATCAAACTCACCCTCGTCTGGCGAGATAGTACCACGCCCGTTATACTACCCGCATGGCCCGTCACATCTCGCGCCGCGCCCTGCTTGCCGGCGCCTCCGCGGTCCGCCTTCTCGCCCAGTCGAAACCGGCCGGCGAACCGGAATTCTGGACCCTGGCCGAGGCCGCGGCGGCCCTGCGCACGCGCACCATCTCTTCCGAGGAGCTGACCAGGCTCTGCCTCGCGCGCATTCGCAAAGTCGATCCGAAACTCAACAGTTTCATCACAGTCACTGAGGAAGCTGCCCTCGCGCAGGCCCGCGCCTGCGATGGACGTGCTGCCGCTGGTCCGCTCCACGGCATCCCCATCGCGCTGAAAGACAATATCGATACGGCCGGCATCCGCACCACCGCCGCCAGCAAAGTCTTCTTCGACCGCGTACCCACCGCGGACGCGGAAGTGGCCGCGCGCCTGAAGGCCGCCGGCACGGTCCTGCTGGGCAAGTTGAATCTGGATGAGATGGCGTTCGAGGGCACCGGCACCACGAGTTGCTTCGGACCGGTGCACAATCCGTGGAATCTCGACCGCATTACCGGAGGCTCGTCCGCGGGATCTGCTGCCGCTCTGGCCGCGGGACTCTGCTACGCCTCGGTTGGGAGCGACGATGGCGGCTCGGTGCGCATCCCGGCGTCCTTCTGCGGCATCACGGGCTTCAAGACGTCGTACGGCCGCGTCAGCACCCGTGGCGTGGTGCCGTCCGCCTACTCGCTGGACACAGTCGGTCCCATGACCCGAACGGCGGAGGACGCTGCTCTGGTGCTACAGGTGCTGGCCGGCTTCGACCCCGCCGATGCGATTACGGCGGACGCGCCGGTGCCGGATTACACGGCCGCCCTCCGCGCACCGCTGTCCAATTTGCGACTCGGCATTCCGCGCGACTACTTCTTCGAGGGTCTGCATCCCGAAGTCGGGGCGGCGGTAGAGGCCGCCATCCGCCTGCTGACGCCCAGGTTCCACGAGGTCCGCGACATCGTGCTGCCGCGTTTCCAATTCGTCCCCAACGGCAGCTACGATGTGGAACTGCTGCACTATCAGGCGCCGTTCTTCCGCAAGACCCCGGAACTGTACCATCCCTGGTCCCGCCGCCAGTTGACCGGGCTCGAAAGCGTCACCGCGGTCAATTACGTGGAGACGCTGCGGCGTTTGCGCGAGTGCCGCCGCGAGATCCGCCGCATCTTCGAACAAGTCGATATCCTGCTGCTGCCGACCAAGCGCGACGTGGCTCCGACCATCCAGTCCACCGTGGACGAGAGTTACCAGCGGCCGCCCAGTAATACGTCGGCCTTCAATCGCTTTGGAACTCCGGCGATGTCGGTGGTCTGCGGATTCTCGAAGGAGGGACTGCCCGTCGGCCTGCAGATCGTCGGGCCGGCGTTTGCGGAAGCGAGAGTTTTGGCCGTCGCCCACGCCTTCCAGCAAGCCACCACCTGGCACACCCGCCACCCGGCAATATAGGCCTTCGCTGCTGAGAAGTCCCTAAGCGATCAAATAGCCGCGGATTCACACCGATGAACGCCGATAAGAAGTACGATGTCTCATGTAAAACGATGTCTTATCGGCCTTTATCTGCGTGAATCGGCGGCCCATGATTGGTGCAAGCCCGCGGCGCTGGTCTACTTCACTGGCAGCCGAAGTTCTGCGCAGCCGCGAGCGCCAGGGCGGCGGCCCTCTGACCCTGTCCCGCCTGCCGGTACGCCGCCGTCAACTCCTGCGACGCTGCGCACAAGTGGCCGTGGACCAGCGGACAGGTCATGTCGATCGCGACAGACGTCCCTGTCTGCCGCACCGCACAACCGGACCCCGCCGACTGCCGGTACACATTCACCAGCGCCGCCGGCAGGAGCGGCGAAGAATTCCCATCCTCAATCGCCTCGATCAGGACCATCGCGGCGCGCTCCCAGTTGCCCTCGGCCTGCCAGGCGCGGGCCGTCTCCACGACGAATTCCGGATCGCCGCTGTGCGACCGGCCGTAGGCCAGCGGTTCCATGGCCTTTTCAGGCTGCTTGAGCGCAATGTACGTGCGGCCGAGTTCCAGGTAGAGCGGCATCCAGCCGGCGGCCTTCACCCGCTTCCCGTGTTCCAGGTTGACCTGTTGGATCTGCTCGATCTCCAGGGCTTCCACCTTCCGCCCATGCTGCAAGGCGGCCAGCGCCTTCGGATAGTCGCCCTTGAGCCGGTAGCACAGGGCCGCAGTGGCATACGGCCGCGGCGTACTGTGATTGTCGGGCAGCCCACCCAGAATTTCCAGGCTCCGATCGGCCTCGGCGGCGGCCCGGTCGAGTTGGCCGGCAGCGGCGTACTGTTCCGCCAGCGTCGTATGGGCTTTGAAGTTCTGGGGATAAGCCTGCGCCACGCTGGTCCACAGACTGACATCGTCATGCCAGACCGGATTGCGAGCATACGTCGCACCCGCGAGCGCCAGGCATACTAGTCCGGCGGCGGCCCAGACGACGCGTGGATTGGGCAGCCTGCGCGCCAGTTCCCGGAGTCCCCAAGCCACACATCCGGCCAGGCCCACCGACGGCAGGTAGACGAAGCGCTCGGCCATCACGCTGCCGATCAGCAGCAGCAGGTTTGAGGTCGGCGCCAGCGTGCCGAAGAAGAAGGCCAGGAAGAAGAAGAGAGGCTTGGCGCGCCGGTAGGACAACACCAGCAGCGCCACAGCCCCCAGGCACACGGCGAGGGATGCCAGGGTCGCCGGATCCGTCCAGCCTCCCGGCGCTATGGAGTTGTAGGAGTAATCCGCCGATTGATGGAGCGGGAGGAAGAACAGGCCGATGAACTTACCGACGATCTTCACCGCGGTCAGCTTGGCCGTCCAGAAATCGTAACCGAACAGGGGATTGTCCGCGTAGGGGATCAGACCCACGGGGAGGCGCGCCTGCAGGTCGGCGCGAAACTCGAAGAAGATGGCGAAAGGCAGGGCCATCGCGATATAGCCGGGGATTCTCTGCGACCACGACGCACGTTGCGGCCAAGTCAGGTCGTACAGCAGCATCACGGCGGGCAGGACGGCCGCCGCCTCTTTCGAGAAGATGCCGATCCCGGCGGCGATTGCGAGTCCGGCCAGCCAGGTCCATTTCCGTCGTCCCTGAGCGGCGGCGGCGCCGATATGGCAGACCAGTCCGGCCAGGACGCCGAAGGCTGCCATCAGGTCGGCGCGCCCCACGATATTGGCGACCGATTCGGTGAGCAACGGATGCAGGCCCCACAGCGCGGCAAGCGCCAGCGCCCACGTCGCGTCCTCCAGAATCACGAGGCCGAGCCAGTAGACCAGCAGGAGGTTGGCAATATGTAGCAGGAAGTTGAACCAGTGATACCCGGCCGGATTGGGACCGTTGCCCATCACCGCGTAGTTGAACAGGTAGGAGAACGTGGTGAGCGGGCGGTAAAGGCCCGTGGTGGTGCTGTTATACCAGTATTCCTCGTTGAGGATCAGGTGCACGTTCTGGTCGTTCCAGGCGTGGACGCGCGAGTCCTTGAGAATGGCGGTGGAATTGTCGAAGACCATACCGCCCTGAAAGGAATTAGAGTACGCCAGCAGCGCCAGCAGGGTCAACGCCGCCAGTCGCCAGGCGTGGGTCTTACTGGGCACCCGTCTTCTTCACCAGCTTGATTTCGAAGAGCTTGGGCCAGCGCTTTCCGGTCACGAACAGCCGGTCGCCCTGGGCGTCATAGGCGATGCCGTTCATTACGTCGGTCTCCTGCGGACCTTCGGTGATGCGATCCTGCGGCGTGAGCAGGCCGGTGCAATCGATCCAGCCCACCACTTTGCCGGTGCCGGGATTGATGCGGACAATCTTTTCGGTCATCCAGATATTGGCGTAGATCTCGCCCTTGACCCACTCCATTTCGTTGAGGCAGCGCGAATCGGGATCGCTGCACCAGTTGAGCGACTTATTGATGGGCTTGCCGTCTTCGGTCACGTGGATGCGGCCGGTCTCCTGCAGGGTGTCCGGGTCCCAGATGCGGATATCCGGGGTGCCATCGTCCATGTACAGGCGCTTCCCGTCGGTGGTGAAACTCCAGCCCTGGCCCGGGTAATGAAACTCGCCTTTTCTGGCGAAAGTTTTCAGGTCGTAGATAAAGCCGATTTCGGTCTGCCAGGTCATTTCCAGCAGGCGATCCTTCCAGGCAATGATGCCCTCGCCGAAATAGTCGTCCAGATTCTGACGCTGCACTACTTCTCCGGTCTCCAGTTTGACCTTGCGAATGTCGGACGCTCCCGGCATGCCGGTGCCCTCATACAGAAAACCGTCCAGGTAGAACAGACCTTCGGTGAACGCGGAACGGTCGTGCGGATAAGTGTGGACCACCCGATAGGTGTATTCCGGAATCGTGTCGGCTTCAACGGAGGGTCCGCAGGCGCAGGCCGCGAGGGCTAACGCTGCCAGGAGTGCACGCATATATGGCATTGTGGCACACGCGCCGCAACGGTTGAGGAAAAGATTACTCGTTCTGGAAGGGATCTTTGTGTACCGGAAGGGGTTGGTACACCGAGGCATTGGCCAGGAAGCGGGCCGGATTCATCGGCGCCCCGCCCATGCGGACTTCGTAGTGCAGGTGCGGAGCGGTAACGCGCCCGGTGGTGCCTACCGCGCCGATCAGCTCGCCGCGATGCACGTCCTGCCCCACGTTCACGTAGAACGCGGAAAGATGCGCGTAGTACGTCTGGATGCCGCCGCCGTGGTCCACACGGATCAGTTTTCCGTATCCGCTTTCCACCTGCGCATAGACCACTACGCCATCGGCGGTAGCGCGCACCGGGGTTCCCGTGGGAGCGCCGATATCGACGCCCATGTGCATGGCGCCTTCACCGGAGAACGGGTCGGTACGTCTGCCGAAGGCGCCGATCAGGCGGCCTTCCACCGGCCAGAGATTCAACTGAGAAGGAGCGGGGGTGAAGATGCCGCGGGCGCGATGGCCCTGCAGTCCCAGATTTTTGGTGCTGCGGAGGTAGGTGTAATCTTCCAGGCTTTCCGCAAAAGTCGGGACCAATTTGCCTTCCGCCGCGAGGTCCGAAGGACCTTCCAGCTTCTGCTTAATTCCGTAGGCCACGGTGACTTCTTTGGCGTAAATTTCCAGGGTGGCAAGCTGCTGATTGGTCTGGCTGACTACTTTCTGAAGGTTCTGATATCGATTGCGGAGGTTATCTGCTTCGCGCTTCAGCGCGTTGTAATTGGCGACTTTGAGGGCCATGCGGCCATAGCTGGCCACGAATCCAAGCACCGAGAAACAACCGAGGAGAGCCAAGGCAAGCACGGTATAGACCGCCGTGTGAGGAACGTGAATTCGGCGTAGCCTGCCGCGTAGCGAGTGCGCCAATACCAATACGAAGTATTCTTGCTTCAAAGTCTTCTCCGGCCGGAAATTAGAAACCACGTTCGAACTCCACCTGGTTCCAGAACCCGGATGGGGCTATTTCAGACAACAGATTGACGAAACTGAAACTTTAACAGCCCGGACACACCGTTGTCAAGCAATTAGCGCCGGTTGCAAGTTGTTGAAAAAAATGGTATTATCCCAATTTACTGTGCCTAGGCGAGTCCCTGGAACGCTTTTTCTGCGTAATTTGGTGGAACGGCGCGGCCTGCTCTTCCAGTTGGTCCGCCGCGACTTCCAGCAGCGCTTTGTGGGCTCGGCCATCGGCTGGATCTGGGGTCTCATTCATCCCCTGGTTTTACTCGTCAGCTGGTGGTTCGTTTTCGGAGTCTGCTTTCATGAGACCGCTCCGAATGGCGTGCCGTACGCGCTCTTCATTTTCGCCGGCATGCTACCCTGGCTGCTCTTCAGCGAAACCGTGCAGCGCTCGGCGTCCAGCCTGCTCGACCAATCCAACCTCATCACGAAAACGGTATTTCCGTCGGAAATTGTGCCGGTCTCGGTTTTCCTCTCCACGCTGGTGGGCCACGGTCTGGCGCTGGTGCTGATGGTGGCCGCCTATGGCGTGGCGGTGCACCGGATCAGCATGTTCCTGGTGCTGCTGCCCGTCTACACCTTTCTGATCGGTCTGCTGGCGGTAGGAATCGGCTGGATCGTCGCCAGCCTGCATGTGTTTCTGAGGGATACGGCGCAGGTGCTGAGCGTGGTGCTGACCATTTGGTTTTGGGCCACTCCGATCATGTTCACCGAGGTCCGTTTCCCTCCGGCGATTCGGCCTTTTCTCCGCGCCAATCCCATGTTCTACGCGGTGAGGGCCTATCGTTCGCTGCTGCTCACGTCCTACCGCCCCCACATCGAGGACTTGGCTATGCTGGCGGTCTTCGGCGGCACGGCCTTCGTGCTGGGCGGCCTGTTCTTCCGCTATATGAAGCGCGGTTTTGCCGACGTTCTGTAAGGCAAATTCAGTTCTCGATAGGCGTCTTCTCGATCGAGATCACTACGATATCGGCAGGGCCCTTCTTCGCTTCGAGTTTGAGACCCAGCTGGCCCTGCAGAGCCGAAAAGACGTCGGGAGGGGCTTCTACGGCGGTATCGCCTATGGTGGGCGGCGCGCCATCGGCGGCAGTCCCGGAGCGGCCCCGCGCGGCCGTGCTCATGTTCTCCGGAGTGAAGCGCAGCGTGTAATCGTAGCGGCCCGCGAGTCCGGTCTTATCGAAGACCGGGCGATGCGTCTCGGCCGTCAGCCTCTCCACCAGATATTCCAGGCCTTCCCGGCGCACCCGGATCATGGTGCCCATGAAAGAGCGGAGCGCGAGGTGGCCTTTGCCACCCATCGAGGCCGGCAGTTCGGGCACGCCGTCCGACCCGGTCTTCAGCACCATGGTCCCGCTGGCGTTCGTCGGATCGACTGCGGGAACGGCGGACGGGGGAGTGTCGGGCGGCGATTCCTTCAGCTTCGGTCCGCCTTTGGCGATCACCAGATCGTAGATCGGGATCTCCCGCGATTCCCGGTGCGCCTTCATCCGGAAGCGCTCCGTCAGCAGGTTCCGCAGCATTGCCTGAAACTGGAGCGGCGTGGTTCCAGCCGGCACTTTGGCGACGATGTCATAGTTCTCCGAGGACAGCCAGTCCGGTCCTGAAATCTGAAACTCCTTCACGTCAAAAGCGCGCATCACGACCTGCATCAGGCTGACGTAATTCCAGCTGATTTGCCCCGGATCCGGCGTGCCGGGGCCGCCGCGCATGCCCATCGGCCGGCCTCGCTGGTATGGGCCCGCGGGCTTGACGGAGGCGACTTCGAAGGAGGGAGATGGATCGGCAGTCTGCGCAAGCGCAGTAGCCGCCAGTAAAACCAAAGCGCCAGAGACCCGGTAAAAGTTCATAGCGCTACGAGATGTAGCGAAAATGAGGGCCGCTGTCAAGCTACATCAGCGACATGAGCTTATCGGGCGTTCGCGGCGCCACCGCCTCCAGCGCCGCATACATGACGACGACCGGATCCTTGGACTGGCGCAGATAGGGTGCGGATTTTCCGGTGCCCATGGGATCGAGCGCCATTTTTCCCAGCAGGATGTTCAGGGGCAGGAACCACTCCATGCGGCTCTCCCGCTGGAAGTCGTTATTCTGGGCGAAATCGACGAGTGCCTTCACCACTTCTTCCTGTAGCGGACCGGCCGGCACCAGACTCAGTAGGTCGATGTAGCTGGCGGTCTTCTGCCGGTAGAATTGGGCCGGAGTCACGGTGGTGTCGGGCTTCATTTTGGCCAGTTCCTCCAGGAGCTTCTTCACCTGGGCCTGCCACTCCGGGCTGTTCTTGTGTGCCGGGGGATACGGCGTGCGCGACTCGGGATCGAAGATCAACAGGTTGTACTGGAGGGCTGCCGTCTGACAGTCGCGATTGTCGCAACCGCGCAATCCTTCGGCCACACCCTGGAGGCGGGTGGGTGTGACTTCCTGTTCCTGAATCGCTTGCAGGGGCGGCGTCTTCAGCTTTTCATTGAAGAAATTCACGCCTTCGCCGCCGACCGGTGGCGCGCCGGTGGAGAGGACGAACGTCTGTTGATCCACCGGTCCCATCAGGTCGTCGTCGACGCAGCGAGCCGTCTGCTCATTGCGGACCAGGTAGAGGCGGTAGGCTTCGAGCATGGGCAACGGCGAGACTTTATGGACTTTGGCCGCGTCCACCAGAGGCAGGATCTGCGGTCCCAGGTCACCGGCGAAGGTGAAACTGCGATCGTCCCCTGCGATTTTACCCAGCCCGCGCACAAAGGCAGCCAGGCGAGCTTGAAAATCGCTATCAGAGGAGGCGGCGGCCACCAGCTTGGAAGCCGGACCGATTTCGGCGGGGGACGACATGCCTTCCAATTGCGCCAGCACCTGCGAGGACGAGCCCAGACGTTCCAGCGCCTGGTAGTAGGGAGCTACGCTGTACACCATGAAGTCGGAGCACTTCAACTTGGGGAGTGCGAGCGGGGGAATCTGCCGGAAAAGCGCGGACGCGCGGGCCTTGTCGAGCTTCTCCATGCTCTCGACCGAGCGGAGGCGGAGGGACATCGCGTCCAGATCCTGCGCAAAGGCGCGAGTCAGAAAGCCGGCCGCTCCGGGAACCTTCACGATGGCAGGCTGGCGTTTGACCGGCTCCTGCGCCTCGGAGGCGCGCTGGAACGCCAGGTTCAGCAGCTCAATTCGGCGCGGCTTTTCGAGGGATTCCAGGGAGGCCATGCGAATGAGCGCGTCGGCCGCGAACTCTCCGGGCACGGACCGCGCCATTTCGATAATGGCGTCGGGAGAGGGTGTTATATCCGCTGCGGGACAGAGCAGGGGAAACAATACTACAAATGCGAATTTCCTCATTGGTGATGAATAGGTGAAAACCTATTTTACCCACAATGAAGACAGGCCCGCGATGCCAGCCCGGGGGGAGGCGGCACGACGAGTGGCCTTCCCGGCAAATTAGCCGCCGGCCTGTTGGTTGGCGTGCACAATTTCCGAGTTCGCGGTTGTCCAGATACTGTTCACAGCCGACCGGCCGCTGCCGATCAGGGCCGCGCAGGCAATCGCGATGAACGTGATCAGGAGCGAGTATTCGATGAGATCCTGCCCGTCTTCTTCGCGCCAGAAGTAATGTAGGTACTGGGCCATGATTTGCCTCCTTGGGTATTACATCCTATCTCTTGGCGCTCCGCAAGAGTTAACAGACCGAAGTTAGTAGTCGGATGAAGGAAGTTTAACCTGAGTGCTAACTATGGTTAGTTAGAGCTTGCTTGCTTGTACTCACCAAAGTTATCGCGGTTCTATACTACCGGATACTAGAATGTTTTTTTGTAGTGGGTTGGAAGAGTGTAGTGTGGAGCGCACCACTCGGCCGTGCCGACCCCCGTGATTTGACCCTCGCTTGTAAACGGGGTGGGCGTCCCCCGAGCGCCTTTAGGCTTCTCCCTTGCCGGACCATAGGCGCCCGGCCAGGAGCTTGCTCACCAGCGCGTGAGATCGAGCGGGACTCCCTATTTTGATAGTGTTGGATCAAAATAGGTGGACCAGCACCTGCATTGCAGAACGCGCTCCGCCTTTATTCTACTCGATCAGTTGGGGCTGTGAAAACAAAAAGTGGTCGAAGTAGTAGTGCATTAACAGAACGCTGAGCACCACCACGAAATAGCTGCGATCCGGTGAAAGGTTGGTGACGGCGCGCACCATTAGGGTGAGCAGCACCATGACCCCGGTGGCCGCCAGGAAGCAGAGATAATAGGCTCCCATGCTGTCCCGGCGCACCAGGCGCCGGACGAAGCCATCCTGCAATTCTCCGCGGTTCTCGCGCAGGCGGTTGATCAGCCATAACAGAAACAGATATTGGAACGAGTGCCAGGTGTTATAGCCCTGAAACAGAACGTCCAGATTGGATCCCAGAGGCAGGCAGAACGACACCAGCGTGGTGATGCCGATGAGCAGAGTCTTGGGCATGGCGGCCCGGCCGTCGCGAAACTCGAGAATCGTCTTGCCCACCCACAGAGTCAGGAACACGGTGAAGACCACGGCGGCGGCTTGCGCCAGCGGCAGGCTGCGCAGCCAGACGGGATACGGCAGCACCACGCCGCCCACCAGAAATCGGCGCAGCGAGAGCTTGTAGATGCCCACCGGGTAAAGCGCCGTCAGAATCAGCCCGTAGTCCACAATTCGCGACCATTTAGGCTCCCGGACCGGACTGCGCGCGCGGTAGCAGTCGGTCATGTAAATTACCTGGTGCAGGACATGCAGCGACGCCCACGAGAAGAAAAAAGTAATTAGGAACTCATAGTGGTACACCCCCAGCCAGACGACGCCGGCCGGCAGCAGAAACGCCAGATTCGCATACCAGCGGTACTGCTTTCGAAAGCGCGGGTCCAGAAATGTGAAGGTAATTGTGGAAAACAGATGGGGGCCGCCCACCAGGGTCGCGACCGCGATGTTGATGGCGTCAATCGCCTGTTGCGGCTTCATCCAGCCGGAGACCTGCGATAGCCATGCGATGAGAAAGGGGAGGGGAACCAGTACGGCGCTGAATATCAGCAGGGGCAGGTCCCAGGACGGCTTGTAAATCCATCCCGCTTCCCGCCTTGAGATCAGGCTCAAAGAGCCTGCCGGGGCAGCCATACCGGAATCATAACCCTGCCAATGCCACCGGTTCAATCGGGACTGCAGCCTAGCGTTTCCATCCGGTTACGCGGTCCAAGTCGCATTTCTCAACACTGTGCTTGTATTTAGAGCTTAATAGACATAGCATTGAAGTCGAAGGATGAGATTTCAGATGAGACTGTCTTTTGTTGTTTCCCTGCTCGTAGCCGCGAGTTTCGTGGCTTACGCGCAACAGGCGATGCCTAGGATGACGTCTGTGGATCCGATGAGCGGGAAGAAAGGCGACGTAATCGTCATCTCCGGCGAAAATCTACAAAAAGAACTGGTGGCGAAGGTCTATCTCACCGACGGCAAGAACGACTTGCAGGTGGAAGTGACGGAGCAGACGGCCACCTCAATCAAATTCAAGGTTCCGGCGAAAGCCACCGGTCGTCTGACTCTGATGGTATTGACCGCGGGAAAAGACGCCAAATACATCGAGCAGCCGGTGAAACTCTCGATCGACGACGGGGCGACGGCGCCACAGTAGGCCGGAATCAGCGCCGGTATGGAGTGCTGAGATATTTCTTGCATTCTTGCGCCGCTTCCGCCTCCGGGGCGTAGGCGATCGCCTTTCGGTAGGCCTCCAGCGCTTGTGGACGCCGGTGGGTCATGTCGTAGATTTGTCCCATTCGCAGCCACGCAAACGCTCCGCTGTTGAGGTCTACGTCATCGGAGGCGGAAGCAGTCGCGACTTTCTTCAGGTTTTCCAAAGCCTGATCCAGATCTCTATACCAGAACTGAATCGTGCCTTCCTGAAAGTAGATCTTCTCCCAGGGAACGCGTTCATATCCGGCGGCATGGCTATTCTTCAGGGTTGCCACTTCTTCCACTGCTTCCAGCGCATGGGTTTTGTCGTTGCTCATGCTGTACATCTGCGAAAGTTCCAGACGCAGCAGGTAGTTGCGGGGAAACCGGCGAATCAAGTCCTGCACCAGGGGTACGGCGCGTCCCGCCTGATTTTCGCGGCGGTATAAGGCGCAGAGGAAAATCTCGGCGTCCACCTTATTCTGGTCGCCGTTCTTAGCGACGTCCTGCACGATGCGAATCCCCAATTCCTTATCGCCGTGGATGCCCACCAGGAAGCCGAACATCCGGTAGGTGAAGGGCAGGCTGCCGACGATGTAGTCGTGGAGGCCTTCCACCAGGCGGGCGTCCACGTTCTTGGGCTCCAGCTCAGTAATGCGATTGTGCAGGCGGCGGGCCGACGTGGCGTCGCGCAGGGAATCGCGCCAGGATTTTTTGACCACCCAATAATAGTTGGCTCGCAGGCCGTAGGAGATTCCTTCCGAGTACATGGCCGCGGTATCGTTCGGATTCTTCTTGAGCCGGGCATCGGCGAGCGACATGGCCGTAGAAACCTCGGCCAGGAAGCGCTTCTCCGTTTCCGGCGCCGGATTGAGTTTGGGACGGCGCAGGAAGGAATTGCTCCCGGAGACCAGTTCGCTCTCCAGCGCTCCATTGCGATACATCTCCTTGAAAACGAGCGCGTGGGCCAGGTGATTGTGCAGGTCTGGCTCGCTGGGGTTGAGGGCGATGGCCTTCTCGAAATCGCCGATCGCCTGATCGTATTCCAGGTTGTAAAAGTGGTCGTACCCCTGCTTCACGAGAGACTTGACTTGGGCGTCCTGTGCAACCTGTCCCCACAGGGGAGCGGCCGCGGCCAGGACGAGCAGGAGAGATCTCACACTTTTATGGTAGCTGAGACGTGCCCAATCTCCCCAGTGCCCAACGCGCATGTTCCGTGATGGTGGGGTCGGCGGAGGATGCCAGTTTCTCCAGCGGCGCGCGAAACTCCGCCAGTCCGCGATTTCCCATGGCGACGCAGACATTCCGCAGAAAGCCGGCATACCGGGCGCGCGTCACCGGACTGCCGCGGAACATCTCGCGGAATTCGACCTCGGAGAGGCTGGCCAGACGGGCCAGGTCCGGCGCAAATTCACGAGGCGCGAAGGCCGCATCGCCCGTCATCGGAGCGCGGCGGTTCCACGGACAGACGTCCTGACAAATGTCGCAGCCGAAGGCATGCGCGCCCATGCCTTCGCGGGCGGGCTCCGGTATGCCGCCGCGCAGTTCAATCGTAAAGTAGGAGATGCAGAGGCGCGAATCCACGGTATAGCGACCCGGTTCCGCCGGCACGATAGCCGCCGTGGGACAGGCGTCGATGCAGCGCGAGCAGGTGCCGCACCGGTCGGGCGGCGGCGCATCGGGAGCGATATCGAGAGATACCAGCAACTCCCCCAGGAAGAACCAGGAGCCCGACCCCTGATTGATGAGGCAGGTATTCCGGCCGATCCAGCCGAGTCCCGCCGCGCGCGCGTAAGAGCGCTCCAGCAGGGGCGCCGTGTCCACGCAGGCGCGCCATTCGAAAGGACCAGCCCGCTCCGTGATCCGCGCCGCCAGCCGTTCCAGGCCCGCGCGCATCACGTCGTGGTAATCGTCGCCCCAGGCATACCGCGAGATCCAGGCGCGGTCCGGCTCCTGGAATTGCGTCGAGTAGGGCCACGGGGTGTTGTACAGTTTGCCGACGCAGACGATCGACCGCGCCGAGGCCAGCAAGTTCCGCGGATCATTGCGGACGTCGGCGCGCCGGTCGGTGAGATACTTCATCTCGCCGGCGAAGCCGAGGCCGGCCCACTGGTGGTACCCGGCGGAATCGGCATGGGGCGCGGCGGCAGCGATGCCGGCGAGTTCGAAGCCGCAGTCGCGCGCCAGTTCGCGAATTTCGCCGCCCGTCAAATCTCCAGCCCGATGGATCGCATCAGTTCGATGGCGTTGCTTTTGCGCACGACGCCCGGCCGCATGACGTAGTCGAAAATAATCTGGCCGTCCTCGATGCGATCCTCAAAATGGACGTTGGCCGCGCGGCCGCCCAGCGTATCCACGATATCCGCCAGCGCCAGGTCGTGCGTAGTGATCAGGCCCATGGCGCCGCGCTCCACCAGGCCGCGTACGATGGCTTCGGCGCCAATGCGGCGGTCGTGCGAGTTGGTGCCGCTCAGCACTTCGTCGATCAGAAAGAGCACGGGAAGCGGGCCGCCGGTTTGGTCCAGGATCTGGCGCAAGCGGAGAATCTCCGCATAGAAGCGCGAGATGCCGCCCTGCAGCGAATCCACCACGCGGATGGACGCGCCGATGGCCACAGGTGAAAGCGTCATACTTCGCGCCCGCACCGGAGCCCCGGCCAGCGCCAGCACGGAGTTGATGCCCACCGTGCGCAGGAAGGTGCTTTTGCCCGACATATTGGAACCGCTGATCACCAGCAGGCGCAGCGGTCCGCCGATCCGTACATCGTTGCGAACGGCCTTGTCTTCCGGGATCAGGGGGTGCGACGCGCCTTGCGCCTCCAGGCAAACTCCGTCCGGCGAAGACTCGCGGATCTCGGGGAACGGATCCTCGGGATGCTCGAAAGAATGGCTGGCCAGCGAGCAGAGCGCCTCGATTTCTCCCACGGCGTCCAGCCAGCGGCGCACCGCCGTCCCCGATTGGCCCCGCCACTCTTCCACTTTCAGCGCCCAGTGCGGCGTCCAGAGAATGAAAATCTCGAGGATCTTGACCAACACGTTGTCGCGCGAATCGATGTACTCGACAATGTGTTTCAGCCGGGCCAGACGGTGCGACGGCGGTTCGCCCTCGGCATCCAACGAGGCGCGCAGGCGAGCCAGCAGCGGCGTCTCGAAACTCTCCTGTTCCAGGCGGACCAGCACTTCGGTGAGCAGACCTAACTGGTCGGCCGCAGCCTCCACCGAACCCACCACCGACGCGAACAGGAAGCGGTTCCGATATAGATACGTGCCGTTAATGGCCAGAGCCACCAACAGGAAATCGCGGAGCAGGGAAGCGGCGCTTTCGGAAAGCTTCAAAATGCCAGCGTTGTAACAGAAGTAGGCCAGCAGCGCCGCCCCGGCTATCGTTCCGAGTATGCCTAGCAGGCCGACCACCACGCGATTGGCGCGGGTATTCAGCGGCGAACCGCCGGGACCGGGCGATTCTCCCCAGGCGGCCAGTGACACCGGGTCCACGCCAGTGCGCGCTTCTTCGGCCACCACGGCCAGGTCCTCGCGCAATTGGAGACGCGGCCGGAGTTCGGCCACGGCTTGCTGACGTTCGCGGATTTCGGCGGGTGTGGCCGGCGCCTTCAGCCAGCGGGCCAGCGTGTCTTCGCCGACGTGCGACCGCGCGGTGCACAGCAATTCGAAGAGCGAACCCTTGCCGAACAGGTCCAGGTCCGCCGCATAAGGATGTTCCGGGTCGGCATACCGCTCTCCGCTTTCCCCTGTGCCGGCCCACTGGCCGTCCAGCCGCGCCAGTCCTTTTTCGTAATAGGCGGACGCGCGCCGCCGCCGGTCCAGCCGTTTCAAGAGATGCTCGTGAAGGACAATTAAGAAGATGAAAGCGCCGGCCGGCGCCAGAACCCACAGGATGCTCAGGCTATGCTGAATCGCCAACCACAGCACCACCGCCCCCACGCACGCCGTGAGCAGTCGGAAATATCCCAGCCGCTGGTGGCCTTTTTCGCGAAGCGAGATTTCGGCGAGCCGTTCTTTGAGAAGTTGAGAATAGACCGGGCGTGGATCTGGCATGGGGTGGCCTCCCTCATTCTCTCTCGGAAAGGCCGCCATTCTCGAAACTAAGAGACGACCTCGTAAAGTCCGTGGCGGATCTTGCGAAATCGAGGCTTGTTCCACCGGTAAGTGTAGGATCCCGGTTTTTCGCTATAAAGCACGAGGGCTCTTCGGATATAGCTTTCCGCGTAAGTCTCGCCGAAATGCTGCCGTATATCCGAGACTCGGAACTGCACCGGCATCAGGCCCTGCCGGCAGAGTTCTGCGATGCGTTCAGGCAGAGAGTTCATGGTCTCAAGTAAAAGTGTGCGATTGAGGACAATGCTAGAGGAAGTTATGGCCCCGGTCAAGGGGATGAATGGCTGATAGCCAGGGGAATTCCCCGGACATGAAGGGACTATGGGACACGCTCGTCCGCTTTAATGCCACAGATTGCGGTTAATTGAGTGACGTTTCAAGCGGCGCGGCAGCATGTTATAGTGATCGCATGCTGAGCGGCTACGTTCCGATCTTCATCTTCCTCGCGCTTGCTATCTCTTTTCCTGTCATCGCACTGGTGGCTGCCCAGCTGATCCGCCCGTCGGCGCCCACTGTTACCAAACTGGAAGCGTACGAGTGTGGAATCAAAGCTGCTTCTGATTCCCGCGGTCGCTATACAGTGCGTTTTTATATCGTCGCCATTTTGTTTGTTATTTTCGATGTTGAAACTATTTTTCTGTTTCCGTGGGCCGTTCGATATCGCGCACTAGGGTGGTTTGGGGTATCTGAGATTGCCGTGTTCCTCGCGATTCTCTTCGTGGGATACATCTGGGCATATAAGAAGGGTGCGTTGGAGTGGGTCTAAGGACAGTTCGTCTCGTTGCTTCATTCATTTTCCCGATTAGTTTGGCAGGTGTTTTACAGGCGGCTCCCCAGTTGCGTCTGGTGAGCAGCACGGTAGGTCCGGTGACGGTAGCTACCGGCTCGGCCGGCGCCACTCAGACAGTGGAAGCCTATAACACGGGCAGTGGTTCGCTGAATCTCAGCCTATCATCGTCGGTCACCTGGATTACTGCGACCGTGGGTTCGCAGCGCGCTTGCACCACCACGCGCGCGGCCACACAATGTATCCCGCTGAATTTCGCTTTGAACACGCAGGCGCTGCCCGCAGGCTCCGCGACCGGAGTAGTGACGGTCACCGACCCGAATGCGGTAGATGCGCCGCAGACGATCACCGTGACCGTGGCCATGGGGGGTAGCGTTCCTTCGAGCCACACATTCACTTTGCCGCCGAACAGCACCGCGGATTACGCCATCGTTACCAACAGCGCGCTGCTGCGCACCTCCACGGCATCGTGGCTGACCCTGGCGGTGAATGGCGCCGGCAGTTTCACGTTCATTTTTCCGTACAGCATTCATGTGGATAGCACCGGACTTTCTGCCGGCACTTACACCGGTAACTTGAATCTGTTCGGTTCCAATTTTGCGGCTGACAATAAGAATGTCGCGGTCACGATGAACGTGACCAGTCAGCCGATCGCGCAACTTACAGCCACCGCACTGAATCTGCAGCTTGCGGCAGGCGCGCCGCCGCTGGCGTATCCCTTCGCTCCCTCGGTGGGGCTGACGAATATCGGGCAGGGCACACTGACGGCGCAGACTCCCACGATCACGACCGGATCCTGCGGCTCCACCTGGATCACTTACGGCGCTGCCGGACTGACGATCGATCCCACTGGATTGACGCCCGGCATCTGCACCGCCACAATTACCCTGACGTCCAATGCCGTGAACGGAACGCAGACGGTCCCGGTTACCCTTACCGTGGTGCCGAAGGGGTCGCCTGTGATCCCGTATCAGGGCGTGCTCGATAATGCCACGTTTGTGGCGGGCGACAATGTATCTCCCGGGGATGTGATGGTGGTGAAGGGCGATCAGCTTTCCCTCAGCGCGTACACGCCGGGTCCGGCGCCTCCGCTCTCCACGCAGTTGGCCGATACCTCCGTCCTGGTGAATGGAACGGCCGCGCCCATCTTCTATACTTCGTACGGCCAGATTGCTTTCCAGTTGCCGACCACGACTGCCACCGGCCAGGCGTTGGTGCAGGTGAAGCGGACGGACGGCTCGATCAGCAATACGGTCTCCGTGAATGTGGTGGCGCGGGCGCCCAAGGTGCTGCAGTTGTACGGCGGTCCCTGGGGCGCGATTGTGAATAACGATAGCTGCCGCGGCGCGGTCCCGTGCACTCTGGGCGGCAGTCTGCCGCTGCCGGCCAGTTACTCGCAGACCGGCTATCCGGCCTATCCGGCGCGTGCGGGTGACGTGCTCACCATTTACGCGATCGGCTTGGGAGCGACTAGCCCGTCGGTGGCCAGCGGTCAGCCTTCGCCTACTACGGAACCGTTTGCCCGTTTGATTTCTACGCCCACTGTCGATTTCGGGTCGGGTGTATTTCCCGTGCAAGTCACGCCGTCATTCGCTGCGTTGACTCCCGGGTACGCCGGTCTGTATCAGATCAATGTGACCGTGCCATCCAACGCGCCCACGGGCATCGTAACCCTGATCGTCGGCTTCCCCGACGGCACGGTGAGCAATCAGTTCCAGATTGCGATTCAGTAGGCTCCCTTTTTGAAGGTCAGCGAGTATTTTTCATTGCCTTGCGCCCACTCGCCGGCGATGACGCCGTCCGCGCTGAGGGTGCCGTGATAAAGCCCGCTGAGCGCGCGCACTTCCAGTTGCAGATCGTTCTTGTTGATGGTGACGGTGCTGACCGGAATCTCCAGATTCCCCTGATCGATGGCGACCAGCTTCGCCGTCGCATTTCCGTCGCTGCCGGCGGAAAGCTTCAGGCCAATCCTGCGAGTCTTCCCGGCGCCTTCGATGGAGCCTGACCAGGAGCCCTCAAATTCGCTCGAGAGCTTACTGCTCGCAGGCGGCACTTTGACGCTCGCCGAGCCGCTCCGGGCGAGTTGAAACGGAGCGTCGCCCTGTGCGTTGGAAGCCGTCCCGGAGATGGCAGCTCCGTCGTCGGAAAGTTTTCCCGTGAAGCTCGCGGGTCCGGGAAGGGGGGCGGTAAACCGAACCGCGCCACTTTCGACGGCCACGGCGGAGAGCGGTACATCTACCGAACTACTGCCCGCGACCGTGATGGAGCCAATCCACACGCCTTGCGCATCGCGGTCCAGGTCGACGGTGACGGCCACTTCGTGATCGGGGATCAGGATCTTCCCCGACCAGTGGCCGGCGGCCTTGGTGGCGGCCTGGGTGGAGGTTTGGGCGGCACAGAGAGCCGCCGTGAGCAACAATCCCAATAGGTATTTCATCGCTAGTGATACGAGCAAAGTTCCCATTCCGTTCCGGGAAGCTCGGCTAATCGAAAAGCGACGTAGATTCAGCCACTTACAGAGCCGCGACCGTTAGAAGCTGTGAAGAAATCGAAATTCTGACAGGCGGACTAACACTCAATTTCGGCTCAATTCGAGTAATCCGTAGCGGGCGTGCTTTGTGGAGCAGAGTACTTGACGCAAGGTCCCTATGCACATTGCGCAAAAGC
>DASZMZ010000318.1:0-37359 GCA_035551455.1 Candidatus Sulfopaludibacter sp.
GCTTGTAGTACGGAGTAATCGTCAGCGCGTCAGCTCCCAGCGTCACCACCAGGTCCCCCGCGCCCGCCCCCGTCGACCAGCCCGCCAGGTCCTGCCGCGAGCCCGGACCCGCCGCCAGCGACGCCGGCGCGCTAATGGTCAACTGCGTTCCGATGGGCTGCTGAATGTCGCACGGCAGCGTGCAGGAGTTTCCGTTCACCGTCACCGTGAGTCCCGACATCGGACTGGTCACCGTGGCGTGGCCCACCTGCGTGAAGTTAGCAATCACTCGCATTCCGACGCCTACCGCGCTCTGCGGCACCGTCACGCTCTGCGATTGCGCGCCGCCGTTTGACCAGTTGGCGAACTGCCAGATACGGCCCGAATTATCAGTCTGAGTCGTCGGGGCCGCCAGCGTGTGCGTTTCTCCCGGTCCCCACACGAACGTGTACGTGGGCCAGTTGGTCCGTCCGTCCACGGTGAGATTCAAGCCCACGGGATTGGTGAGCATCTGCACGGCGACGCCCGGAATGAAATTCGCCGTCAGAGTCGTGCCCGCATAGCCCGGCACGGTGTACGCGTGGGTGGTCGCGCCGCCATCGCTCCACGAACTGAATACCCAATACTGATTCTGCGTGTCCACCTGGGGAGAGACTACACCCAGAGTGTGGACCGTGTTCAGGCCCCATTCCATGGTCGTGGGAGTCGGCACCTGGGTCCGGTCCGCCAGCAGGCTGAGACCCGCCGGCACGGTCGTCAATTTTACGAATTGGACGGGCGCGAATACCGCGGTCACCGTCGCCGGCTGCGTCATGTTGACCACTGTCTGAAATCCCGTGACCGCCTGCGAAACGCCCGACTGCCAGCCCACAAATACGTATCCGGTATTCGGATAAGCCTGCAGCGTCACGCTGGAATTGGCGGGAACATAGATTTCCTGGTCGCTCGTCAGAGGAAATCCATTGGCGATTACCGTACCGGGCCCGGCGCAGTCCGTACACGGATTAAACTTGACATTTAAGCCGTATTGCACCTGAAAAACCGCGGTATAGGATTTAATCGCAGGCGAAGCCGTCACTGCAACCGGGTTCCCGATTAGCGGGCCGCCAGGCCATGTCCAGCCTGTAAATGTGTACTTTGTATGGTAGACTGCGTTGTCCTGTTCCGGTGTGGCGTAGAGTTGGTGTTTGCTGCCATCAGGCCAAAGCGCACTCATCGCATGGGTGTAATAGGTGCCATCGACGGAAAAGCCCATGCCGTCCGGTGACGGGGCTACAGTAGTCAAACTCTGGGACCTGGCGAAAGGTGTTGCGGCCAAAAATATTCCTGCCGCAAATACGATTGCTATGAATTTCGAAAAGAATTTCATGACTGGCGTGCCTGTAATGGCTCTATGATCGTCTCAAGGACGCCTTTCGACACCCTCTCCACGGTTTGCAGTATACGCGTAAATGCCCGGAAATACACGGCTAACTTTGGTAATGCCGCATTTACTAGCCATTTCGATCATTGATTCTGGCGTCGCGAAGGCATTTAATAGGACTGTTCGAAGACTCTCTATATGCGCACCAACGGGTTCATTCTTTCAATAGCGCTGCTGATCGGCGCTTCACCCTCATTCGCTGCCACCTTCGGTAGTGTTGTCACAACTGTGGGCGGCCACCCTGCCGATATCGCGCTCGACGAATCGCGCAGCCAGCTCTACATCGCGAATTTCACTGCGCTTCAGATCGACGTCATGTCGACCAAGGACAACACGATCCACCGGTCGATCCCGCTCCAGTCTCATCCGAGCGGCGTCGCCCTGTCTTCGGACGGGACCTACCTCCTGGTCACTCAATACCAGAACGGCACCACCACTCCTCAAGGCTTTGAGGGACTCACCGTCATCAATCTCAATACGAATGCCAGCCAGACCTTCAGCACCGGCGACCCGGCGTTGGGCGTGGCTTTCGTGCGTACCGGACAGGACGTCGGCCAGAATGCCGGACAGGCGCTCATCGCCACCTCTACCGGCTTCTATCTTTTTGACCCCGTCAGCGGCCGCCTCCAATTTCTGGCCAGCTATGCCAACGTGGTGCAGGCCCTGCCGGTTCCTCAGGCAACAATTCCTTCGCAGATTGTTCAGACGCAGTTGACCACTTCCGCCGATGGTTTGTGGATTTGGGGCCTGGCGGACGGAGGCACCGGCACCCAGTTGGTCTTCCGCTTCGATGCCCGCAAGTCCGTCTTTAATGGCGAGGTTTGGACCACTGCTCCGCCGCTGTTGCCGCGCGTCAGTTCGGCTGCCGATGGCTCGTGGGCCATGATCGGCTGGTCGCAGTTTGCGCCGGCCATGTGCGATTCCGGGCTGATGATCAAGTCGCGGTATCCCCAATCGATAGCATCCACCAGCATCACCGGTCACGCCGTCAACTCTAAGAATGGAGTCACCGACACCATCTACGCGCAGGTCTTCGATCCCAATCAGCCTCTCGGACCGCCCTACTACTCCTCCACTTCCACTAAATTCCCGACGCTCTCCATCATGGACGCGGACAACCTCACCGTACGCGACAAGGTTTACCTGCCTGAGAGCATCGTGGGCCGTTCTCTGTTGGATTCGGCCGGAAACAACATGTACGCCATCACCGATAGCGGCGTGACGGTACTGCCGGTGGGCTCTCTCAGCCGCTACCCGCGTCTTGCCACCTCGCAGGAAGACGTGCTGGTGCAAACTAATTTCTGCGTCCGCACCGCTCTCACTACCACTTTCAAGATCTCCGATCCGGGCAACAACGCCACGGATTTCTCGATTTCCACCACGCAAGCCGGCGTCTCAGTTTCGCCTTCTTCCGGAAAAGCTCCGGCCACCATCACCGTTACGGTGCAGGCGGGCGCCATTCCCAACCCCGGTGGCACGCTGGCCGTGCCTCTGGTGATCAGCTCGGGTTCGGCGGTCAATATCGCGCCTTCGGTTCGCCTCCTGATCAGCAATCCCGATCTGGATCAGCGCGGCACCATCATCAATGTGCCCGGCCAGGTGGTAGATCTGCTAGCCGATACGGCCCGCAATCATTTCTATGTGATGCGCCAGGATAAGAACCAGGTCCTGGTCTTCGACGGCTCGAGCTATCAACAGCTCGCCATCCTGCGCACCAATACGACGCCCACCGGGATGTCGTTCAGTGGCGATGGCAAATACCTGATTGTCGCGAGCAAAGATTCTCAACTTTTGCAAATGATCGATCTGGACAGTTTCCAGGTGCAGACGCCCATTCAGCTGCCGGCATCCCATTACGGCGCTTCGGTGGCTCAGTCCAACGTGGGTTCCTTCGCCGTCGTGCAGGACGATTCCGGCAAGAACGCGATCGATCGCTTCGACCTGCCAAATCATTGCGCCTACACGCCCACCAGCCTGGGAATTTTCAAGAACGATCCGACGGTTATTCCTTCCACGTCGGTGCTCAGTCCGTCCGCCGACCAGAATTCGATTCTGGTGGCATCTCCCACCGGCAGTCTCATGCTGTATGACGCGACTCACGACACCTTCATTCTTTCGCGCAAGGATCTGACCTCTCTCTCGGGAGCCTATGCCGTTTCTTCCGGCGCTTCGGCTTCCTCCAGCGGACCCGCCTTTGCCACCCGCTACGTGGTGGGTGACAACATTTTCGATTCCGCTCTGGTTCCCCAGGGCACGATGGATACCACCGTCGGCCACACCTCCGGCTTCGTCTTCACCGGTCCAGGCGGCTACCGCCTCACCGGCAGCACCGCTTCGGCGCCCGGCGTAATCCAAAACCTGCCCAATATTCTCCAGGCCACCAACGTACGGCCTGTGCGCACGGTGGAAGCTCCGCTGCTCACCTCCACCGGCCAGCCCTTTACCCGCACTGTAGCGCCGCTGGCCAACGGAATCGTAACTCTCACGACCTCGGGAATCACCGTGCTGGCTAATAATTACGACGCCGCCGTGGTGCCTCCCGCGATCAGTTCGGTGGTCAACGCCGCGGATGGAACCCAGCCTGTGGCTTCGGGCGGCCTCATCAGTGTCTTCGGCGCCCAGTTGAGCCCCGTCAATATCGCCACGCAGCAGATTCCCCTGCCCACCGCTCTCGGCCAGTCGTGCCTGAGCGTGAACGGCGTGCCGGTGCCGCTGCTCTTCGTATCGTCGAAACAGATTAACGCGCAATTGCCTTATAACGTGAGCGGTGGGTCGTCGCTCACCATTCACACCCCGGGCGGCATCAGCGACGCTTTCAATTTCTCCGTACTGGCAGCCGCGCCGCGAGTTTTCATGTCGGGTTCGGCAGGTCCGCAGACGGGTCTCGCCACCATTGTGCGCGCCGATAACAATCAGTTGATCACGCCCACGAATCCCATTCACCCCAAGGACACGGTGGTGATCTATCTCACCGGCATGGGCGCGACTTTCCCGGCGCAGACCGCCGGTTTGCCCGCTCCGAGCGATCCCCTGGCACAGACCACGATCGACACCAGCGTCACTCTCGGCGGCCAAAACCTCGCCATTCTGTACGCCGGCCTGGTGCCCGATGAAGTGGGCGTCTATCAAATTAACGCCACGGTGCCGTTCAGCGGCGTCCCGTTAGGACTCAGCATCCCCCTGACCATCACGCAGGGCAGCAGTTCCACCACCATTAACGTGCGAGTCGTGAACTAGAGTTCGCGGAGGAATTTCTTATGAAAGCAGTTGCAACAGTCGTAGTGTTTCTGGCGGCTTCCGCCGCGGCCTCCGCCCAGCAGTGGGAATTCGGCGGCGTCGGTGGCGGCGGCTTCCTCAGCAACGTCAATGTCAGCGGAGGCAGTGCTACCGCCGGCTTCCAGCCGGGAGGCGTGGTCGGCGCCTATTTCGGACAGAACCTGTATCCGCACTTCAGCGGCGAAATTCGCTATGAGTTCATGCAGAACAATCTGCAGCTGAAGAGCGGCGGCCAGTCCGCCACCTTCTCAGGCAACGCTCACGCCCTGCATTACGACCTGTTGATCCACACGAACAGCAAGTCCTCCAAGGTCGTCTTCTTCGCGGCCGTCGGCGGCGGCATGAAGCTTTTCGAAGGCACCGGAAAAGAAGCGGCCTACCAGCCCTTAAGCCAATACGGCTACTTCACCAAGACGCATCAATTGAAACCGATGGCCAGCGTGGGCGGCGGCATCATGTTCGCTGTGGGCCAGCGCATGCACGTGCGCACTGAGTTTCGCGACTTCATCACCGCCTTCCCCACTGACATCATCACGCCGCCCCCGGGAGTCAAGTACGGAAAACTGCTCCACGACTTTGTCCCGATGGTCGGCATCGACTACGTCTTCTAAATAGCGCAGGCGCTTTCGCCGGGCGCTTTCGCCTGGCGTTCGGCCACCAGGATCTCCACGTGCTCCCTGGTCGACCCCGCCGGCATCAGCGCCCCAAAGTAGACCTCGCATGGCCGAAGTTTGTCATTCCGTAATTTCAGAGTCAAGCGTCTGAATGGCTCTTTGCCGAATAGTGGAACCGGATCAGATAAATATTTTCACCCTTCCCGTGCTTCGCCACTTTCAGCAAGTCGATCAGCCCCAGAAATCCCGACTCGCGCGCCAGCGCCGGCGTGATATCCGGAAACCCGATCGCCTCAATCGAGTCCACCACAATCTCGCCCTCGTCCATCGGGTAACGGCCTCCCACTTTCACGCGAGGCCGCTGCCAGATCCGCACGCTACACCGGATATCGCCCCGTCGAACCCCCTCGCGAAGCCGCTTTGTAAAGACCATGACACCGCCTCAGTCCTCGGACTGTAACTTCTTCAACATTCCCGCGTACGTCTCGTACGCCGCTTTGCCGAAGGGCACGAAGATGACGCGCTGGACTTTGCAATCCGGGGTTGCCAGGTGTTTGACGACCTCCCGGACTGCGATTTCCGTGGCTTCGCGGAGCGGATAACCGTATGCACCGGTGCTAATGGCCGGAAAGGAAATGCTGGTCACGCCGCGTTCTTCCGCGAGGGCAAGGCACTTGCGGTAGCACGATGCCAGCAACTCCGGCTCGCCGTGATTACCGTCGCGATAGACCGGCCCCACGGCGTGGAAAACATATTTGGCCGGGAGATTGCCCGCGCCGGTGACCACCGCGTCTCCGGTGGGACATCGCCCGATCTGCCGTCGGATGCAGGAGACAGGATGCAGGAGCCAGGAGACAGAATGGTGAGAGTTCTTCTGCCTTTCCGTGATCTATCTCTTGGCAGGGTGCCGGCTTCTGCCTCCTGACTTCTGTCTCCTTCCTGCTCATCTACTACAATCTTAACTATGACCAGGCGTGAACTTCTTGCGGCGGGCGCCCTGTGCGCGACCTCCTCGTTGGTGTGGGCCAAGACCCGCATCGACAAAACCTCCATCAGCGCGATCACCGATGAGATCGGTCTCACCACCGATGAATCCATCGCCTTCGCGCACCAGTACGGCATGAAGTGCGTGGAGATTCGGAATCCACCCAAAAACGAGCCGACGGGACGAAAGGAATACTTCCAGCTCACCGAGCCGGAAATCAAAGTGGACGCGCTGCGCTTCGCGCAAGAGGGTCTCAAGGTCACGTTCATCAATACCGGCCTGCTCAAGTTCACGTGGCCCGACACGGAACCGGCTCGCAAGCGCACGGAAGAAGCGGCGGCGCGGGAACGGCGGCTGGCGGCCGAGAAGGTCCGCTGGGACAATCGCATGCAAGACCTGCAAAAAGCCATTCGCTGCGCGCAGATCATGGGCTGCGACAAAGTCCGCGTGTTCACCGGCACGCGTACGGAAAACCCGGCAGCCTTGTTTCCGCGCATTGCCGAAGTGGTGGGCGCGATGGGAGAGGTGGCACAGAAGGAAAAGGTGCACCTGCTGATCGAAAACGAAGGCTCGCAGAATGTCGCGACGTCGGCGGAACTCGGCGAGGTCTTCAAGTCGATTCCGAACAAATATATCGGCTTCAATTGGGACCCGCACAACGCTTACGGCCGCGAGACTTCGTATCCCGACGGCTACGCGGCGCTGCCCAAAGACCGCATGCTCAACATTCAGATCAAGGGTAAGGGTGTGATGCCCGCCAGTCCGGAAAAAGAGGATTGGAAGGCCATCATACAGGCCCTGCAGCGCGATAATTACAAATATAAGATCGGCCTGGAAACGCATCTTTTCGACGGCACGTTGATTGCCGCCGCGCATACCTCCATGGAGGAGATCATGCGCATCGTAAGCGAGGTCTAAAACGTGTCCAAGAATTTTGCGGTGGCCTTCGTCATCGGACTCGTCTGTATTGCGATCGCCATCGGCGGTATCTTCTACATGCAGCGCGGTGCTCACATCGACGCCCATGGGAAGTTTCTCAAAGTGCGCACGGCGCCTCTCGACGACAATGATTCGCTGGCGGTGATCGATTTTCGAATCGAAAATCCGGCCGACTACGGGTTCAAAGTCCGTTCGGTGACTGTGGTGATGGAGGACGCCGCCGGCAATCCTGTGGAGGGCCAGACGGCGTCGGATTCGGCCGCCAAACAGGCCATCGAAGGGATTCCCTCGCTGGGACAGAAGTTCAACGACTCGCTGATCATGAACGACATGGTTCCGCCCAAGGGGACATGGGATCGCATGATCGCCGCCAGCTTTAATCTTCCGGAGGCCAAGCTGCAGGCGCGCAAACGCTTCGTCCTCAAGATCGAAGAAGTGGACGGGAAGATTGCCGAAATCGCGGAGAAGTAGTCCGCGCTATCGGCGCAAGACGCCGTGATTCGGATCCATCGAGACCTTCACGGGCGCCTGTTTCAATGCCACGGTAAAGGTCACCGGATCGCTCGATGAGCGCACCCACTCGGTGATGGTCCGTCCACCCGCAAGGCGGATTTCCACCGGCACCAGGGCGCTGAAATCCGGGTCTACATCGGTTTGGGTGAGCGTGCCGGTGAGTTTCACAGCCGGAGCCACGCCCTTCACCGCATAGGTCATCTTCAGGGCCGGAATGCCGGTGCCATACACCCACTGGTCGAAAAACGACTCCAGCTTGGGGTCGGCCGACTTGGGCGGCAGGAACTCGGCGGCGATCTGCCGGAACTCCTCGGTGGTCATCTCGGACTGATCGTACCGCTTCAGAATGGCGCGCATCATCGCGAGGAAACCATCGTCGCCGAGGCGCTTGCGCAGCATTTCCATGATCCACGTTCCCTTGCCGTAGGTGATGCTGCGCCACGCGCTGGACTGCTGCGAATTCTCCAGCCGCAGGCCCAGGACGATGGGCCCGGTGGAATCCACCGGCTGACCGTTCTTTCCCTTCTCTAGCAGCCCGTCGCGATATGAATCCAGGAAGACGGTGGTGGCATGGGGGCCGCGCGTCTTCTCCAGGTAGAGGAGGGCCGAAAAATTGGCGAGCGCTTCCATCAGCCAGTTGTCGCGATAGCTGCTGGACGCCACGCGGTTGCCCCACCATTGATGCGCCGTCTCGTGGGCCTGCAGCAATTCCAGAAAGAACAGCTCCTGCGATTCCTGCTGGGTGGCTCGCGATCTCGGCAGCGTTTTCAGATAGCTCAGCGTCGATAAATAAATCAAGCCCGGGAAGCCCTGCCCGAAGGCGCCGGGAATGGGAGACACCGTGAGGTGCGGCAGCGCGGGAGGACCGAATTTGGCGGTCATGAACTCCATGGCCGCAGCCACGCCGTCGGCGAGTTGGTGCAGGCGCTCGGCGGGTCCCGGCGGAGGTTCGCTGCTCACCGCGGCCATCGGGTCGGGCAGCCTGCGGCGCAGTGGTTCGGGAAGCGTGGGCATGGGGAGTTCCGGCGCGCGGGGCTTGAGATCGCGCTCCAGCGCCTTGTTGGCGCACACGTCCACCGTAAAGCCGCTGCGCTCCAGACGCGCGTGCAGATAGTTGCCGAGATTGAATCCGGCCAGGCGAATCGGGGCCGCGGTTCGGCGGCGCGTGATGCGGAATTCGCCCGCGGTGCGATCTTCAACCACGTCGCCGGCAGTCACCAGGTCCAGGTCCTGCGGATACTTGAAAAGCAAGTCGTAGGTAGCGAACTGAATCCGGTGAATGGGATACCAGTTGCCGCGCGCGGTCACGTAGAAGACCCGGTCGCCCGCGTCCAGAATCACTTTGCCGCTGTGCCGGAATTCGAATTCGTAGCTGCGGCCGCTGCGCAGCGGCTCGGGCGGCACCACCACAAAAAGACTGTTGCCTCCCAATGAGAGATTGCCGCGCAAGGATTCACGCTGCAAAAACTCCGCCGGCTTGCCGTCTACCTTCACTTCCGAGATGGTCATGAGCGGCGTGATCTCGAAGGCCGCCGCCACCATTCCGTCCGTGGGCGAGGTGACGGTCACGCGCGTCACAGCCGATAGCGAGAGGTCGGGATTCACGGTGGCCTCGATGCGATAGTTCGAGGTGATCAGGCTCAGCTTGGGCGGAGCCGGATCCTTGCGCGTGGCCCGCGAGCGGAAACTCGTCCAGGTGTCGAAATACAGGCGGTCGTTGCGCGTGGCGACCTGCCCCGCCAGAATCTGCTCCGGACTGGCCGGGTCGAAGACCACGTCGAAATTCCCCAGTTTGCGGCCGGCGAACAGCGCGGCGAAAATTGCCGGCGGGCGGCCGGGTCCGCCCAAAAGATCGAGCGTCAGCCGCGTCTGATAGCTCTCGCTCAGATTGCGCAGAACTCCGCCCCATTGTTCATCCAGCAGGGGCGCCGCTTCGGGCGTCTTTTTGTTCGCTGGACTGTGCGAGAACTGGCTGGTGAGCTCTTCATAATCGTTGCCGCTGAAGAGAAACAGGGCAGTTGTGAAATGTTCGTCGAGCGTGGGTGAGTTGATATAGCCGGCCAGCGACCGGCGTTCGGCCGCATCCGGCGGACGCAGCAGCACCTCGCCGTCGCCACCCTCCACATCCGCTACGAAGACCGCGGCGATGCGGCGTCCAGCCACTGGTTTACTGAAAATCAGATGGCCGTCGCTTAAGTAAATGCGAATATCGTCCTTGACGATGGTGAGATCGCGGACCCGGTAGCACTCCTCGCGATCAAAGCTGTTTTCCCGGATCGCGCGGGCAATGTCTGCCGCCGTCGCACCGAAAAGCTGCAATTGAAAGATGAATCCAATTGCAATTGCAAACCCCCGCATGCCATCCAGTCTATCAGCGCCGCGCTGCCGGAGTATCGCCTGCGCAATGTGTCCGTCAACAGGCCATAGAGAGTTGCTAGAATAGCCCTTCCATTCTCTAGGAGGCGGTGCAGTGGCAGCGGTCAGGATGATAATGAGCGGGTTCAGTTTTCTTTTTCACGGGCTGCTTGCCCTTTTTCTCGCAGCGGTGGCCTGTCTGGCGCTGGTGTCCGGAGGCGTCTTGCACCTGGAGATGCTGCCCTGGACGGGTTCCACCCTGGAATACATCATGCTGTTCGGTGGACTCTGCGGATTGGCGCTGATTGTGTTGGCGATTCTGGGCAAACTGCGGCCTCTGTTTTTCGTGTGGACGCTGGTGATCCTGGTGCTGATGGTGAAAGGCTACGTGCTGGGCGGGTATCATTTTGATCCGGCGAGCGCGAAGACGGCGGGCTATCTGATGGGCGGCGCTCTGCTGGCGGTGGTGGGCGGTTGGATGCAGATGTTCCGCCGGTCGGAGCGACGCTTCTGAGCACCGGCGCCTATCGCGCCGTGATTTTCGATCTCGGCAAGGTGCTGGTTCACTTCGATTTCAAGCGGGGCTACCGCGCGCTGGAAGGACTGTGTCCGTACCCGGCCGAGGAAATTCCGCGGCGGTTGTCGACGACGGGGCTGGTCGAGCAATTCGAAACGGGATTGGTGGAGCCGCACGATTTCTTTGCGCAGCTCTCGGCGATTCTGGATCTCAAGATCGATTACGCTCACTTCTGCCGCATCTGGAGCTGCATTTTCACCGAACCGTTGGTTCCCGAAAGCATGCTGGAAGGGCTGGCGCGGCGATACCGGCTGGTGCTGCTCTCCAACACCAATGCGATTCACTTCGACATGATTCGCGAGACCTATGGGGGCCTGCTGCGGCACTTTCATGCGCTGGTGCTTTCCTACGAAGCCAAAGCCATGAAGCCGGCGCGTGCAATTTTCGAGCGGGCGGTGGAGGCAGCGGGGTGCCGCCCCGAAGAGTGCTTTTATACGGACGACATCGCGGCGTACATCGAAGCGGCGCGAACGCTTGGAATCGACGCCGTGCAGTTCGAATCGGCCGAGCAGATCCAGCGGGAGCTCACTGCCCGCGGAATTGAGTGGTAAGCGCCAGCCCTACTTGATTACGGTCAGGGTGACGGTCGAAGCGTACTGCTTTGAGTGGTGCACGCTGTTGTGGGCGACCACTCCCTTGGCCTCATCGTAGTTATTTCCGCCGGTATTCATGTTGCGGTCGAAGCGCGGAAAATTGCTGCTGGAAACTTCGATGCGGACGCGATGTCCGGCGCCAAAATAATTGCTCGTGGTCATGGGCTGGAAGGTCACCTTATAGACCTTCCCGGCTTCCATCCAGGCGAGCGGTTTGTCGTAGCCGTCGCGATAGCGGGCGCGCTGAATGGTCTCGTCCAGATTGTAGGCCGTGCCGTCCGGCTGCACGTCGATCAGCTTCACGGTGAAATCCGTATCCTTCGCATCCGACCCCACGTAGAGCGACACTTCGATGGGTCCGCTGGCTTCGATGCCATCCTTCAACGGCTCTGACGTGTAGACCAGAATGTCGGGCCGCTCTTCCATTTTTCGCTGATCGAAGGCGCCGCCGCTGACCGCGTTGCCTGTGCAGCAGACATTCCCGCCATAACTGGGGACGGGATTCATGGGGTCGTACGAGAAGGTATCCGCCGCATCGGCGGCCGGGGGGCCGGACTCTAACACTCCATCGCCCTTGAGCGTGTTGGCTTTGCCGCCGCTGGATAGATAGAACGTCATGGGATGCGCACCGGCGGGCGGCCAGGTGTCGGCGGCCTGCCACTTATTCAGGCCCATGGTGAAATAGCGGACCTTCGGCATCTTCTCCAGAATCTGATTGTCTTCACCCTTCAGGAAATGATCGAACCAGCCGTAGGTCAGCTCGCTGTAATTCAGGCGGGCATCGCCCATGCTGCGCTCGCCGACGACGGTGTTTTCGGTGGCCCGCGTGTAGGAACAATGCAGAGTGGGCGCGATCACGGCGTACTGCTGATTCGCCACATCGGGCTTCGCGGTCTTACGCACGAAATTGTAGGCCGCCAGGTTGGGGCCGATGGAAACGTCATACCAGGACATGAACCAGAAGCCGGGGATATTGATCTTCATGTCGTCATGCCAGAGACCGCCGCGATACCAATCCGCATCGTTCGGCTTGCGTTTGATCATCGCGCCGCCGGTGGAGACTTCCATGCGGTCGGCGAAAATGCCGGTGGGTCCTTGTACGGCCTTGATGATGTCGTTTTCGGGCAGATGCTCCAGGGCCTTCGACCAATCGACGGGCGGCATCTGCGGCGCCAGGTCGAACAGGCGCGACGCCTTGATCAGATCTTCCTGCGACGTGTTGGGCGGGAACATGGGCCGCACCTGATTCTGCTCGCCGTAGAGCCAGGCGATGAAGAGCATCTGGACCGCGCCGCCGCGATACCAGTTGCCCTGCTCGTAATACGGAGCCACGCGGCCGACGCCCGCGCCGAAGCCCTGCGGGATCATGGTGGTGAAGGCTGGATTGCCCTGCGCAGCCACGCCGAGTTGCCACTCCGCGGTGGACGAGCAGCCGATGGTCCCCACCTTGCCGTTGGACCAGGGACGGCTGGACATCCAACTGATGGCGTCGGTCGCATCGCTCAAGGGCGCGCCCAGAATATCGTAATTGCCTTCGGAGAAGAAGTGGCCGCGCTCGTTCATTTCCACATAGACGTAGCCGCGCTTCACAGCTTCGAGTTGCGCGCTCATGTCGCTGGGCACGCCGTTGCGGACGTCCCAGTAATTGAAGTTGTAGGGGGTGCGGACGAAGATAATGGGGTACTTTTTGGTAGTGTCCTTGGGACGGTAAATGTCCGTGGCCATGCGCTTACCGTCGCTCATCGAGACCATGACTTTGCGCTCGATGATGGCGACCTTTTCCAGTTCGGCTTCGGTGGCGTTGCGCGCCGCGATCATCTGCGGAGTCATTGCACCGCGTCCCTGAGCCAGAATGGTTGCAGCCGTCGCCAGCAGTAAAGAAAGTACTCTCTTCATGCGTCCGTTCCCCCTGATCGTTTCAAAGTTTAGCGAAACAACTGCGGAGCCATGTCCGCCAGATAGTCGCGCCAGTTTCTCCAAACGTGGCCTTCTTCCGACGGCACGAATTTATTCTTGATCTGGTGCTGGTCCAGCGTCTCGTGCAGTTTTTGCGAACCGGCGAACAGGCCGTCGGTCTTGCCGCACGCGATGTAGAACAGTTTGATTTTCTTGTTGGATGCCGCCGGATTGGCGAACAGATCCTTGTACAACTCCTCGAAATTCTGCGTGCCGCCGCCCGCGCTGAAGGCGCCGATGTAGTGGAACGTATCCGGATGCGTGGGGCCGATCTGCAAAGTCTGGCCGCCGCCCATCGAGAGCCCGGCGAGAGCGCGGTCGTCCGCCTTGGCTGATACGCGATAGAGCTTTTCGACGAAGGGAATCACGTCCTCGAGCAGATCGTTGGCGAAGGCGTTGCGGTCGGTCTGCGCACCGGGGGCCGCCGGGGGAATCAGCGTGACTTCCGCCGTGGGACGGCCGTACGGCATCACGATCAGCATCGGCTTGGCCTTGCCGGCTGCGATCAGGTTGTCCAGAATCAGATTCGCGCGGCCCACCGTGATCCAGCCATTCTCCGTGTCTCCCGACCCGTGCAGCAAGTACAGCACCGGGTAACTGGATTTCGCAGCTTCATACCCTGGAGGCGTATAAACCCAGATTTCGCGGGTCACGCCGAGCGTTTTGGAATTGTACAGATTCACGTGCACGCTGCCGTGCGGAACTTTCTGAATATCCCAGACGGCGGGCGTTTCAGACGGAACTTCGACCATGGATTCCGACGAGCGGTCGCCCTCTTTCACCATCGGATTGTTGGGGTCGATGTTGCTTACGCCGTTGATGGAAAACTTGTAGTTGTACACGTTCGGCTTCAGCGGCGGAACGGTGATGCTCCAGTAGCCGTCTTCGCCCTTGGTCATATCCTGAGCGCCTTGCACGAAGTCGCCGGTCAGTTTGACAGTGGTCGCATCGGGGGCCCGTACCTGAAAGGTCACGGAGCGATCGGGCTGCACGATGTACGACGGTTTGGGCGGAGCGCCCCTACCGCCGCCGCGGCCGGCTGCCGGGGCAGGAGCCTGCGCCAGCGACAGAGATGAAAAGGCCAGCAACGTGGCAAGCAAGGAGGTTCTCATGCGTCAAAGTATATTCCATGGCGCTATCCTGAAGGGGGCCGGCATGCCTCTCGTCCATCTCTTCCTCGGTTTTTTGTTCTTTCAGGCACCCAGACCAGCCAGTGTCGCGGGCGTGGTGACCAACTCGGCGACGGGCGCACCCGTGCGCAAAGCGCACCTCACTTTCCAATCCACCGACCGAACCTACAACACCACCACCGACGCATCGGGCCGCTTCTCCATTGGCGAGGTCGCGCCCGGCTCTTACAATGCGCGAGCCGAGTCCGAGGGCTATCAAGTGGCCGGCCAGCCGTTGAAACTGGCCGAGGATCAGCACCTGGACGATCTGGCGTTCCACCTGACTCCTTCGGGCGTCATCACCGGCAGGGTGCTCGACGAAAATGGCGAGCCTCTGGCGCAGATATACGTGGAAGCGCAGCTCGAAACCTGGGGACGCGACGGGCGGCAGAAAAGCAATGCCGGCGCTGTCACCACTGACGATCGCGGCGAGTATCGCTTCTTCAATCTCTGGGCGGGCCGCTATTACATTGTGGCCTCCAATCCCCAGTTGGGCAGCGGCATGAACGGCCGGGTGCATACCGACCCGGTGGAGATGGCCTACGTGACCACGTGGTTCCCCAATACCACGGACGCGTCGCAGGCCGCGCCGAATATGCTGGCTCCGGGCGCCGAACTCAGCGGCATCGATATCCGGATGCGCCGCGAGCGCGTGTTTCACATTCGCGGCAGGGCTCTGCTTCCGCCCGGACAGCGCGCGCCGGTGGACGTGATGTCGTGCGACGCCGCCGGCAGCCGGGGAGTTTCGACGCCCATCCTGCGAGACGGCAGCTTCGACGCCAGTGGAGTTCAGCCTGGCGCCTGGTGCCTGCTGATCAATCTGATGCCTGACGCCACACACGGCTTCACCGCGCGGCAGGCCGTCAACGTGGCAGACCACGACGTCAATAACGTGAGCCTCACGGTTTCCCCCACGTCGGAGATCCACGGCCAGATTCTTGTGGATGGAGCGCCGCCCACGAAGCTGCCGCGTATGCCCATCCGGCTGGACCCGGTGGAGGCTCGGGGCCGCGGGGCAGCCTCCGGCGCAGAAGCCGATGGCGCCTTTGTTTTGCAAAACGTGGCTGCGGGGGCGTACCGGCTGATGGATCTGAATCTCTTTGGAATGTATCTGAAAACCATCCGCTTCAACGACCGGGACGTGCCGGACGGAATCTTGCAGGTGCCGGCCGGTGGCGGACGCATGACGCTGGCGTTCGCTACGGACCCCGGGGAAATCTCCGGTTCAGCGAAGGGCGCTTTCTACGTTACGGCGTCGTCTTCCGTTCTGTGGAACGATGTGCCGGCGACCTCGCCGGTCAATGCCGACGGCAATTTCCTCCTGCGCGGCCTGCCGCCCGGCGACTATCAGGTGACGGCCTGGGAGACTCGCGATTTCGGGCCGCTGCAATACGGCGAAATGCGTAAGCTCTTCGATTCCCGCGCGGCGTCGGTCACGGTACATCCCAAGGGTCGTGAGTCCGTGCAACTGAATGTGGTGCCGGCTGCGGACATCGAAGCTGCACTGGCGAGGCTGCGGTGAAGCGCCTGGCCTGGCTGCTGCTCTGGAGCGTCGCCGCGCTCGCGCAGACCGTGCAGGGCGTGGCCGTCAACTCAGCGACCCGAAAACCCGTAGCCGGAGCGAACGTCCAACTGATCGGTGTCGCCGAGGAATCGGACCCCGACATCTACCGCACGCAGAGTGATGCCGCCGGCCGCTTCCGCATCGAGCATGTGGCGCCCGGCCGGTATCGCGCCGTTGCCGATGCGCAGGGCTTCACCCGCATGATGCCGGCGGGAAACATTGTGGAGCGCGCGCCGAGACTGGCCGTGAATGGCTCCGCCGGCACGCAAGAGATCTCGATCGCGATGATCCCGGCCAGCGTCATTACGGGCCATGTCTCCGATCAGGATGGCGACCCGCTGCGATTCGTTTCCGTCGAGGCGCTGCAGTACGGATACCAGGCCGGCAAAAAGATTCTGAAGGCCGCCGCCAGCGTCCGCACCGACGATCGCGGGGAATACCGGCTGTTCGGACTCATGCCCGGCCGATACTATCTGCGCGTCTCCATGCGGGCCAGCGGCGCGTCGGGCTATTCGCCGCTGTTCTTTCCCGCGGCCCGCGACGTCTCGCAGGCTGCGCTGCTGAATGCCGCGCCCGGAGAGGAGCTTCGCTCCATCGACCTGGTGATGCGCCCCGATACGCTCCACAGCGTTAGCGGGCGTGTGGTGGACGGGCAGACCGGTCAGGCGATCGCGGAAGTATACGTCATGGCGCGAACCGAGGGAGACACATTCGCCAATGGAGCCGCGCAGATGGGCGATGGCTTCTCGATTCAGGGTCTGCCGCCCGGTAAGTATGTGCTCAGCGCGCAGCAGGTCAGCGGCAATGCGCCGAAGGCTGGACGGGTCGCCATCGATCTGGGCAATGCGGATATCTCCGGCGTCTTGCTGACGATCTCCAGCGGACTGGAGGTGACGGGCACGGTCCGGGGACTGCCCGCCGATGCGAAGCAGTCTCAGCTCACACTCCAGCCGGAGAATTCGGCATTCGACAGCTACACGGAAAACCTGACAGCCAAGGGCTCCTTCGCTTTCCACAATGTGCGGCCCGACGTGTACCACCTGATGTGGAGCCTGCCGAAGGGTGTGTACGTGCAGTCCATTAAGCAAGGCGACCGCACGCTGCGCGACGACCGGGTAGATTTGAGCGGCGCTGTCTCTCCGCTTACGCTGCAACTGGCGTCCGACGGCGCCCGCGTGCAGGGCACCGTCCGCAATGGCGCCGGGGAAGCCGTGCCCGGCGCCGTAGTGACCATGACAGCCGATCCATCGTACGACTCCTGGTCGGCCACCTGCGATGATGCCGGCCATTTCGAAATCCGCGACATCGCCCCGGGAGAGTACAAACTGCTGGCTTTCGACGGTGCCCCTCAAGGCGCGCCGCAGGATCCGGATTTCCGCAAGCCGTACGAGAAGAACGCGGTGAAACTCCAGGTCTTCCCCAGCACGCAGCAGAAGCAGGACTTAACCGCCATCAGCGCCCAATAGCCACACCTCGTCAGTTGCGGCCGAGTTTGGAGGCGAACTCGTAGACCGCGCGGAAGTCATCCTGCTGCAGTTCCGGATAATCGTCCAGAATCTGCTCTTCCGTCATCCCTGAGGCGAGCCAACTGAGCACGTCCCAAACGGTGATGCGCAAGCCGCGCACACAGGGTTGCCCCGACCTTTTTCCAGGCTCGATCGTGATGCGGGGACTCATGATTTTGAGCATATCACCGGCCACTACCGAACAGTTTTCCTGCTTCTCAGCCGTCAGTTCCCGCTGCCCAGCCCAGCCCTATGTGAAAATGGTACTTACGTGATCGTAATCACTGGAATCTACTACGCCCTCGGCTTGGCTGCTGCTGGAGCTATCGTCGCCTGGCTCGCCGGACCCTGGTTTTCGACGCCCCTGTGGCTGTTGGCCGCCTTCTGCCTTTACTTTTTCCGCGACCCGGAGCGCAACATTCCCCCCGGTCCGGTGGCTGTATCGCCGGCCGACGGAAAGGTGGTGGCGGTCAAGCCGGAAGGCCCGGCGTTGCAGCGTATCAGCATATTCCTCAACGTCTTCGACGTCCATGTGAACCGCACGCCCATAGCCGGCACAATCACGGAAGTCCAATACCAGAAGGGTCTGTTTCTGGTCGCCAGCCGCGAGGAATGCTCCGCGCAGAACGAGCAGAACGTAGTCACTGTGCAGGGCGATGGCGTCACCGTGGTCTTCAAACAGATCGCCGGACTGATCGCACGCCGCATCGTTTTCGATAAGAAAGTGGGCGACAAGGTGGCTACCGGGGAACGTATCGGACTCATCAAATTCGGTTCGCGCATGGACGTTCTGCTGGGGCCCGAATGGGAAATTACAGTGAAGCCCGGCATGCGTGTGGCCGCCGGATCCAGCATCATTGCCCGGCGCAAGGACCGGTCATAATTCATGGGACTACGGGAACGGCTCGTCGATCCGCGCTCACCGGACCGCCGCCCGCGTAAAGCTGCATACGCGCTGCCCACGTTGTTCACGGCCGGGAATATCTTCCTGGGCTATATTTCGATTTTGCGCTGCTTCCGCGGAGCTATGTTGAGCGCTGCCGGACTGGCCGGTGCGCCCGAGCAGTTCGTGGTGGCCGCGCAGGCGATTGGCGCGGCGGTAGTCCTGGACGGCCTCGATGGCCGCATCGCGCGCATGACGAATACCACCAGCGATTTCGGCCGGGAAATGGATTCGCTGGCCGACGTCATCAGTTTCGGGATCGCGCCTGCCTTTCTGGCCTGGGCCTGGGGCGTGAATTTTGTGGGCGTGGGCATGGCGCCGGAGTTCCTCGATCACATCCACAACGCCGGCGCGTTTCTCTCTTTCCTGTTCCTGATCTGCGGCGCGGCCCGGCTGGCGCGCTTCAACATTCAGCACAATCCCATCCCCAAGAATCCGGGGAGGCCCGACCGTAAGTATTTCGTCGGGCTCGCCATCCCGGCAGGCGCGGCAGTCATCGCGTCTATCGTTTATGCCTGCGGAGGCAAGCCACTGTCCTGGTGGCCCATATCGGTGGCCTGGATGGCGCTGCTGGTGCTGCTGGGATTCCTCATGGTCAGCACCTGGCGCTACTACAGCTTCAAAGGGATCAATCTCAACAAGGCTTATTCACCCCTGATTCTGATCTTGTGCGCCGCCTTTATCTACGGGCTGTGGAACTATGCCAAGGTCCTGTTCCTCATCATGGCGCTGAGCTATATGCTGAGCGGCATCATTATTCGCATCGGCGGCATTGTGCGCCGTCGTCTGCGCCACGGAGAGCAAAAAGCTTAAATGGAAACCGTCGCACTCATTGGATCCGAATCGCTGCTCGGCCGCGAGATCCGCGATATTGTCGCCACCTCGGCGCCGGGCTTCGACCTGCGCCTGATTGCCGCCGACGAAGAGGAGCCCGGCAAGCTGACGCGCGTTGGCGATGAAATGGCCACCGTCCTCAGACTCAACGCTGTAAATATGGCCGACGCCGATGCCATCTTCCTGGCCGGGTCGCCGGAGTTCAATCGCAAAGCGCTGGAACTGGCGCAGTCGCCGGTCATCGACCTGACTTACGTGACTGAGGACCGGCCGGAAGCCCGGTTGCGCGCGCCGTTCATTGAAGAGCAGAACGAGGAGCCGGCCGACACCACGGGCGATTTCCACCTGATTGCGCACCCTGCCGCCATCGCCCTGGCGCTGTTTCTGCGCCGGCTGGAAATGCACGACCCCATCCGCCGCTCCGTCGTCCAGGTCTTCGCGCCGGCCAGTGAACTGGGTCTTACCGGCGTGGGAGAACTGCAGCAGCAGACCGTGAGCCTGCTTTCCTTCAAGCCCATGCCCAAGGCGGTCTTCGACACGCAGGTTGCCTTCAATCTGCTGGCGCAGTATGGCGAAGAAGCGCCGCAGAAACTGGAAGACCTGGAATTGCGGATCGAGCGCCACCTGGCCACCCTGCTGGCTTTCCCCGGCGAGGGCGACGGCGTCCCCATGCCGTCCATCCGACTGGTGCAAGCGCCCGTCTTCCACGGCTATAGTTTCTCCGTTTGGGTGGAGTTTGACGGCAACCCGGGAGTGGAAGCCATCGAGAATGGTCTGCCATCGCCCTACATCGACGTGCGTACGAAGGAATTCGAACCGCCGACGAATGTGGGTCAGGCCGGCCAAAGCGGCATCACCGTGGGAGCGATTACGGCCGACCGCAACGACCCGGAGTCTTGCTGGTTCTGGATTGTCTCCGACAACCTGAGGCTGGCCGCCGAAAACGCGGTCGCCGTGGCCAAGCAGTTGTTATGAGAACGCTGCTCGTCACAGCGCTGGTGGCGCTCAGCGCCTGCGGCTATCACGTGGCCGGCCATGCCGACCTGATGCCGAAGACCATCAAAACGATCGCCATCCCGGCCTTCGCCAACCCCACTACGCGATACCAGATCGCCCGCATGCTGCCCGAGGACGTGGCCCGCGAATTCATCGCCCGCACCCGCTACAAAGTGGTGGCAGACCCGGCCCAGGCCGACGCCATCCTCGCCGGCGTGGTGAACAACTATACGGCCTACCCCGTGGTGGTCGACCCCACCAGCGGACGCGCCACCGGCGTCCAGGTGATCGTGAATCTGCAGATCACGCTGACCGAGCGGGCCACCGGCAAGGTGCTGTTCCAGCGCAACGGCTTCGAATTCCGCGACCGGTACACCATCTCGATTGACCCGCAGTCTTACTTCGACGAGAATGGCACCGCCATGTCGCGCGTCAGTAAGGACGCGGCGCGCAGCATCGTGACCGGCATCCTGGAGAATTTCTAGCGGTGACTCCGGCTCAACTGCAGGCGCGCATTAAGAAGGCCAACATCCCTCCGGCCATTCTGCTGCTTGGCACCGAAGCGTATGAGCGCCGCCGCCTGAAAGATGCGCTGTTGGCCACGGTTCCCGAAGGTTCGGTGACCTATCACGATCTCAGCGAGATGACGCTGGCCGAAATTCTGGACGACGCGCGCGCGCTTTCGCTGTTCGCTTCCGAGCGGCTCATTTGGGTGGTGAATGGCGAGGCCGTATTGCCGCGAGGCCGCGCCGCTGCCGCCGACGACGATTCGGACTCCGATTCAGGCGGCGGTGCTTCCGATGCCGCACCGCTCGCTGCTTACCTGAAAGACCCGACTCCCGGCGTGGTGCTGGTTTTCGAAGCCACCCGCTTCGATTTCGAGGGCGACGATAAGCGCAAACAGGATCGAGTCCTCAAGTTCTATTCGGCCATTCCGGACGTGGTGGAATTGCGCCGCTTCGGTGCGCATGAGGCGCGTCAGGAGGCCGATGCCCTGGTCCGCGCCGCGGGTTTCCGCATCGATGGCTCTGCCATGGAACTGCTGGTGGAAGCTTTGGGCGGCGATATCTCGCGCATCTCCGTGGAAATCGAAAAGCTGGCGCTTTTCGCCGGCAAGCGATCCGTGGGTGTGGACGATATCACTGAGCTGGTCCCCGATGCCCGCGCCACCAACATCTTCGCGCTGGTGAATGCCTTGGGACGCCGCGACCGGGCGCGAGCACTCTCCATTCTCGATACTCTGACGCGCGAAGGCGAATACCTGCCCCTGGCGCTGGCCTTCCTCTCCACGCAGTTCCGCATGGCGCTGGTGGCACGTGAGGCCGGATTAAAAAGCGCCCAGCAGATTCAGGGGCACTTCACAAAAATGGGAGTTCCGATGTGGGGATCGCGCGCCGAGCAGGTCTACCAAACGGTGTCCAAATTCGGCAAACCGCAGCTCGAGCGCGCCATGAAATTAATCTATGAGGCGGACAAAGGACTCCGTGACGCGCGGCCGGACGACCGCATCGTCATGGAGCAGTTCATTCTTCAGTTGGTGGGAAATTAAGCCGAGAGAGCTTTGACCCGAAGGTGCAGCTTGCTCTTATAGCGCGCGGCTGCATTCTTCTTGATCACACCACGCTTCGCCGACCGATCGATCAACGAAAACGTCTTGGGCAGCAGGTCGCCCGCCGCTTTCGCGTCCTTGCCGGTAATTGCGCGGCGCATGGCGCGGATTCCATGGCGCAGTTCGCTCTTGGCTCTACGGTTGACTTCCGTGCGGCTCTCGGTCTGACGCACCCGCTTGAGTGCGGAATAAGTATTGGCCATCTTTACTAAATCTAATCCTTACAGAGTCTTTGAGCTTTTAGGATAGCGCAAGGGAGGCCGCCGGGCAACTCCCTTTAAGCCGTTTCCCCGACCCCTACCGATGGTATCCTCTGACTAAGGGTATCCGGATGAGTCTGCGGAAGTTCTTTGGGCGGGTGGCTTGCGGCCTCGTGTTCCTCGGCGCGGTCTTCGCCTTCCAGCGCCCATTCCGCCAACTGCCCGGCGTGGAATACAGTCTAGGCGATATCCCTCTGCCCCCCGACTATCAGGAAAAGACGGAGTTTGCGTTCGCGCGCCTGATGTTCCCGCCCGGTCCCTTGAACGGCTATCAGGGCCGCGACGGTCCCTGGCGCGAAGGCATCTCGGCCTGGAGTCAGGACTTCCCGCGCGCCGACCGCCACTTCTCGCTCGCCGTCCGCCGGCTCACCCGCGTCCAGATCCGCTCCGTGGAACAGTTGGTGAATCTCGACGAGGGCGATGCCTACGATTGGCCTTGGATTTACGGAGTTCAGGTGGGCGAATGGGGCCTCACCGATCAGCAGGGAAAAGCTCTTCGCGAATATTGTCTGCGCGGCGGCTTCTTCATGGCCGACGATCTGCACACCAATTCGGAATGGCAGGAATTCGCCACCCGCATGCAGAAGGCATTTCCCGACCACCCGATTGTCGATGTCCCGGATACGGACCCCATCTATCACACGGTTTACGATGTGGTGGATAAAGTGCAAATCCCGGGCTGGTCGCACCTGCGCCGCGGCTACAAAGATAGCGTGCCCATACTAGGAATTTATAACGACCTCAGCGGCAAGGGCGCGCACTGGCGCGGCATTTACGACGACAAAGGCCGCCTCATGGTTGCGGTTTCGTACAATTCCGATATCGGCGATGCCTGGGAGTGGGCCGACGACCCGCGCTATCCGGCGAATTTTGCCGACGAGGCCATCCGTATCGGCGTCAATTATATTGTCTACGCAATGAGCCACTAGTGCGCTCCCAGTAAACTTGGCCGCGCTCGAACCCATCGCGAAACGGCTTGGAATCCCAGGTCTCCGGGTACCACCACTTCAGGCAGTCCGACGCTTCGTCGAAGCTCTTGCCGCGGCACTCGTGACGAACAGCCGATTCGAAGCCGTCGCGATATGGACCTTGGTCCTCCGCGAAGTTGTGTCCCAACGCCTCGTAGTATTCCTGCTCCACATCGCGCAGACCCACCCACCAGGTTTGGCGCGCGGCGTCCATGCTCTCCGCGCCGGTCTGTTGCATGGCGATTTCGGCGCTCCGCTTTTCCTTGGCGTCATTCACGAACGCAATCACCACGGAGCGTCCTTGCCGCAGGGCATCTTCGTAGTAGAAGAGCTCATCGGAGGGGATGCCCTCCGTACTCTGCGCGTCGCCCTTGCCTCCCAGTTCGGCGCCGGCAACCAGTCCGCCCACGCCCAGCAGCGCGGCTCCGGCGACACCTGCCGCCAGTACCGGACCAACACCCGGAATCAACGCCGTCGCGGCGACACCCAGCTCGAAGCCGCCCGCGGCGCCCAACGTCGCGCCGACCACTCCGCCAATAGCGCTGCCAACGCCCGGCTGCTCGGTCTCCGATGTAGGCACCGAATGGATCTCTTCCTCGGTGGACCCGGGGAACAGAAGGTTGACTTTCTCGGGAGTGAAGCCCGCCAGTCTTAATTCGTCCGCGGCCTTTCGGGCCGCATCACGAGATCGGAAAACACCGGCCACAGTTTCCATACATACACTCTTGCAACTCCGTGGCCCTTTCCGAATTTGGTGCCGGACTATACAATCGCCGGGTTTACTTCGGCTCCGCCGCCGGGGTGATTTTCTTGGTCACCTCGTCCAGATGGTCCTTCATTTTCAGCAGCGGAATGCCTTCTTCCATCCACGCCGGCGCGGGCTTATCCATCAGGTAATGGTCGAAGAACTCTCGCATGCGTACGGTATAGTCCTTCATATTTTCCGGTTTGGCCAAGCCGTGATTTTCCCCTTTGTACTCGAGCAGGATCACGGGCTTGCCCATGCGCCGCAGCGTATTGAAGTACTCGATACCCTGCGTCTGGTCCACGGCGCCGTCCTTATCGTTGTGCAGAATCATCAGCGGGGTGTGCACATTGGTCGCATGGTAGACGGGCGAATTGCGAATGTAGGACTCCATGTTGTCCCAGAAGCCGCCCTTAAAACGGCCCTGGCTGTTCTCGAAAATCGCCCCGTTGCTGCCTCCGGTGTTCTTGTAGATCAAGCTGTACATGCTCACCATGTCGGTGAGCGGCGCGCCCGCCACGGCCGCGTGGAACACATCGGTCTGCGTCACCAGAAACGCCGTCTGATAGCCGCCCCACGAATGGCCCTGTATGCCCACCTTCTGCGCATCCACCACACCGGTGGCAATCGCGGCCTTCACCGCCGGTACCACGCAAGCCACTGCCGAGATACCCGGATCGTTGACCTTATAAACGATGTCCGGCTCCAGCACCGCGTAGCCATTGCTGGTGTAGTGCGCGATGTTGAACCCGTTGTACGTGGGCTGCGGATAATCGTAAGCAGCCTGTGAAAGCTTCTCGTAAATGTAGACCAGCATCGGGTACTTCTTGCCGGCCTCATAATTGGCGGGCAGCCACAGCGCGCCCTGCAGTTTCTCGCCGCGCGTGCTGTTGTAGTCCACCAGGCGGACGCCGCTGGACCAGAGGAAGTCCTTCTGCTGCGGGTTGGCGTCGGTCACCTTCTGCCCATGCGCCAGAGAAGCGTCGGTGACGTAGTAATTCGGAAATTCCTTGGTGGTCTCACGCGTGTAGAGGTAAGTGTCAGCCTTCTTGGCCTTCACCAGTTGCGTGAAGCCGGCGTCATCCCACAGCAGCATGCGAATACCCGGCTTGCCCGGCTCGAGCAGGCCGATGCCGTTCTTCTTGGTCCACTCGCCATACGCCGGGACATAGACCGGCGCCGAAAGGTCGATGCCTTTTTCATCGGCATCCAGGCGGAACGGCCGCTTATACCGGAGCTGTTCCTTCTTGCCGTTCACGGTGAGGTTTTCAGATTTTCCCCCGTTCAGCGAGACCTTCCAGATATCCCAGCCGTCGCTCAACAGAACGGCGGAACTGTCCTTGGTCCAGCCGTAGGATTGGCGCGGCGGCCGCACCTGATTGTGGTCGTCCTCGTTGTCCCAGAAAGTGGCGGGCAAATCGCGAGTCAACTGGCTGGACTTATCCTTTGCCATGTCGTAAGCGAAGAAGACGCCGTCCTGGTAATACAGAAACTTGGTGCCGTCGGGCGATTCGCCCATCACATGCTGCGCTTTGCGAAGAGCCAGTTTCCGCTCGCCGGTGGCCGGATTGACCACGTAGACATCCTGGAATCGCTGTCCGTCCAGACTGCCTTCGAGCTCGTACGCGCGGATGTCGATTCCCATCGCGAAGGTCTGCTCGGGCGCGATATTCACCTGACGCATCGACTCGTCGGCCAGACGCACGAACTTCTTCTGCTCGGGGAAGTAAGCGGCCAGGAAGCTGAAATTCTTGTCGGCATTTTCCTGCACCTGCTGCTGCGATTGCAGGCGCGGATCCTTATAGTGCCAGAGCACCAGGGAAGGCTTGTCTTCCGGCGCGTCCGGACGGGGCGGGGCAGCAGCCGTATCGCCGTCGGTGGGAGCGGTGTCGCGTGCCCCCGGCTTCTTGGGCTTCACCTCGGCCAGTCCGAAGATGACGGCGGAAAGATCCTGCCGCCAGACTGCCGGACGCGTCGACGCGACAGTCATCCCCGCCGGAAAAGTCTTGTCCTCCTTGGGGTCGAAAATCGCCTTGGTAGGAGTGGCCGCGTTCAGGTTCTTGAAGGCCACCACGCTGTACAGCTTTTCCTCGAAGCCCTTGTCGTCCACGCCTCGCAGAGCGGTGAAAGCATCGCCTTTCTCGGTCCACGAAATGCTCTTGTAGGAGGCGGCGGCGCTGTCCAAAGGACGCATCTGCCCGTTCTCCAGATTAAGCACCGTAACACCGTTGCCGGCCTTATCCTGCGCGTCGATGATCCAGGCCAGGTGGTCGCCCTTTTTATTGAAAGAGAATTCGGAGACGTTGCCGAGGTTCGTCTCGTTGCCGGTGGTGAGATCGTACAGCAGTACGTCGCTGCCAGTCGGCCGCTCGGGCGGAGTCGCGCCAGCATTGGCCGCCGCGGCTGCCGGCGGTGTGTCCGCTCCGAAGCGCTGCAGGGCCAGCATGGTGGACTTCTCGCCGGAAAACGCGAAGCGGCGCACTTTCTCGAATTCCGTTTTCTTGCCGGTGGCCAGTTCGACCAGAACGGCCTTCGGATGGATGGTGCGACGCTGCGTTCGCATGCGCTTGGCGTCGCGCGTCAACGGATACGTCGTGAAGACCAACCACTTCGCGTCCTCGGAAAACTCAGGACCGCCCGCAGCCGCACCGCCCGCCGCAGCGCCGCCTCTACCCGGCGCGCCGCCGCCCGCGGGGGCAGGAGTCGAAGCCGTACGGTCGCCGGCTGGGTAATGCTCTTCCTTGCCGGTTTTCAGGTTGCGAACCACCACCTCGGCATTGCCTTCGGCAGGGACCACGCGATAGGCGAACCATTCGCCATTGCTGGACACCACCGGCGCCTGAATGCGTTTCCACGCCAGAATGTCGGGAAGTTGGATAGGCTTTTGCGCCTGCCCGTAGGCGGCACACGCAAACAAACTGACGGCAAGTAATCGGACCTTCATATAGGCCGGATCGTACCACAAACTCTCCGCCCCCGCTGCCCCCGCGGAGCCCTCCATTTTGCAACGCCTATCGAAGATGGCGCGCGAAGAATTCTTCCGCGCGTTTTGTGGCGTCGCGCGTTGCGGTGGCATTGGCCTCGACGCCCTGCCGGCTGGTGCTTGGGTCGTCGAAATCATGCTCCGCGCCTTCATACGCCACGAGCGCGATCGTGCCGCCCGCATCCTCCACCTTCTTCTCCCAGTTCTGGCAGCGCTTGGCCGACACTTCGGCGTCGGCGGTGCCCACGAACATCTGGACCGGCGCGTAGGGCTTGTAGCCAGTCTGAATCGCGGCCATGGCGCAGCCGGGATAGAAGGATAGAGCGGCACGGAATCCGTTGCCCGGCGCGTTGGTAGACATGGTGACCAGCGCCGTCATACCCCCATTCGACCATCCCTGCAGCCCAATCCGATCCTGCGCCACGTCCGACCGTTTCTTCAAATAGGCCAGTGCCCCGTACGCATCCAGAGGCCGCACCGTCTGTTCGCTCACCTCGCTTGGCCGGTCCGCATAGCTTGCTTTCGGGAAGCCAGTCCAGAAGCCGCGCGGCCCGAAGCTATCCACAAGCAACGCGACATAGCCGCGCTCCGACCAGAATTGGCCCCAGAACTTGTGCCGCTTGGTCAGCGTATTGGCGTTGTAAACGCCCTTCGCCAAAGTCGAAAACGGACCCTGCCGGCCATGCAGCATCACAATCGCCGGATGCGGTCCCGATCCCGCGGGACGGAACAAGTATCCGGTAAGCTCGGTGGCTCCATCGGCGCTACGGAAGTGGACGGTCTCGGCGATGCTGGCCGCATGGCAAGCCATCGCCAGGCAGAGTGCAGTGGCGAAAAGGGTCAGGCGCATGTTCCATATTACAACCACCTATTCCGAGCGCAGAATTCGCGCCGGGTCGATCCGCACAGCTCGAATCACCGCCGGCAGCGCCGCCAGCAGCGTTGCGAAAAAGATGATGACCACCGGCACCGCCAGCATGGCCGGGTCCGTGGGCTGCACTTCATAGAGCAGCGTGGAGACGTATTTCACCGATGCCATGCCGAGTCCGAGTCCAATCACCGCTCCCGTGAGCACCATGAGAAAGGCGTCGGCCGTGACCCCGCGCGCAATCGCGCCGGCCTGCGCTCCAATCGCCATTCGGATGCCGATCTCCCTGCGCCGCTGCAGCACCGAATAGTCCAGCACGCCGTATAAACCCACGCTGCCAAGCAACAACGCCACACCCGCGAAGAACAACGCCAGCATAGCCAGCAGCCGTTCGCGCAGTGTCTGCCCGTTGACCAGGTCGGCCTGACTGTGGATGTTGCTGACGCGGAAGTCCGGCCGCGCCCGCGGTACCTCGCGACGTAATGTCGACGCCATAGCCATGGGATTCGCCGTGAGAGTGCGAACGATGAACGTGGCGGTGCGGCGGGTCTGCAGCGCGCCTTTCCCATCCACCGCATGCATCGGCACGAAGGCCACCGGCAGCGTGGGTTCGTGCACATTCTTATAAGGAGCGTCGCCCACTACGCCCACCACCTGATAGTTCGTCGAGCCTTTGGCAATCGACTGTCCCAGCGGATTGCCGTTCGGGAAAAACATTTTCACGAAGTTCTCGTTTACCAGGGCCTCGCCCGGCGAGGTATCGCTCTCGCGAAAGTCCCGGCCGTCTTTCAGCGGGATCTTCATTGCCTCCATCCAGCCCGGAGAGACGCTGATGAAGTAGGCCAGCACCGGACCGGGAGGCGCGCCGTTCACGGAAACGAAGCCGTTCCACGCATCGCCGCCCAGCAGCGGAAAGCCGCACAGAGCCACCTTGTCCACGCCCGGCACGCTGCGCAGGTGGTCCGCCACCTGATCCCAGTAGACAGGCGTGGCGGCATGTTCGGCCACGGTCTCGAGCGTCAGAATCCGGTCGGGGGAGAAGCCCAGCGGACGGTGCGAGAGGTTCTCGAAGGTGCCTGCGAACAGTCCGGCCACGAAGAGCACCAGGAAACAGAAGGCCACCTGCATGGCGATCAGCGCATGCATCAGTCGCCTTCGCGCGTGCGGGTCCGAGCCGCCTTTGAGCGCGTTGGCCGGATTCACCGCCGACGCCCGCAGCGCCGGCGCCAGGCCGAACAGCAGAGTCACTACCAACGTCAATGCCGCGCCGAACGCCAGCACCCGTACGTCGGCCGGCAGAGACAGCCGCACGGGATTATCCGGCGGATTGATCCGGCTCACCACGAAGGGCGCACTCCACCACGCGAACACACCACCGATGCCGGCAGCCAGCAGAGCCAGCCAGGCGCTTTCCACCAGCACCAGTTGCACCAGCCTTCCGCGTCCGGCGCCAATGGAAACTCGCATGGCCATCTCGCGGGCGCGCGAAGAGGCCTGGGCGGCCATCAGGTTGGCCACATTCGCGCAGGCGATCATCAGCACCAACAGCACCAGGACGCCCATCGCAATCAGACCCAAATGATAGTCGTGCTGCGTGTCGGATGCGCCCGCGGCGGCCGGCGCCATTGCCACGTGTTGCTCCAGGAATTTCGCGATAGTCTCCTTGGTCATGCCCTTGAAGCCTTTGGCGCGCTCTTCTTCAAAGGCGTGCGATGTCGCGTCCAGCTTCGCGCGGATCGGCTCAACGGCCGCCCCAGGCTTCAGTTGCGCCAGCGTGCGATGCCACGTCCAATCGTCCTTGGTTGCCCCGGGGTGCATCATCGTGGGCAGGAAAATGTCGACCACCACGCCGGTCTCGGTGCCTGTAAACGATGCCGGCCCGACGCCCACAATCTCGAAGATCGTATCGCCCAAGCGGAACGTGCGGCCCACGATTTTCGGGTCGCGTGCGAAACGCCGCGTCCAGTAGTCGTACGAAATCACGGCGTACGGATGTGCTCCGGGCTTCAAATCGTCATTGGGGGTCAGCAGACGGCCCGTGCTGGGCCGCAGACCAAAGAGGCCGAACATCGATCCCGAAACATATTGGACGTTGGCTTTCTCCATTTCCTGGTCGGACTTGTAGGTCAAGTCCAGCCGCTGCGAATAGGAGATTGCCATCAACTCGGCCTGGTCTTTCACTGCGGCGCGCATACGCACGAAGGAAAGGTAGGCCCAGGAATCCACCGAAGCCGGCTTATTGTCCACAATGTCGTTTCCCACGCGGAAGACCGAGTAGAGGCGCTCCGGTGAGGCGACGGGAAGGGGCCGCAAAAGCAGCGCATCGATCAGGCGGAATGCCGAGGTACAGGCGCCGATGGCGAGGGCCAGCGAAAGCACTGCAGCCGCCGAAGTGACTTTGCGCTTCCACAGTTGCCGCCAGCCGAACACCGTGTCGGCGCGCAGCGAATCCAGCCAGGAGAACAGCCGGACATCGCGGCTCTCTTCCCGGCGCTGCAGCGTCGCGCCGAATGCCCTGCGCGCTTCCGACGGGTCGCGGCCCTCGCCGATAGCCTCGTCGATGTGCAGTTGCTGCTCTTCGTCGATCTCACGGGTCAACTGTTCACCGCGAAAGATGTTTGCGACACGCGACCAAAGCGACATGCTCTTTCCCCTTTTATTCCGAACGCAACATCGTGACCGGGTCGATTCTGACAGCGCGAATCACCGCCGGCAGCGCGGCCAGCAGTGCCGCCACCAGAATGGCGATGGATGGCGCCGCCAGCATAGTGAGATCCGTGGGCTTCACATCGAAGAGCAGCGACGTCACGTAGCGAACTAGCGCCATGCCCAGCCCTAGCCCGGCGGCTGCTCCCGCCAGCACCATCACGAACGCCTCCACCGTTACTCCACGAGCGATATGCCCCGGCCTCGCCCCAATCGCCAGCCGGATGCCGATCTCACGCCGCCGCTGCAGCACCGAATAATCCAGCACGCCGTATAAGCCGATGCCGGCGAGCAGCAGCGCCACGCATCCGAAGAACCAGGCCAGCGTGGCCAACAGCCGCTCGCGCACATTTCGGGCGCGCACCAGCTCCCACTGCGTGCGGATATTGCTCACGCGAAACTCGGGACGGGCGCGGGCCACTTCCAAACGGAGCGTGGATGCCATTGCCAGTGGATTGGCCGCGGCCGTTCGCACCACGAACGCGCCTCGCACCGAGGCCTGGAACGGCAGGTATGCCGTGGGACGAATGGGCCGCCGCAGGTCGTCGCGCGTGCGGGCGTCGCGGATATAGCCGATCACCTGATACCGTTGGCGTACGCCCGCGGCCTCCACTTTCTCGAACCACTTGCCCACCGGGTTGCCGCCTTCGAAAAACTGGCGCGCGAAGGCTTGATTGACGATCGCCACGCCGCTGCCGGTCTCATCGCTGCGGAAGTCGCGGCCGTCGATCCAGGAGATTCGCAGCGTGTCTACCCACTCCGGCGCGACTTGCAGGATGTCGGAAAGTATGGCGCCCGGCGCCGCGCCGTTGATGGAGATGGCGCCGACATTGGACTCGCCGCTCATCACTGGATACACCGAGAGCCCGACCTTTTCGACTCCGGGCACCCCACGCAGGTGCGCGGCTACCTGGCTCCAATACTCTGCTGGCTGCGGCCGCGGCGCTACCGTTTCCAGGTTCAGGATCCGGTCCGCGGAAAAGCCCGTCGGCTGATTCGAAATCCGCTCCGACGTCGCCACAAACAGGCCGGCGGCGAATTGCACGATAAAGCAGAACGCCACCTGCACGGCAATCAGCGCATGCATGACGCGGCGCCGCGCATGCGGGTCGTCACCGCCGCGGATCGCGCTGGCCGGCTTAACTGCCGAAGCGCGCAAGGCCGGCATCAGGCCGAACAGAAACATCACAAAGGCGGAGAGCGCCAGCGCAAACGCCAGCACTCGCCAGTCCAAAGTGAGCGTCAGACTCGCCGGGTTATCCGCCGAGTTGATCTTGCCCACAATCACCGGCGCGCTCCACCATGCGAAGGCCACGCCGATCGCCGCGGACAGCAACGCCAGCCACGCGCTTTCGGTGAGCACCAGTTGCACCAACCGAGCCCTGCCGGCGCCGATCGAGACGCGCAGCGCCATCTCGCGAGCCCGTGCCGCCGCCCGCGCCGTCATCAGATTGGCCACATTGGCGCAGGCAATCAGCAACACCAGAATCACCAGAATCCCTAACGCCATCAGCGAACGCCGATAGTCGCGCTGCAGGTTGGAACGGCCGGATGCCGCCGGTTCCAGCAGCATTTTCTCTCTGAACAACGAGTCGCGCAATTGGATCGGGACCGACCCAAGTTGACCCGCCCGCTCCTCCTGAATGGTGCGGAAGGTCGCGCGCAGTTGTTCCTGCACACCTGCTGCGGCTACCCCCGGCTTGAGTTGCACCAGAGTGCGCAGCCAGAAGTTGTTGGAACTGGCCAGGGTGCGCGGCGTCTTCATTGCCATGGGAACGAAGACGTCCGTGGCGAAGCCGGTCTCGGTGCCCACAAAACCTTCACCGGCCACACCGACGATTTCAAAGATCCCGTCGCCCATGTGGAACGTGCGGCCCACCACGTTTGGATCGCGTGCGAAACGGCGGCTCCAGTAATCGTAGGACAGGACCGCCACCGGATGGGCGCCGGGTGCGCCGTCGTCGTTCGCCGTCAGCAGTCGCCCCGCCGACGGCCGTAGTCCGAACGAATCGAACATCCAGCCCGAGACATATTCGCGATACGCCTTTTCCATCTCCTGGTCCGACCCATAGGTCAGGTCGACGCGGTCGGTATACGATACGGCGATGCACTCGGCTTGATCCCGCACCATGTCGCGCATCCGACGGAACATCGGGTAGGAACTGCTGTCGTAGATCGACTGCGTGCCATCGGCCCCGATGTTTTCGAATGCCACCACATAGAGCCGTTCGGGGGAGGCCACAGGCAAAGGACGCAGCAGCAGCGCATCGATCAACCGGAATGCCGAAGTGCAGGCGCCGATCGCCAGAGCCAGCGAAAGGACCGCGGCGGCCGAAGTCACCTTTCGCTTCATGAGTTGCCGCCAGCCGAAGACGGCGTCGGCACGCAGCGAATCCAGCCAGCAGAACAGGCGCTGATCCAGGCTTTCTTCCCGGCGCTGCAGCATCGCCCCGAAGGCCCTCCGCGCTTCCGCCGCATCGCGGCCTTCGCGGATCGCTTCGTCGATGTGCGACTGAAGCTCTTCATCGATCTCGCGGGACAGCCGTTCCCCGCGAAATACATTCGTCAGGCGCGACCAGAACGACATGTCAGACCGTCCTCAGCACGCGATTCACCGCCGAAGTCACCGCCTCCCAGCGCGATGCCTCGGCGTCCAGTTGCTTCTTGCCGGCCGCCGTCAGATCGTAAATCCGCGCCCGCCGTCCATTCTCCTTGGTGACCCACTGCGCGCGAATCCAACCGGCCTCTTCCATGCGGTGCAGCGCCGGGTAAAGCGACCCTTCTTCCGCCCGCAGCACCTCACCGGACCAGTCCTTAATCGCACTCATAATCGCGTAGCCATGGAGGCGGGGCCGCCGCGAAAGAATCTTGAGAACCAACAGATCCATCGAGCCTTGCAGGGAGTCGGGTTTCGGCATACTCAGATATCCAAGTATACAGACGGCTGAGTATCGAAAGGGTTAGCCGGATTTTCTTTACGGCTCCGATTAGACGCCCAATGGTCGGTAGATGACGCAGGCCGCACTATTCATAGCGGAGTGCGCGCAAAGGGTCTACTCGTGCGGCTTTAAGCGCCGGGACCAACGACGCCATGAGCGATGTTGCCGTCAGGGAGATCACAACCACGGCGAACGTCCACGAATCGGTGGGCTTGACATCGTAGAGCAGGAGCGCCATTACGCGCGTGAGGCCGAACGCGGCCGCGATTCCAACCGCGATACCCGTCGTCGCCACTACCATTCCCTGCCGCACTACCATGCCCACAATTTCTCCCTGGCGCGCGCCCAGCGCCATGCGGACACCGATCTCGTGGGTGCGTTGCGTCACGGCATACGACATCGCCCCGTAGATTCCGATCAGCGCGAGCAGTAGCGCGCTTCCGGCAAGAGTTCCGAGCAGGAAAAGGTTGAACCGCCGCGGAGCAATCGTAGAAGCGAGCGAACTCTCCAGCGTCTGCATATCGAAGGCGAGCTGGCTGCGATCAATGTCCGCGATGAGCTTTCGAACGGTGGGCGCGAGGGCCGATGGGTCTCCGGAGACTCGAACCACAATGTCGGAGGCCCCGTTGTAGAACGAATGGCGATAGGGGAAATAGATTTCGGGAGCCGGCTCGGCATCGAGTTTGGAGTACTTCACATCGCTCACCACTCCGACGATTGCGGCGGATGGCGGCCGTTGCGGAAATTGGAGATGGATGCTCTTTCCCAGCGGACTGGCGCCTCCCAAAATCCTGCGAACGAAGGCTTCGTTCACCATCAGCACCTCGGCCGCCTCATTGTCGGCCATCCATCGACCTTGGAGCAGCCGCACGCCCATGACGCGGAAATATCCAGTGGAGATGGAGGAGTAAGTGCCTCGCTGCGCCCCCACCATGTCGGGCCGTGGAAATGGAGCACCTTCGAGTTGGACCACTCCACGCATTGGCGAGAAGACCGTGCCTGCGGCGACCACGCCGGGGGTCCGTTCCAAGCCGGCGAGCGCTTCCTCGAACCAGGCGATCTGTTGAGGCCGGTCGCGGTAGGCGGCGCCGGTGAGCGAAGCTTTCATGACGAGGATGCTTTCGGGATGGAAGCCCGGAGGGTGAGCGTTCATACGCCAAAGGCTTTTCACCATGAGGCCGGCGCCGATGAGGAGGACCAGCGCGGCGGCCAATTCGGCGGCCACCAGCATACTGCGAAGCCGCAGCCGCCACGCGCCGGAGGTCGCTTTACCGCCCTCTTTGAGCTCGCTATGAAGGTTGGCGCGGGCAAGTGAGAGGGCGGGGCCGAGGCTGAAGAGCAGGCCGGAGACGATCGAGATCAGCACCGTGAACGCGAGGACGCGGCCATCGATCGCGACGCCCTCCAGGCGCGGAACAGCCGTCGGTCCGAAACCAGTCAGGAGGGCGATGCCCCATCGTGCGACAAGCAGTCCGGCGGCGCCGCCGGCGAGCGCAAGCACCAGTCCCTCGGTCAGAAACTGCGCGATCATGCGGAGGCGTCCAGCGCCCACCGCGGCGCGAATCGCCACTTCGCGGCGTCGGCTGGAAGCTCGCGCCAGCAGGAGCCCGGCGATGTTGGCGCAGGCGATCAGGAGCACAAAAGTCACCGCGGCGAGCAGGATCAGCAAAGCCGGGCGCGCGTTACCCACGAGCCGTTCCTGCACGGTCACCACTCGCAGTTCCAGGTGGCTGAAGTTGAGAATATTGGAGTACTGTTTGACGATTCGCGCCTGGATCGCTTCCATCTCGCTGCGGGCCTGTCGCGACGAGACGCCTGGCTTCAACCGCGCCACCACATTGACGATTACATTGCTGCGGCCCCGAACCTGATTGGCGGGCTTGACGTCGGTGGGGACATAGGCCTCGATCTCGCTGAGCTCCATGTTGGGCTGCGATGGAGTGGGAAAAAGAAAGTGGAAGCCTGACGGCAGGACTCCAACGACCTTCGTGGGATGGCCGTCCACGATGATCGTCTTGCCGATGACAGCGGGATCGGCGCCGAAACGCCGCTGAAACAGCGCGTAGGTGAGGACGATGACGTCTTCGTCCGCATCGGTGAACAGGCGTCCGGCGACGGGCTTCACGCCAGTTACCGGCCAGAAGTCGCCCGACACCTCGGCCACCGCCCGCTTATCGGTGGTATTGGCGTACGTGATCGTCTCATTGTCGAATTCATAGCAGAACATTTTGTCGAAGGACTGCGCCTGCGCGCGCCAATCGACAAAGTCCGGACCGCCCGCAATTTCAACCTGGAAAGCCTTGTTATAGTTCGTGAGCCACAGAAGCCGCTCCGGGTTCGGGTAGTGCAGCGGTTCGATGAGCACGGCGTTGACCACGCTGAAGACGGCGGTGTTCAGGCCGATGCCGAGCGCGAGCGTGAGGATGACGACGGCGGCGAAAAGCGGGTTGCGGCGCAGTCCGCGAAGAGCATAGCGGACGTCCTGGAGCAGCCGCTCGCCCCACCCGGAACCCCATACAGCGCGAGTATCACGGTCGATGCCGTCTTCCATGCGGCGACGTAAGCTCATTTCGGCCTTTCGCGGTCAGCCGATAAAACTTGGCTCGCCGGTTGTTTTCCGAGGTGCCGGGCCGGGAAGTAGGGTACGCAGGACCAGCAAATCCAAGGTTCGCTGCAGCAGCTCCAGGCGATGAACATTCCCTCTGGAAGACATTCTTGGTGAAGAATAAATCGTCTTTGGGTAGAGTGTCAAGGGGAGTGGTCGGGGTGACTCTTGCATTCTTTAGATTACTGTCGTAATCTTATGGACGTGAGGTACCCCGCCAGACAGAAAGCCGAGACTCGCGAGAAGATTCTCGCCACCGCTGCCCGCTCGTTCCGCGAGCACGGGTCGGAAGCCAACGGCATTGGACACGTGATGCAGGAACTGGGTCTGACGAAGGGTGGCTTCTACCGCCACTTCGAGAGCAAGGGTGATCTTTACGCTGCCGCCGTCGAGCGAGCTTTTCAGGAGCAGGGCGATCGGTTGAGTGCCGTTGCTCACGCCGCCCCCAAAGGCGCCGAGTTGCGAACCCTCATCGAACATTACCTGAGCACGAAGCACCTGAGCGCCCCGGGAAGCGGCTGCCCGCTTGCGGCGTTGGGACCCGAGACGGCCCGTCAGTCGTTAGAGGTACGGAAGCGAATCAACGATTCCATGCGGGCATACGGCGAGCGCCTCCTGCCCTACATCCCGGGCCGCACCGTTGAGGAAAAGCGCGCCCGCGTCTTCCTTCTATTCACAGGGATGGCCGGTGCACTGGTTGCCGTCCGAGCCATCGCCGACCCAAAGCGCCGCGAGCAAATGCTGGCCGCTGCGAGAACTTTTTACGTTGAAACGTTCGTGGAGAAATAAACATGAAGCTACTCTTCCCCATACTCATATCCGTCCTTGCGGCCACAGCTCTGGCACAACCGCCGTCGCCCAAGACCACGGAAGTCATGGTCATCTTGACCGCCAAACCTGGAGTGACCCGTCCCCAGATCATGAAGGTGATGCCCGCCGAGGTTCGCGCAACCGTCCAACTTTATCTCGACGGCAAAATTCGCCAGTGGTACTCGCGGGGCGACGGCAAAGGCGTGATTTTTCTCGTCGACGCCAAGACGCTCGACGAAGCCCGCGCCATCATGGCGCCTCTGCCGCTATCGAAAGAGAACCTGATGGACTACGAGTACATCCCCGTCGGTCCACTGATGCCATTGGCCGCGCTGATCAGCCAGTAGCGACAGACGATCGCCTTTCGTCGTCTGTTGTGGATGGGCCTGCGGCCCGCCAAAATTCATGAAAAACGCCTGAGCCTCGCGACTTTGCCGGATGTTGTCTCCGCGTCTTCCTCCGCGCCTCCGCGCCTCCGCGGTGAGGGTGAATCTGTTTTCGGGGGGAGGTTTTTCGACCCTGTTTTTTGCGCTGACGCGCAACGATTGCGATGAAAATAGGTGTGATTGTCGGCGTGTCAAGGTCGTCTGGACAGTGGAGATGGCGAGGCCGTGACCCTGTTTTGATCTGGGACCGTGGACGGAA
>DASZMZ010000319.1:0-92455 GCA_035551455.1 Candidatus Sulfopaludibacter sp.
CACCGTGGTGAACGACTCGGCTTTCGGCGAGGCTGACAGTTGCGTATGGCGTCTGCAAGCCACAGCCCATGTGGACGGCACGCGGCTCACGGCGATGGACAACACCGGGGTCGCCATCACCACTTACTCGCGGGTGGTCAACGCGGCGTTTGCTTCCACTTATACCGTGGGCCTGGTGTTCGGCACGGCAGTGGGCTACCAACTCACGGCCGACCGCTGCGCCGCTGATGGCACCGTTCTGGAAAACATCATTAGCTTGAAATTCACGGGCGGCGGCGCCGGTGAGCATGCAGAAGAGGCTGTGATTCTCGATCTGGGGGTCGCATGAGAAGCCTGCAAAGCGGCGCACTGCTTTGCTGGCTGGGACTGAGCGCGGCCACGGGCCAGCCCATCAAGGAGTGGCTGGACAAACAACTGACGGATGCGGCGACTATGACCGCGTCGCAGAAGAAGCCGGCGCAGACGCAATCCACTTCGTTGAATCACGGCTCCACCACCTTTGTGGACAAGACCTCGGCCACCGATCTGTTGGGCACGGCGCTGAATTTCTCGCCGGTGGGCGGAACGCAGGAAGGCTCGGGCACCGTGACCGCGTCGCTGTATTCCTTCTACACTCTGGCGTCCAGCCAGGACCCGCTCAAGCCGTCGGTCTACAATAGCCACTCCGCGATGCGCACGCTGTTCTTCACCGCCGGGCGGGAGGAGCCAAGTTCCAGCGCGACCACTCCGACGACGGCGGGCACGATCGCGGGCGCACGCTGGCTGCCGGTGAATCGACGCGATGCCAGCGCCATCGCACATGATAAAGTGGCCCGCGAGCAGTTGACCAAAGTGGCGTCGGCATTCGCCGGGTCGACCTCCGCCGCGGTCAGCGAGTTAACCAACCTGTTGCTGTCGCATCAGCCCGACCCCAAGCCCACCATCACGCAATTCATCACCGCACTCCACACCGTGGAAGACGTGCAGGCGGCGGTGGACAAACTGGACACGGTGGATCGAGGGCAAGTCACGGCGTTGATCGCCAAATTTCGCAATCGCATGGGCGCGGCGGATAAGGAACTGGATAAGCTGATCGTCCAGTTGAGCCGTCGCTGGCAGGTGGCCCTGGATTTTCAGACGACGCAGCGGAGCGGCACAGTGAACAGCGATTACCAGATCGAGATGATCGCCGACCGGGCGGTGAACGACCGGTGCTTCTTCACGTTCAACGGCAGCTATCTGTATTCCAATTCGAGCAGGATCGGCGCCGATACGCGCAACGCGCGGGGAGCCTTCGATTTTCAGTATGACGTGACGCACGTGGGCGCGACCTCACTGAAGTCTCCCTTGCAAGTGTCTTTGAGCGGCGAGGGATTGTACAGGCTGCAGACCTGGCAGTATCACGCACAGGTGCAGATTGCCATTCCGATTGCGACGGGCGTGAACCTGCCGTTTTCCTTCGGTTATGGCAACCGCCCTGAGCTTCTGCGTCAGACCGAGAAAGACGCGTACGGCAAATTCGGTTTGACTCTGGACGTGGCCAAGATCGTCAGTTCTCTCAAGACCGGTCAGTAGGCTTCATCACCGCGACGTAGTTGAGATTGCGATAGAGCTGGTTGTAATCGAGCCCGAAGCCCACCACGAAGCGGTCGGGAATTTCGAAGCAGCGATAGTCTACCGGCACCTGAACGATGCGGCGCGAATTGCGGTCCAGGAACGTGCACACCGAGAGGGAATTGGGCGCGCGGCCGGCCAGGGTCTGCAGCAGGTAGCGCAGCGTGAAGCCGGTATCGACGATATCTTCCACCAGCAGCACGTCTTCATCTTCGATGCTCTCGTCGAGATCCTTGGCGATGCGGACAACGCCGGGAGCGCCGCTCTTATTGGAGAAGCTGGAGATGCCCAGGAAGTCGATTTTGAGCGGGACTTCGATATGCCGCGCCAGGGCGGTCAGAAAAAAGATAGAGCCCTTCAGCACGCCGACCAGTTTCACCGTCTTGCCCTGATAGTTGGCTGAAATTTCAGCCGCCACGGCGCGGATCCGCTGCTCGATCTGCTCTTCGGTGAAGAGGACGCGGTCCAGTCCAGGAATGAGGGGGCTGCTCATGCCTGTACCGGCCGTTCGACAAGGCCGTACTTGAAGATCAAATTCTCAAAATCCTTCTGATAGAAGACCTGAATATTGAGGTGTGGATAGAGTTCGCGCAGCAGGCGTACTTTGCGATTCTTCTTGGTGACCAGCGATTGCTTCATGGTGGTCAGCTCCAGATACAGGTCGAATTCGGGCAGGTAGAAATCCGGCGTGAAGGATTCCAGAACGCGGCCATCGGCGGCGTATTGCACGGGAAAGCTGCGAGGTTCGTACTCCCAGGCAATGCGGTAGAAGTCCAGCAGGTTGGCAAACATCTCTTCGCTCAGATTGGCGAAGATCTTCTTGCGCAAGGTTACATTGCCTGGCGGGACGATTCCGTACCGCGAGAGTCTCAGCCGCATCTGGAACTGGAGTTGCTGTTCGGCGGCCGGAGAGAGGTAGCCGCGCTCCACGAGTCCGGTAGAGGCGACGGCGGTCTGTATCACTTCGGCCATTTGTTCACCGGTGAGGTTCTCGGCATTGAGAACCATATCGAAGAGATCGGCGGTGGCTTTGGTTTTGCCGAATTTGGCTTTGCGATCGTCGCGAGCCGCGGCTTCCAGTTCCAGCAGATGCTTGCGGGCCGCGGCACGGTCGAAGCGATGGTCCAGCATCAGGTTGCCGATGCGTATATTTTCCGGCGCCACCACGTGCACGCGCAGCATGCCGGGAAAATGGCGGGCTTGCAGTTCGCCGCCCACGGCGCAGTAGACCAGATGATGCTCAGTGGCTAAGCGGGCCAGAATGGACGTGACCAGGCTGGGATAAGCGCGGGCGGGAATGCGGGTCTCCGAGCCGAATTCCTCACCGGCCAGGACTTGAATGCGAGACTGGGTCAGAAGCTCAAACCCGAGGCGTTGAGCGCTGATGCGCGCCACTTCTTCGAAACGGCAACCAGGATGACCCGAGACAGCGATCAGCGCCATGTCACAAGCTCATCATAACGCCGCCATGAGACGGGGGTCGGAGGTGGCGAGCTGGAGTTTGGTGATTGCGCATCCTTTAGGATCTCCACCACAATTTCGAGCGTCTCCACAACTCGCGGACCAGGCCGGTTGAAATAGCGGTTACCGTCGGCGAGGTACACGCGTCCCTCGCGGACGGCGCGGAGTTCGCTCCAGCCGGGGCGTCCGGTCATCCAGTACATTTCCTGGGCGGTGCGTGCCAGGTCGAAGCCGCAGGGAGCGATGATCAGCACATCCGGGTCGGCGGCCTGCAGTTCTTCCCAGGTGAGCCACGGAGAGTGGCGGCCGGCCTCGCCGAACAGGTTGACTGCGCCGGCCATCGCGATCAATTCGGGAGTCCAGTTTCCGGCCGCCATCAGAGGTTCGATCCACTCGATGCAAGCGACCTTGGGGGCGCCGGCGGTCACGGGTGAGGCGAGCGCTTTCATGCGCGCTTGCAGTTCGGCGATGACGATTTCGCCGTGCGCCGGGATATCGAGCGCCGCCGCAACGCGCCGGAAATCCTGCCAGATCTGCGCTAGCGAATCGGGCTGGAGGGAGACGATTTGCGGCCGGTGTTTCATGCCGCGCGCCAGGGCCTGCTCTACATCGCGGAGGCTGACGGCACAGACCTCGCACTGGATCTGCGTCAGGATGTGGGTGGGCGCGAGGCGTTCCAGCACATCGTCAAAGACCTCATAGATGGAAACCGACGTGCGCGCCGATTCCTTTACGAGACGATCGATTTCGCTGCTGCTGCCGTCCACCGGAATGCGCGGGCGCGTGCAAGCCGGCAACTGCAGGACGGACTCAGGGTAATCGCACTCATGCGAGCGGCCCACCAGGTTTTCGAGTTGGCCGAGCGCGGCGACAATCTCTGTGGCGCTGGCGATCAGCGAGACGATTCTTGGCACTCGGCCACCCCGATGAGATCCGCATAAACGAAGCCGTTGACGTCGCGAATCTCTCCGGCGTCCAGAGAAATGGGGCGGCGGAACATGGGTCCGTCATAGACGCAGGTGTGAAATTCGCCATTCTCGCCGCAGGGGTCGATGGCGGAGGGGAGGTCGGCCAGGAGCGCGGCATCGAACTCACGGCCGGCGAAACCGGCGTCCAGAACTTTCGAATCGACGCAACTCAGGCGGGCGCGCAGTCCGCCGGCAATCATGTCGCGAGCCAGTTGAGGGGTGGGCAACTCCCAAAGAGGGAAGAGGGGCGTGAGTCCGGAGCCTGCCAGTTGGCGTTCGCGATAGGCGCGGATGTCGCGCAGAAACAGGTCGCCGAAAGCGATGCAGTCGAAGCCCTCCTCGACGGCGCGGCGGCAGGCGGCAGCCATCTGCGCCTCGTAATCGTCATTGGTGCAGGGCCAGGGCAGGGGGACCTGCCAGAGAGGAAGTCCCGCCGCCTCAGCCTGCGCTTCGAGAACGGTGCGGCGCACTCCGTGCATGGCGACGCGGTCGGCAGCCTGATTGATGGTGGTGAGCAGAGCGGCCACGGGCGCACCCTGTTGCCGCAGCGTGTGGAGGCTCCACGCGCTATCCTTCCCGGAACTCCAGGCGAGCAGGATCTTCCTCATGATCTGGTTACGCCGGCGATGGACGCCGGACGGAAGACTATGCGGTGACGGCGACGCGCTCGGAGCGGACCACCATGCGGCTCAGCCAGGCATGCAGTCCGAAAAGCACTCCGGCGTAGAAGACGTCCGAGGCCAACGTGCGGCCGTAGAACGGAATTCCCGCAATGTAGCAATTGACCAGTCCGGCGACGGAGCGGCTATAGAGGTGCGGCGAGGTGAGCCAGGCGCCGAAATTGGTGATCAGGAAAAACTGCAAACTGCCGGCCACCGCGCCCGTACCGATCCACAGCGGATTTTCCGTGCGGCGCAAGTGGCTGCCGATCCAGACCATGATCAGAAAGCTGCCGTACACGAACGGCGTATTGGCCGAATAGCCGCCCACCAGCGGGTCCGTGATGGCCATCAACGCCAGAGGCAGCGCGTATGCCTGCCAGGAGCGCAGACGCGCGCCGGCGAACAAACTGAGGGCACCCACCGGCGCGAAGTTCAACGCCTGTGTGACCCGAATGAGCGCGCCCAGAACGATCAGCCCCATAGCCAGCGGCCGTACGGAATTCTTCTGCATAGATTTCTCCTTAAATCTAATTATGTCTCACTCAAGCCCGAAGTGGATTGGTTGGGCTCCCACAACGTTTCCGGGGCACCCGTAATGTGGCTGGCCCACCGGCTCCAGACGAACAGCGCGTCACTCAGCCGGTTCAAATAACGAATCGCGTCGGGCGGAACGGTTTCCACCCGCCCCATGGTCACGCAGGCCCGTTCAGCACGGCGGCAAACAGTGCGGCAGACATGCAGTTCGGCGTTCAGCCGGCTGCCGCCCGGCAGCACGAAGGATCGGAGCGGCGCGAGGTCTAGATTCATCGAATCCATCTCGCGCTCCAGTTGGTCCACTTCGCGGCTGGTGACGCGCGCCTGCTTGGGGTGGACATCCTGCGGCAAGGTGGCCAGGATGGATCCCAAATTGAATAACTCGTGCTGCACGCGCAAAAGGATCTTTGAGAGTGGCGTGGCGGCGTCGGCTCGCGCAGCCGTTTCGCGGGCCATGCCGATGAACGAATTCAATTCGTCCACGGTCCCATAAGCATCAATGCGCGGACTGTCTTTGGCCACACGCTGGCCGCCGGCCAGCGCCGTATCGCCGTGATCGCCCTGCCGCGTGTAAACACGGTTGATGGCGAGGCGCGGATTTTCGAATGCCGGATCGTCCATCATTTTGCTCCCGAGAAGCTCCACTTCATGCCTGCCACGAAATTCAGACGCGGCGAAGGGAAGCCGTAGACTTCTTCGTAATACCGGTTGAGCGCGTTGCGCAGATTGCCGTAGGCCGTGACTCCATGGCCCACGGCGTAATTCAAATTTACGCCGACGTTCGCGTACCCGGGATTCTGAAACAGCCCGGCGCTGGCGCCGTACGAAGGCTCCACATCCAGCACCGAGCCGCGGAAATACCCCGTGACGCCGCCGCTGAATTTGCCGCGGCTGAACGAAGCGGTGACCGTGCCCGAATCGCCCGGACGGCGCAGCAGGGCCTGCCCGACGCTGAACGGAGTGGGCGCCTGATTGGACGCGCCGTTGAGCGAGAGAATGTCGGTATTCAGCCGGGTGTACGACCCGGTGACGAAGATCCATCGCGCCGGCCGCAGTTGCGCCGAGAACTCCGCTCCCTGCGCTCGCGAATTGGCGATGTTGTCCGACTGATAGTGGCTGAGCCTGGTGAGCGAACCGCCCAGGATCACGATCAGATCGTAGAAGCGATTGTAGAAGTAAGTGGCGTCCAGCGACAGGCGATTGTGAAGGAACTTGCGCTCGATGCCTGCGTCGAAACTGCGGGTACGCTCCGGCTTGAGGGCCGGGTTATCGGTGAATGCCAGGTCGTAGCCGCCCGGCGGACGGATGCCGGTGCCGAAGGAGGTGTGCAGCCGCGTGGCTCCCTGTACGTACGCCGCGGCCAGTTTCGGATTCGCGCTGGCAACGGTCTGCGCCGGAAACAAGGGCCGCGTATACCCGTCGGTGGGAATCGCGCCGGTCCGAATCAATTCGCCGCGCAAGCCGGCATTCAAAAACAGATGACCGCCAATCTCAAAGCGATTCTCGATGTAGAAGGCCGTATCGTTGCGGCGGATCGGAAAGGTGCTGAAGTAGGCGTCCGTGATGTACGTGTTGCGCACCTGCTCCAGCGCCTCGCTCACGCCGATGGCGGCCACATAGTGGCGCGTGGCGGCGATGATGGTGCGCGATTCGCCCTGCGCGCGAATGTCCTTGTTGGAGCTGAAGCCATACGGGCTGTTATACCCGTTGTTGTTCATGAAGAAGGTGCCGTACACCTCTTCGCGTACGCGTCCGGAAAGGTCGGCCTGATAGTGCAGCAGGTAGTCGCCGAAATTATTCTTGCTGCGGCTGACAGTGTCGATGCCGGTGAAGATGCCGAGCGGGTTGGAGCCCCAGGGTCCGGGTTCGCCCACCGAGTTGGAATCGAAATCGCCGTGCAAGGTGAGCGACTGGCCGCCGAAGCGCCGCGTGAGATTCAACATCAGGTTCTCATTGCGATAGCCGCTGTTGACCACGGGACCGTCGTCGTCCATGCGCGAGGCGGACGCGGCGACGCCGAAGCCCAGCCACTGGCCGCCGCCCGAAATGCCGAAGCGGCGCTCGTGGTAGGTGCCGCCTTCGGCCAGCACATCGAAATTCAGCGGGGCGCCCGGGTCGCGCGTCACGAAGTTGACCACGCCGCTATTGGCATAAGGCCCGTAGAGCGACGATTGGGGTCCGCGAATCACTTCCACGCGGTCCAGCGATTCGGTGGCGACGTGCGCAAAATCGAAATTGCCGCCGAAGGCGTTGACCGGCACGCCGTCGATTTCGACCAGGTTGAAATCGGGATAGCCGCCGCGAATATAGAGTCCCGCGACGCCGCCAGTGAAGCCCGTTTGGCTGAAGACCATGCCGGGGAGGTAGCGCATCAAATCCACGGCCATGGGCTGATTGCTCTGGCGAATTTCCTCGCGCGGAATGATGTTGACGCTGCCGCCCTGCTGGCTGGCGGCAACATCGATGGCCGAGCCGACCACTTTCACCGAATCGATCACCGGCGCCAGCGCCATTTTCACGGAGAGCGGCGAGACGGCCCGGTCAAGCGCGATTTCTTCGGTGCGGAAACCCGGGCAGGTGATGACCAGGCGGACGTCGGCTACGGGCGCGTCGGGCGCTTTGATGTCGAAGGATCCGGTGGCGGCGGTGACCGTCTGGAGTTGGACGCCAACGCGGTCCACCACGGAAACTTGTGCGCCGCCGATAGGCGCGCCGCTCGGGTCTGTAACCGTACCTTTCAGTTGAGCGGCAGATGCGCCAATAGAAGCAAGCAGAATAGCGGCCAAAAGGCCGGAGCAACGTCGATTCATGTCAGGCCCCTCCCACGAGGGCCGGTTTATACAATCTCGCTGGCCGGTCTCCTGACTTGCGCCTCGTCAGACCCTTTGGCCTTCCCATTCCTTGTGAGGAACAGTGGCTTGTCGAAGGGCCCTCCGCGCTTACAGTAGCGGGGCTGTGCTGGATTTTCACCAGCTTCCCGTGCACCAACGGAAGAATTTCAAACTACATTCCGAGTGTACACTAATTTGAGAGACCCATGTATAAAATAGGCCGCCTGTCGTGGCTTGCGGTGGCACTCGGCATGGCTGTGGTGCTGGTTCCGGCGCGCGGCGCCGACGACAAGCCGGACAAGAAGAAATCGCAAACGGCGCTGCAGCGGGGCATGCAGTCCGCCAAGATCGGCCACCGTGAAGAGGCCCTCGGCGACTTCTCCGAAGCCATTCAGGCGGACAGTTCCAATGAACCGGCGTGGCGCGAACGTGCCCGCCTGTATATGGACTGGGGCAAGCGCGATAAGGCCCTTTTCGATATCGAGAAAGCGCTGCAACTGGAACCCTCCGACGGTATGGCGTTCGCCGTTCGCGGCGCCTACTTCGCGGCGGAAAAGAACAACACCGGCGCTATTCAGGATTTCAGCAGCGCCATCGATTTGAAAGTGCAGCACACCGACGTGTATACGGGTCGCGGCAAATGCTACCTGGCGACCGGGCAGTACGATTTGGCGGTGGAGGATTTCACGCAGGGAATCCGCATGCGTCTGGACAATCCCGAGCCTTACAAAGGGCGCGGCATGGCGCGTCTGGCGCAGAAGAAGTATCGCGAAGCGGTGGAGGATTTCGACTTGGCGCTGGCCCGCCGCCGCGACGACGCGGAAGTCTACGCGCAAGAAGCGCTGGCGCTGACGGCTCTGAGCGATTACACGCGCGCCCTGCAAGCGCTCGATACCGCGATTCGCCTACAGCCGGAGGATCCCCATGCCCGGCGCATCCGCGGAGCCGTGCGGGAGCATGTCCGCGATGACCAGGGCGCGCTCGAGGACTTCACCGAAGCGATCCGCCTGGACCCGGAGGATTCCCAGTCCTACCTGGCGCGCGGGTCGGTGTATGCGCGGCTGCAGAAATATCCAGAGTCGCTGGCCGACCGGGAGAAGGCGGTGCAACTGGCGCCCACCAGTGCCGAGGCTTACGTGGCGCGCGGCAGTTCTTACCACCTGACGGGTCGGCATGAGGAGGGACTGCGGGATCGTACCAAAGCCATTCAGCTCGATCCGAACTATGCGCTGGCATGGGAGGCGCGCGGCAATGCCTATTACATGCTGGGTCGCTACGACGACGCGTTGTCCGATCTGCAGCACGCCGCGCAGTTGGAGCCCAACAATCAGGAGACGCGCGATTTGCTGGTCCGCGCCAAGGCCGAGGTAGACAAGCTGGTGAAGAAGGCGATGGCGCAGGAGACGGCGCCCGATACCGAGAAGATCACGCTGCCCGGAGCGGTCGGCGTGCCGTCGGTGCCCGTTCCTGTGACGCCGCCGGCGGCAGCCCCGCCTGCGGGGAATTCGTCGGCGTTGCAGGCAGAGGGCCGCCAATTGATGCAGGACGGCAAGTACCCCGAGGCCATCGCGAAGCTGACCGCCGCCATCGACCTGAATCCGAATTTCTCGCTGGCCTACAATGCGCGCGGCTTCGCGCATTACCGCATGCACGATTACGCCGAGGCTATCGCCGATTTCGACCAGGCCATCAAGCTGAACGGAGCCTACGCAAACGCTTACCTGAATCGCGCGGCCGCCCGCCGCGCCAAAGGCGATAAGGCCGGAGCAGACGCCGACGCGGCCAAGGCCAAAGAACTCTCGGGACACTAAAGAGAAGGAGACAGAAGCCAGAAGACAGGAGTCAGAATGGCGGGGAGCGCGCTGTATTCTGACTCCTGGCTTCTAGTTCGCTCCTTCCCATTCGAACCAGAGGTCCCACAGGCGGGCGCGATGGAGGGATAGACCGCGGGGGCGGCCTTCGCTATCGCGCGCGACATGCAGCGACCACGGGCCTACGGTGAAGCGGTCGGAGCCTACCGGTTCCAGCGGGATTTTCCAGCCGGCGCTGGTGGTGATGTACAGGACGCCTTGCTCGAAGCGCAGCGTCCATACCGCACCGGCATCGGCCGAGCGATAAACTCCCGTCAGCGACTTCAATTGCTCGGCACGCTGCGGTACCGGTTGGAGCCGATCGTACGTGACCGGAAGCGCGCCGTCCCATTGTAAGGTGAAGGTCTGGCCCGAGAGCTTGGTGAGGATCAGGCGGAAGCCTCCTTCATCGGCGAATAGCCGGCGGCGGTCCAGCGGGAGCAACTTGTGCTGTTCGCCGCCGGTGTCTATGGTCATGCCGTCCACGCTGCTCCAGGCGCGCAGAATCCAGCCCTGCTTCGACTCCCAAACGCCATCCAATTCGGGGAACTCGCTGGTGGGATAGTCGAGATCCTCGGCTTGTTTCCGGCCCTTGAGGCGGCCGGTGAGGTAGATGGATGCGATGCGGCGATTCACCGAGGGCGCGTCGACATCACCGCGGTTGCAGAGCAAGATACTGGAGAGACGGTGGTCGGGAAACTGGGTGAAATCGGCGCGATAGCCGGGCAGAAGGCCGTCGTGACTCACCACGCGCGCCCCCCGATATCGCCCCACGGAGAGTCCCGCGGCGTACCCCACGCGTTGACCCGAGCGCAGGCGGCCGCTGGCCTCCAGGAAGCGGACGAAGTCGGGACCGCCCACTCGGCCGGTGTACAGGTTGTCGTCCCAGAGGCGGAGATCGTCAAGCGTGGTGTAGAGGCCGCCATCGCCATCGGTCAGGGGCGGCGGCGGCGCCTGGCGAAACCGCTCGCCGTTCAGAACGTAGCCGGGATGGCCGGCGCGGAAGGCGGAATGCGTCATACCCAGCGGGCGAAAAAGATGGCTATCGGCGAATTCCGCGAAGGGCGTGGCCGCGACGCGTTCCACGATGAGCGCCAGCAGGAAATAGTCTGAATTGCTGTACTCGTAGTCCGTGCCCGGAGGAAAGTTGAGGCCGCTCTGCGCCGCGAGCAGCCGCAGATTCGCAGGGCCGTCGAGCGTCTCACCAAGGCGTCCGGCAACCTCCCGAAGAGGATGGACGTCGCGCAGTCCACTGGTGTGGTGGAGCAGGTCGGCCACGGTGACAGCATCCGTGTAGGCGGGCAACTCCGGGACGAAGAGGCGGACCGAATCGGTGACATGCACCCGGCCGTCCTGCACCAGGAAGTAAAGGGCGGCCGCGGTGAACTGCTTGCTCAAGGACGCGACGTTGAAGGGCGTGGCGGCAGTAATCGCCGTGCGCGCCTCCACGTCGCTGAAGCCGAATGCGGCGCTGTACAGGAGCTTGCCCTTTTGTACGACGGCGATGGCGCAGCCCGGACCGCCATTTCCGCGGAACGGCGCCAGCAGGCTGTCCACAGCATCGCTGCGATCGTCCGCAAGGACACCCGTCAGCAGAAATGCCGCCAGCCCAATCGCCCGACATCGCGCCCCTCCGAACGCCATGCAGCAATTGTACAGTCGGCTTACTTCAGCAGGACAGAAGATTTTCCGGCAAAGTCGAGGACCCAGCCGGGGAAGATGCCGAGGACGAGCGTGCCGACAGCCGGCAGAATGAGCGACAGCCCCGCCGAAGGACTGAGGGGCTCGAGTTCCGTGACAGCTTCGCCGGGCTCGTGCATGTACATCATCACCAGAATGCGCAGGTAGTAATAGGCGGCCACGGCGCTATTCAGCAGGCCGAGGATGGTCAGCCAGTACAGGTGCGATTCCAGCGCAGCTTTGAAGATGTAGAACTTGCCGAAGAAGCCGCCGGTGAGCGGCACGCCGATCAGCGAGAGCAGGAAAATGGTGAGCATGGCGGCCGCGAGAGGCTGCTTCTGCGCCAGACCCTTGAGGTCTTCGATGTCCTGGTATTTTTCGCCGCGCCCCGAAAGATGGGCCACCACGGCGAAAGCGCCCACATTCATGAAGGCGTATCCGGCCAGGTAAAACATGGCGGCGGCGGTCCCGATTTCGCTCTGCGCGGTGAGGGCCACCAGCACATAGCCGGCATGCGCCACCGAACTATATGCCAGCATACGTTTGACGTTGGTTTGCAGCAGCGCAGCGAAGTTGCCCACCGTCATGGAGAGCAGCGCGGCGCCCCACACCAGGGGCATCCAACCGTTAGCAATGGGCTCGAAGGCCGTCATGAAGATGCGCAGGAAGATAGCGAAGGCCGCGGCTTTCGGACCGGCCGACAGGAACGCGCTCACTGGAGTGGGAGCGCCCTGGTAGACGTCCGGCGCCCAAATCTGGAAGGGCGCTGCCGATACCTTGAACGCCAACCCGACGAACATGAGCGCGGCGGCCACACCGATGGCGACTGCCGATGGCGGGTCCTGTCCCATCACCACGGCGCGGACCGCCGAGAGATTGATGGTGGCCGTAGTGCCGTAAATGAGCGCCACGCCGTACAGGAAAAAGGCCGTTGCGAAGGAGCCCAGCAGGAAGTATTTCACCGCGGCTTCGTTGGCGCGCTTGTCGTCGCGCAAGTAGCCTGCCAGTACGTAGCTGGCGATGGAGGAAATCTCCAGACCGATGAAAATCACGATGAGGTCGTTGGCTGACGCCATGATGCATTGGCCGGCGATGGAGAACAGGAGCAGCGAGTGAAACTCGCCGGTCTCGCCATCCTGCCGCCGCAGAAAACCATACGACGGAAGAACCGTCAGAATGCCCACCACCATCACCAGCACGCGGAAGAAGGTAGCGAATCCGTCCACCACCAGCATGCCGCCGAAGGCCGTTCCAGCGTGCGAAAAGGCGAACACCGCGCCGCCGATTCCCGCTAGCAGCGCCAGAATGCTGATGTGGCCGAACAGGTCGGAGTTGCGCTTGTTGATTACCGGATCCAGCACCATCAGCAGCGTGGCTGAGAGGGTGAGAATGATCTCCGGGAGGAAGCGGATCAGGTCGTTTACGCTGGTGAAATTAACGGGCACGGCTCACCTCCACGTGACGGAGAGGCGCAAGCTCTACCCGGAATGGAACGTTCACCTGCGTCTGTTCGAGCACCCGTGCATCCACCTTGCCGACCGGCGGCAGAAACGACTGCGAATAAATTCCCATCCAGAACATCATCACGATCAAAGGAATCACGGCGAGCCATTCGCGCGGCGCCATGTCCGGCACGTGCGATCGGACTTCGGGGCCCACCTCGCCGTAGAAGACCCGCTGGTACATCCAGAGCATGTAGCAGGCGGAGAGAATCACGCCGATGGAAGCGTAGATGGCCCACGTGAAGTGCGCCAGCGCCGCGCCTTGCAGCACCAGGAACTCGCCCACGAAATTATTCAGCATGGGCAGCCCAACGCTGGCAAGCGTGGTGATGAGGAAGATGGTCGAGAGCCACGGCGCAACGGTCGCCACTCCGCCGTAATCCTTGATCTCCAGCGAATGGCGCCGCTCGTACAACAGGCCCACGCCGATGAAGAGCGCGCCGGTCGAGATGCCATGATTCAGCATCTGGTAGACCGCGCCATCCAGACCCATCTGCGTGAAGCTGAAGATGCCGAGGACCACAAAGCCCAAGTGGCTCACCGAAGAGTAGGCCACCAGTTTTTTCATATTGGGCTGCACCATGGCGACGAGTGCGCCATAGATAATTCCGATAATCGCCAGCACCACAATCCATGGGGCGCAGGCGCGGGCTGCGCTGGGGAACAGCGGCAGGCAGAAGTGCAGGATCCCGTAGCAGCCCATCTTCAGCATCACAGAAGCCAGCATGACGGAGCCGGCAGTGGGAGCCTCCACGTGGGCGTCGGGCAGCCACGTGTGCAGCGGGAAGAGCGGCACCTTGATGGCGAAGGCTACGAAGAAGGCCAGGAACAGCAGCATCTGTTCGACCGAACCGAAATGCAGGCGGCCGTTCTGCAGCATCTCCATGATGGCCGGATAGCTGAACGTCTGCGTCTTGTTATACAGGTAAATGATGGCCGCCAGCATGAGCACCGAGCCGGCCATGGTGTACAGGAAGAACTTCACGGCGGCGTAAATGCGTCGTCCGTGGCCCCAGATGCCGATCAGGAAGTACATGGGGACGAGCGAAACTTCCCAGAACACGTAGAACAGGAACAGGTCCTGCGCCAGGAAGACGCCGACCAGGCCGAACTCCAGCAGTAGCAGGAAAGCGAAGAATTCCTTGACGCGGTCCTGAATAGAATTCCAGGAGATCAACACGCACAGCGGAGTGAGGAGCGTCGAGAGCAGCACCAGCCAGATGCTGATGCCATTCGCCGAGATGGCGAAATGAATGTTCGGCGATGCGATCCACGGCACATCGATGCCAAACTGCTCAGCCGCCGACGCCCGGTCGAAATACGCCAGCAGACCCAGCGAGGCCGCCAGCGTGCCGAGTGAACTCAAGAGCGCCCAGATGCGGCTGGCTTGGGGCGATGTGCGCGGCATGAAAAGCGCGATCAGGAAGCCGGCCAGCGGAAGCGCCAGAACAAGGGTGAGGAGGTTCATTTCACACCTCCCAGAATGCCGACGATCGTCACGATGACCAGCACCGAGCCGAGCAGCACCCAACTGGCATAACTGCGAATGTTGCCCGATTGCGGCATGCGGAGCAGACTGCCTATCTTGCGAGCCACCGTGGCCACACCGTTGACCATGCCATCGATCAAGCCGGCGTCCACCGTCTGCCAAAGCACCACGCGCGAGCCGGAGACCAGCGGGGTGACCACCGCGGCATCGTAGATTTCGTCGACGAAGTATTTGTTGTAGACCAGAGTGTAGAGCCCCTTGACGCTACCAGCCAGCGAATCGGCCATGCCCGGCTTAAGCACGTACATCAGGTACGCGAGCGCGATTCCGCCCAAGCCGAAGGCCACCGAGATGGCCATCAGCGTCATATCCTCGGGGACCTCGCGGGTGGGGAAGAAATGCTCCAGGAATGCCGGGATCCTGATGAATCCTCCGCCGAGCGAAAGCGCCGCCAGCACCACCAGCGGCAGGTACATCACCGGCGACGATTCGTGCGGATGCTCGTGGCCGCGATACGTCCCGAAGAACGTCATGAACATGGCGCGGAACACATAGAACGCCGTCATCCCGGCCGTCACGACGCCAACCCAGAACATCCAGGGAGCGTGCGCGTAGGCCGCGATCAGGATCGAATCCTTACTGAAGAAGCCCGAAGTGAACGGGACCCCGGAGATGGCGAGCGCGCCGCACATCATAGTCCCAAAGGTCCACGGGATCTTCTTACGAAGTCCGCCCATGTTGCGCATGTCCTGCTCGCCGGAGAGCGCGTGAATCACGCTGCCCGACCCGAGGAACAGGAGGGCCTTGAAGAAGGCGTGAGTCATCAGGTGGTAAACACCGGCGGAAAAAGCGCCGCAGCCGACGCCCACAAACATGTAGCCAAGCTGCGAAACGGTGGAGTAGGCGAAGACTTTCTTGATATCGTTCTGTGCCAGGCCGATGGTGGCCGCAAAGGCCGCCGTGGCGATGCCTATCAAAGCGATCACGTTCATCGCGGCAGGGGCATGTACATAGATGGGCCAGGACCGGGCGCACATATAGACGCCGGCCGTCACCATGGTAGCCGCGTGGATCAGCGCCGATACCGGCGTAGGGCCGGCCATGGCGTCGGGCAGCCAGACGTAGAGCGGAATCTGCGCCGACTTGCCGCAAGCGCCCACCAGCAGCAGCAGACCGATGGTGGTGAGTGTGGCCTCGCTGACACCGGGAGCCTGTTGGAAGACTGTGGCGAAGTTCAGGCTCTTGAAGGTGATCAGGATTGAGAACATGGCCAGCGAGAAGCCGAAATCGCCGATGCGATTGACGATGAATGCCTTGTTCCCTGCGTTGGTGGCGAACTTCTTATCGAAGTAGAAACCGATCAGCAGGTAGCTGCACAAGCCCACGCCTTCCCAGCCCACGAAGAGCAGCAGATAATTCGCCGCCAGCACCAGCGTGAGCATGAAGAACATGAACAGATTGAGGTACGCGAAGAACCGGTAGAAGCCGCCGAAGTTCGGCCCGTGCTCATGCGCCATGTACCCGGTGGCGTAGATGTGGATCAACGACCCGATACCGGTGACCACCATCAGCATGACGACGGTGAGACGGTCCACCGCCAGGTCGCAGGCGATATTGACGAAACCGCTTTGGATCCACGTGAAATAGTGTTCGGTGTACGGGCTATTCAAATCGCCCAACGCCAGAATCACGCGCAGCGCCCAGGCAAACGCGAGCACCACGCTGCCAATGGCAACGCTGCTGACCAGGCCCTTAGAGAAGCGGCGTCCAAAGACGCCGTTGATGACGAAGCCTGCCAGCGGAAGTATGGGAATGAGCCAGAGTTGCATCTAATCTTGTATCCAAAGCCCGAACGCGAAATTCACTGTCGAGGCGCCGAGGCGCCGAGATAAAACGAGCGAGGTCGTCAGGTTTTCTCCGTGTCTCTGCGTCTCGGCGGTGAACATATTAATTTTTCATCGAATTGACTTCGTCGATGTTCAGCGTGTTCCGATTTTTAAAAACCGTCAAAATAATCGCCAGCCCCACGGCCGCTTCGGCCGCCGCCACCACCATCACGAAGAAAGCGAAAAGGTGGCCGTTCACCTGCTTGAGCTGGTAAGAGAACGTGATGAAAGTCAGATTGACGGCGTTCAACATCAGTTCGATCGACATGAAGACCGTGATGATGTTGCGCCGGAACAGGAACCCGCACACGCCGAGCACGAACAGTATGGCGCTCAACGTCAGGAACCACCACACGGGAACTGAGGCCATTAGTCGATCTCCTTCCGCGCCAGAACAATCGCCCCGACAATGGCGATCAGCACCAGAATGCTGGTAATTTCGAACGGCAGCAGGTAAGTGGTAAACAGCGCTTTTCCCACCGCATAAGCCGTGCCGCCCTGGAAGCCGCCGAAGTGTACCGTATCCTGCGGATACAGCCGCCGCACAAAGAAGGCCAGCGACCCCAGCAGAGCGATGGCCAGCGGCACGCCCACGGCCTGCACCATGAGCGAACGGCCCTGACGGGTTTCGGCGCCGGCATTCAGCAGCATGATCACGAAGACGAACAGCACCATGATGGCCCCGGCATAGACAATCACCTGCGCGGCCGCGATGAATTCCGCGCCCAGCAACAGATAGAGAATCGCCAGCGAACCCATGACGCCGACCAGCGAGATGGCGCTCGAGATCGGATGCGACTGGACCACCACGTTGATGGCGCAGACCACCGCGATAATCGCGAAGACTAGAAAAAGAATGACGTCCATTTTACGAAAACCAAGCGACCAGGAAGCCGGTCACCAGCAGATTCAACATGGCCACCGGGAATAGAAACTTCCACGCGAAGCTCATCAATTGGTCATAGCGGAAGCGCGGCAGCGTGCCGCGAACCCACATAAAAGCATACAGAATGATGCCCGTTTTGGCGCAGAACCAAAACAGCGGCAGTAGCCACGCCTGCACCATCGGCACCAGGAAGACTGCGGCAATCACCAGGAAAATCACGCCGAAAGCCGGGAAAGTATACTTGTCGCGCTTCCGGGTGTAGTTAAACCCGTGGTACAGCAAAATCAGGCCCGCGATGGCGAAGATCACCGGCGGCACCAGGCTCGACCCGTACTCGGCCGGCCAGGGAGCCACCCAGCCGCCCAGGAATAACAGCACGGCCATGCAGCTCACCGTGATCATGTTGGCGTACTCCGCCATGAAGAAGCTGGCGAATTTCATGCTGCTGTATTCGGTATGGAAGCCGGCCACCAGCTCGTTTTCGGCTTCCGGCAAATCGAACGGCACGCGGTTGGTCTCGGCAAATGCCGCAATCAGGAAAATGATGAAACTGATGATTTGCGGGAACGGTCCGTGCAGCACGTTCCAGTGCAGAATGCTGCCCGACTGCTTCTCCACCAGCGTCCGCAGACTCAGCGTATTCGAGATGAGCAGCGGCGAAGCGATGGCCAGCGACATGGGCAGCTCGTAGCTGATCATCTGCGCCGAACTGCGCAAGCCGCCCAGCAGCGCGTATTTATTGTTGGAGGACCACCCAGCCAGTGCGATGCCGTACACGCCCATCGACGAAACCGCCAGAATGAACACCACCCCGATATTCAAGTCGGTGAGTTGCATGTAGGTGGAGTAGCCCGCCACTTTGATTTCCGGTCCGAAGGGAATCACGGAGATCGAAAGCAGCGCCATAGTGATGGCGAGGAACGGCGCCGCCAGGTAAAGCGGCTTATTGACGTAGGGCGGAACGAGGTCTTCCTTGGTGATGAGTTTGATGACGTCCGCCAGCGGCTGCAGCAAGCCATGCGGACCCACGCGGTACGGCCCGGGCCGCACCTGTATGTGGGCAATCACCTTTCGCTCCACCCATTGCAGGTAGGCGAGCGTGGTCATGAGAACAGCAAAGACCACGAACACCTTGATCAGGCTGATCACGATGAACGAATCAAGCATTATCGGCTCAAACGGCTTTCTATCACGGTATGCAGAACCTTAGAATAACGCCCGAGTGTACCGGACGCGAACAACCCGTTGTGATCGGAACGCACCAGGTCGGGCCGGAGTTCCACGGGCACCCGCCCGTTCACCGGCGCCGTCTGCGCGGCTCCCCCGGTGGCGATCACCGGAATGGGAATTTCGTAACCACGAACAGTCTTGCGAATCTCCTCAAACACCACGTCCGGCAGCCAGGGACCCAGCGCCGCCGCCGCGCCCATTTCGCGCGCGATGTAGCCCATGATCTCCAGATCGGGCTTGGCGCCCATCGTATTGATGGCGCGCTTCAATTTCTGCACTTCGCCGGTCACGTTGGTGACCGTGCCGTTCTTCTCGTAAGCCGATGCCGCCGGCAGCACCACGTCGGCCAGGGCCGCGGTCTCGGTGAGGAACATATCCTGAACCACCAGGAAACCGGCCTTCCGGGCCGCACCGCTCTTGTACGGATTGGCGCCCACCACCCACATCGCCGAAAGATCGAAATCCAGCATCTCGTGGACGTTCATGCCGAGCTGTCCGCTCGGTTTATATCCCGGCAGCAGTTCCGGCGTCAGGCCCATATCAATGGCGCCGCGCGAGTTGGAATAATCCACCAGCGCGATGTACTTCACGGGAATCCCAAGGGATTCGCCGAAGAGCACGAGCTTGTGAACGTCCTGGCCTTTGAAGGAATCGTCGAACAAAACCACCAGTTCCGTCTCGGCCTTCAACTTGTCGCGCAACTGATCCAGCGCGCCGAAATAATCGGCCGCCGAGGCCTCGCCCTGCGGATGGACGAACCTGGAAGGATCGCTGCTTTCCACGTTCGCGCCCACGCGAATGCTGGCCACGGAGTACTTGTCTTCGCGCACCGTACCCGCCGAGACCGCGTAAACGTGCGCCTGATGATGACGCGAATTAGCGCGAATCTGGTAGGACAGCAACGGATGTTCCAGCGCCAGATCGGCGCCCAGCACCAGCACCGCCTTGCTCTGATACAGGTCGGCGACTGTCGCCAGTTTGCCCGTCTTGCCGCTCAGCGCGTCCACCAGAGCCACCACGTCGCCCGTGCGGTGATGGTCGATGTGATTGGTGCGCAACACCTGACGGGCGAACTTCTGCAAGTAAAAATTCTCTTCGTTGCTGGTATGATTGCTGCCAATTACGCCGAACGTGCCGCCATCCGCCATCGTCTGATTGAAGCGCTTGGCGACGATGTCCAGCGCCTGGCTCCAGGAGACTTCCTCCAGCTTGCCGTTGATGCGCGCCAGCGGCGTCTGCAGCCGTTCGCTGTTGTCGTAAAAGTCGAAAGCGTAGCGGCCCTTCACGCAGAGGAACTCGCCGTTGATGCCGGAATGATCGCGATTGTTGCCGCGGATAATACGGTCGTTGCGCGTGCCCAGCGTAGTCTTGCAGCCATCGCCGCAGTGCGTGCAGATGGTGCCGACGTGGGTCATTTCCCAGGGCCGGGTCTGATACCGGTACGTTCCGCTGGTGAGCGCGCCCACCGGGCAGATATCGATACATGCGCCGCACTCGTCGCATTCCAGATGGTCGCCCGTATTGGGTGCGATTTCGGATACTGCACCGCGATTGATCACGCCCAGCGCGCCCACACCCATGCCTTCATTGCAGGCGCGAATGCAGCGGAAACAGAGAATGCAGCGCGGCGCATCGAAGAAGACCACCGGCGAATACTGCTTCTCCGGCACGTGGATCTTGGTCTCGATATACCGGCTTTCCCCGGCGCCGTAGCGGAACACCATGTCCTGCAGTTCGCACTCGCCGCCCTTATCGCACACGGGACAATCCAGGGGATGATTGGTAAGCAGAAATTCCAGCGTGCTCTTGCGCGCCGCCGCCACCTGCGGCGTATCGGTCTTCACCACCATGCCCTCGGCCACCGGAAGCGTGCATGCCGTCATCATTTTCGGCATCTTTTCCACTTCCACCAGGCACATGCGGCAAGCCGCGGCCAGCGAAAATCCTTCGTAATAGCAGAACGCCGGAATCTCGATCCCCGCCGTTTTCGCGGCGTCGATCACCAGAGTTCCGGGCGCTGCCTGTATCTCCCGCCCGTCGATCGTCAGTTTTACCAGGTCTGCCATTTACACCGTCACCATATGGTTCGCATGCTCATAAGGGCACGGCTTGCCATCCAGATGATCCTCGAATTCGTGCCGGAACTTCTCCACAATCGAAATCGTCGGCATCGCCGCGGCGTCGCCCAGCGGACAGAAGGTCCGGCCCAACATGTTCTTTGCCAGATCGCCGATCAGCGTGATATCGCCACGAACGCCCTGTCCCGCGTGGAAGCGATCCAGAATCTTACGCAGCCAGGTGGTGCCCTCGCGACACGGAATGCACCAGCCGCAGCTTTCGTGCGCGTAGAACCGCATGATGCGGAGCGCCGCCTTCACCATGCACGTGTCTTCGTCCATGATGATCACGCCGCCTGACCCCAGCATGCTCTTGCGCTGCGCCATGGAATCGTAATCCATGGTGGCCCCTTCCACTTCGGCCGCCGTCAACACAGGGCACGACGATCCGCCCGGAATGAAGGCTTTCAGCTTCTTGCCGTTGCGAATGCCGCCGCCCACTTCCTCGATCATCTGCTTCACCGGGAAGCCCAGCTTCAGTTCGTATACGCCCGGCTTGTTGACGTGACCCGTGAGGCACGTCATTTTGGTGCCGCCCGCTTTGGGAATTCCCAGAGCCGCGAAGGCCTCGCCGCCATCCCGCAGAATCGACGGCACCGCGCAGAACGTCTCCACGTTATTCAGAATCGTAGGCGATTGGAATGCGCCCGACACCGCTGGAAACGGCGGCCGGATGCGCGGAATGCCGCGCTTGCCTTCGAGCGATTCGAGCAGCGCCGATTCTTCCCCGCACTCGTAAGCTCCCGCGCCGGTGTGCGTGTACAAATCGAAATCGAAACCCGTGCCCTGAATGTTCTTGCCCAGCCAGCCCGCGGCGTACGCCTCGGCGATGGCCTTATCCATGATGTCGATCAGGTATCGATATTCGCCGCGGATGTAAACATAGCCCTTGTGCGCATCCACCGAGAGTCCGGCAATCAGCACGCCTTCGATCAACTGGTGCGGATCGTTTTCGATCAGCACCCGATCCTTGCAGGTGCCGGGTTCGCTTTCGTCGCCGTTCACCACAATATATTTCGGCTTGGGCGAAGTGCGCGGCACGAAGCTCCACTTCATTCCCGTGGGAAAACCAGCGCCGCCGCGTCCGCGCAGATTGGAAGCTTTTACTTCGTTGATAATCTGCTCAGGAGTCATCTTGGCGGCCTTCAGGAACGCCTGATAGCCTTCCGTATCGAGATACCCCTGCAGCGTGGCCGAGTTCGCCATGCCGAAGCGGCGCGTCAGCACCCTGGTTTCAAGCGGGCTGGGTTCGTTGTACAGCATGCTTATTGTTTCTTCCTCAGGCTGTCCAAAAGTTGATCCAGTTTTTCGGGCGTCACCTTGTGGTGGAAATCGTAATTCACCTGCACGGCCGGCGCCCAGGAACAGGCGCCCATACATTCCACTTCTTCCAGCGAGATCTCCCCGTCGGCCGTCACTCCCTTATGGCCGATACCCAATTTCTTGCAGGCATGATCCCAGAGCTTGTCGCCGTCCATCAGCAGGCAACTGATATTGGTGCAGACCTGCACGTGGTACTTCCCCAGCGGCTTCTTGTGCAGCATGGAGTAATACGAGAGCACCTCGTTCACGGCCAGAGGCGTCACGCCCACGCGGCGAGCCACTTCGTCGATCACTTCGTCGGAAATGTGCCCCAACTCGTCCTGTGCATAGAGCAGCATGGGAATCATCGCCGACCGCTGCCGCCCCGGCGGGTAACTCGTCAGGAATTTTGCAAACCTGGCTTCCAGTTCCGGTGAAAAAGTCATTACCTGTCCGTATCGCCCAACACAAAGTCCATACTGCCGATGGAGGCAATCAAATCGGCGATCAGCGAGCCCTCCACCATCTTCGAAGTTGCCTGAAGATTGCCGAAACTCGGCGTCCGCATGTGGACCCGAAAGGGATTCGTCGTCCCGTCGCTCACCAGGTAATAGCCCAACTCGCCGCGCGGCGATTCGATCACCTGGTAGACTTCGCCTTCCGGCACGCGGAAGCCTTCGGTCACAATCTTGAAGTGGTAGATGAGCGCTTCCATCTGCGTCTTCATCTTTTCGCGGTCCGGCAGCACCACGTGCGGCGCGTCGGCCTTCCAGGGACCCTCCGGCATGCCCTCCAGCGCCTGACGGACGATCTTGGTGCTCTGCCGCATTTCTTCCACCCGCACCTGGTAGCGGCCGAAAACGTCGTTGCGGTCGCTGATGGGCACCTCGAAATCGAATTTCTCGTAGCTCGAATACGGCTCGTCCTTGCGAGCGTCGACCTTCAACCCGGCGGCGCGCAGCATGGGACCGGTCACTCCCAGGTCCAGCATGTCTTCCAGAGCGATGTACCCGACACCCTGGGTGCGGCCCAGCCAGATCGGGTTGTTGGTCAGCAGATTCTCATATTCGTCGATCCGGCTCGGGAAAATGTCGATGAATTTCTTGACGGCCGCCTGCCAGCCCCGCGGAGGCTCCAGCGCCAGCCCGCCGATCCGGAAATAGCTGGTCATCATGCGCTGGCCGCTGAACATCTCGAAAATCCGGAGAATGTCCTCGCGCTCGCGGAAACAGTACAGGAACACGCTCATCGCGCCGATGTCCAGCGCATGCGTTCCCAGCCACACCAGGTGGCTGTTGAGCCGCGTCAGCTCAGTGAGCAGCACCCGCATCCATTGCGCCTGCGGGGGAATCTCCAACGCCAGCAACTTTTCCGCCGCCAGGCACCAGCCCAGATTGTTGGAAAGCGGCGCCAGATAGTCCACGCGATCGGTCAGCGTCACTGCCTGCTGGTAGGTTTTGACTTCGAATTCTTTTTCGATTCCCGTGTGCAGAAACCCGATATCGGGCTGGCACTTCATGACGTTCTCGCCATCGAGTTCGATCAGCAGCCGGAGCACTCCGTGCGTGGACGGGTGCTGCGGTCCCATGTTCAGAACCAGACGTCGCGGCCCAGCCTGCGCCGGCGCCTCCGTATCCACCAAACCTGGACGGATGTCGCTCATAGTTCTAGACCCTCGACCCCGTGATCGGATAATCCTTGCGGAGCGGATGACCTTCCCAATCGTCCGGCATCAGAATCCGGCGCAAATCCGGATGATTCACGAATTGAATGCCGAACAGGTCGAACACCTCGCGCTCGTACCAATCGGCGCCGCGCCAGACTCCGGTTACGGATTCGATCACAGGGTCTTCCCCGCGCAACCGGCACTTGAGACGTACGCGCTGATTGTGTTCCACCGAGTGAAGGTGATAGACCACTTCAAAACGGGGTTCCGCCGGATACCGATCCACCGCGGTCACTGTACTCAGCCGGACAAACGCCTGATCGTACTTCAGGAAGCCGCAGACGCTGGCAATTTTCGCCGGCGCTATCTCCAGCGTCAGTTCGTTCCGGTCGTATTTGCCGCCTTTGACAGCTTCGGCGTCGAACGCCTCTACTGCCAGAGCAACGGCATGCTCTCGCAAATTTTCGGGTAGCATCTCGAGTTGTACTACGCTTTAGTGCTTCCGGCTGGAAATGTCCGCTCCGGACCAATCCAGCGCTCCCTTTTTCCAGATGTAGAAAAATCCGGAAAGGATCAAAATAACGAACACCAGCATTTCGGCGAATGCGACCATCTTCAGCTCGCGATAAACAACCACCCAGGGATACAGGAAGATTGCTTCGATGTCGAACAGAATAAACAGCATGGCCACCAGGTAGAACTTCACGCTGAAACGGGAACGGGCGTCGCCCGTGGGCGTGATGCCGCTTTCATAGGGCATGTCCTTCACTCTGTTGCGGACTTTTTTGCCCAACAGATATGACACGGTGAGGAGCCCCGCGGCGAGTGCCATCGCGAGCAGCGCCTGCACAAGGACAGGAAAATACAACTCTGTGTAAGAGTTAGGCATGCAGTTTAGGGAGAAGAAGACTCAAATTTGACTATAATGGTTGCAAAACAGGGGTGTCAACCAAGCATGGATATCGAAATCGTCATTAACGGCGAGCAGCGCTCCACTTCCGAGGGCCAAACCGTGCTCGGCCTGCTGCAACAATTGCAGTTGGACCCCGCCCGCGTAGCCGTGGAACTCGACCGTCGAATCCTGAAACAGCCAAAATGGCCTGAAACTATTTTATCCGCGGGATCGCAGTTGGAGATCGTGCAGTTTGTGGGTGGGGGCTAGCAGGAAAATCGGACGAACAGGCAGGACAGACCGGTAGATCTGCCCCGCCCGATGGAAATCTCTATGCTCCGAAGGCGCGGATCGCCGCCGCCTCGTCTTCATGTACGTCGAAAACAGTGTACAGTTTGGTGATCTGCAGCAGATCCTTGACGCGCTTGGTCAGGTTGAGCAACCGGAGTTGCCCGCCGCTGTTGGTCACTGTTGTGAAACCCGAAACCAGCTCGCCGATCCCGGAGCTGTCGATATAGGATACGTCTCCCAGGTTGAGTAGGATCTTCTTCTGATTTTTCGAAACCAGATCGCGAAGTGCGTCGCGCATCGCGCTGGAACCTTCACCAAGCGTGATTCGTCCAGCCACATCTACCACCGTCACGTCACCCACCTGCCGAGAACTCAACTTTACACTCACTGAATATGCCTCCTTGCGAAATCCCGCCTCTACTTTGACACCAGATATTTGACCAAAGTTACTTCCATGCCGCCACTTTCCCCGCGCCGGATGTCGAATTCATCCATGAACGACCGCACCAGAAAAATTCCCCGTCCCGAAGTTCGCAGCAGATTCTCCGGAGCCAGCGGATCCGGCAGACTCTCTACATCGAACCCTTCGCCTTCGTCCGCAATCCGGATCGTGAAGCGATCCGCCGCATGAGAAACCGAGAACCGGACCTTCTTATTGGCGTTATACCGATTCCCGTGGACTACAGCGTTGACCATTGCTTCCCGGACGGCCATCCCGATCTTCATCAGGTCTTCGTCGTCCAGACCTGCCCGCTCCGCCATCTTCGTGGCGAGTTCCTCGGCGCTATCCACGCTCTCCAAGGTCGACTCCAGAGACCGCTCCACAGTCTCTGGTACGTGGCGCATATTTTCACGCATACATAATCGGCCGGGCGCGGCCAAAGCGAATCGTCAGAATAAATTACCCGCCCTGCGAAAGTCAAGGAGCACCCCCCCAGGCCCCTCCCGTGGACGATGTCACCTTCGCCCGGAATTTGCATCTTGAAAGTTAGGTATGGAAGTCAAAATTCAACACCTCGGCGGCGTGAAATTCGAAGCCGCGGCACGCGGTCATCGCGTGATCTCCGACCAGCCGGCCTCTAATGGCGGCTCCGACTCCGGCATGACCCCGCCGGAACTGCTTCTCGCTTCTCTCGGCACCTGCGGCGCTTTCTACGCCGCCCAGTACCTCAGAGTCCACCACTTGGAATGTCCCGGACTGGAAGTTTCGGTCTCCGCTGAAAAGGCCAAAGCCCCGGCCCGGCTCGGCAGCTTCAAACTCGATGTGATGGCGCCCGGCGTCTCCGGCGAACATGAAGCCGGCATGCTGCGCGCTGTCGAGGCCTGCCTGATTCACAATACGCTGCTCCACCCGCCGGCAATTGAGACGCACGTGCATTGCGGAGTCGAGGCCGAAGCGAGCTACAATTCGGTTTGAACCAGCAGGAAGAGACCGAACTGGCCCGCGCCCTTCTGGCCGGCGAATCCGATGCGTTCGAGCACTTCGTCCAGTACTTCCGGTCCAAAGTTTTCCGCTATAGCTGGCTGGTCTGCGGCCAGCCCGACGATGCCGAGGAGGTGGCCCAGGAGACCCTGCTCCGCGTCTTCCAGAGTCTGGATCAGCTTCGCGAACCCGAACATATCCGAGCCTGGGTCTTCCGCATCGCCCGCAATGTCTGCCTGATGCAGCGTCGCAAAAGCGTCTTCGCCCCCTCCGAAGAAGTCTCCCTGGAGGCTCTCCCGGCCCCGGCCCAACTATCGGACGATGCCCCCCCGGCAGACCTCACCCTACTGCAGCACGAGCTCCGCGCCATCCTGGACCGGGTGATTCTGGAACTGCCGGCATCCACCCGCCCCGTGGTCCTCCTCCGCGACATAGAGCAGCTTTCCACCGAAGAGACGGCTCAGATCCTGGACCTGAGTCAGGACGTCGTCAAAACACGCCTCCATCGCGGCCGCCAGGCCATGCGCCAGAAGCTGGACTGCTACCTCCACAATCAGTGCCTGGAAGACCAGCCCAGTCCCGACGCCACGCCGCTCACCCCCGTCGAACGAGAGACCCTCTACTCCGAGTGGCGCAACGTCCTCCACACCAGGCTGTGACCGCAGTCACTGCCCGGGCGCAGGCAAGGCTCTAACCTGTCATCAGAGGACAAAAAGATGCCGGTCGCCACAGCAGCCCCCGCCAAGATCAAGAAGCACTTTGAGCGGGCCAAGCCGGGCCGGTCGCAGTCGCTTCGACACACTTTCCAATTCATCTTTCTGACGCTCAACGTCTGGATCTGCGCCGAATTCTACCTCTTCGTCCGCTTCTACGAACGCGGAGGAGTAGGCATCCGCGCCACCCGGCCCCCCGGAGTGGAAGGCTGGCTGCCCATCGCTTCCCTGATGAATCTAAAGGTACTTCTTGCATCTGGACAAATCCCGGCCCTCCATCCGGCCGGCATGTTTCTGCTGCTCTCCTTCCTGGCGATGTCCTGGATCTTCCGCAAGAGCTTCTGCGGTTGGCTCTGCCCCATCGGCACCGTGTCCGAGTACCTCTGGCGATTGGGCCGGCAGACCTTCGGCCGCAATTACCGGCTGCCCCGCAAGCTCGACATCGGACTGCGGAGCCTCAAATATCTGCTGCTTGGCCTTTTTTTCTATGCCGTCGGCTCCATGTCCGTCCCCGCCATCCACGCCTTCCTGGAGAGCCCTTACGGACTCGTGGACGACGTCAAAATGCTCAACTTCTTCCGTTTTCTGGGAGTGACCGGGGGAGTGGTCATGGCGCTCCTGGTGGTGGCCTCCGTGTTTGTGCAGAACTTCTGGTGCCGCTACCTCTGCCCGTATGGCGCGCTCATGGGATTGGCCGCCTTGGCCAGCCCGCTCCGCATCCGGCGCGACGCCGCCCTTTGCATCGATTGCGGCAAGTGCGCCAAAGCCTGCCCCTCCGCGCTGCCGGTGGATCGCCTGGTGAGCATCGCCTCCGCCGAGTGCACCGCCTGCCTGCAATGCGTGGAATCCTGTCCCGCCGCCGGAGCCCTCATCATGGCGGCCCCGCGACGCCGGCGCGTTCCAGCATGGACCATCGCCACTGGAGTAGCTGTCCTATTCCTGGGCTTCACTACGTACGCCCGCATGACGAACAACTGGCACACCAATCTTCCCGAAAGGCTTTATTTCGAACTGGTGCCCCACGCCACGGAGTTCACGCACCCGCGGTAAGCGTCAGCAGGCCGAATTGCTCCGGCTGTCGAGCACTTCCCGCACTTTGCGGACCAGCGCATTGGGCATGAACGGCTTTTGCAGGAACGCCGCGCCCGATTGAGGAATTCCGTGGTGCACAATGGCCTCGTCCGTGTACCCTGAGATGTACAACACCCGGATCCCCGGACAAACCTGCGCAATCTCCTTGACCACACCGGGACCGCTCATTTCCGGCATCACCACGTCCACCACGGCCAAGTCGATCTTGCCCTGATATTCGCGGCACATGCGGATGGCTTCTTCCCCGCGCGTCGCCTCCACCACGTGATAGCCGCGCGAACTCAGCACGTCGACAATCAGTTTGCGAACCCGCGCCTCGTCTTCCACCAGCAGAATGGTTTCCGCGCCATCCAGATTCTTACCCGCCGGCGACCCCTCGGGAGCCACTGCAAGCTTGTCTTCCACCAGCGGTAGATAAATGCGCGCCGTGGTGCCGGCTCCGAGTTCGCTGAACATGCCGATCGCGCCGCCACTCTGCCGGATGATTCCGTAAGCGGTGGCAAGCCCGAGCCCGGTGCCCCGGCCGGGACCCTTTGTGGTGAAGAACGGCTCGAAGAGGTGATTCTTCGTCTCTTCGTCCATCCCCACCCCGGTGTCCGTGATGGATATTGTGACATGCGGACCGGCAGGAACTCCCAGTTTGGGCGCGGAGAAGCTCTCGCTCAGTTGGATGGTGCCCGTCTCGATGGTCAGCTTGCCGCCGTTCGGCATGGCGTCACGGGCGTTGACCACCAGGTTCATGATCACCTGTTCCAGCCGCCCCGCGTCGGCCGTCACCGTGTCGCGGGCCGCCGCCGGAATGGTCACCAGCTCGATGTCCTCGCCAATCAGGCGCCGCAGCATTTTCTCAATCTGGATGATCAGGTCGTTCAGCCTGACCGTACGGGCCACCATGGGCTGCCGACGGCTGAAAGCCAGCAGTTGGTGCGTCAGTGCTCCGCCCCGCTCGGCCGACCGGCGAATCTCTTCCAACGCCGTACGCTGCGCGTCCTTGAGGTCCCTGCTGGTCAGAAGCAGGTCGCTGTAGCCGGTGATGACCGTCAGCAAATTATTGAAATCGTGGGCCACTCCGCCAGCCAGCCTGCCGACGGCTTCCATTTTCTGTGCCTGGCGGAATTCTTCCTCCAGCCGGATGCGCTCGCGACGCAGTTTGGCCGCGCGGATCTCCCGCTCCACCGCCGCATTCAGGCGCATCAGGTTGCTGCGGGTCATATGATCCGCGGCGCCCGCCTTCAATGCTGAAATGACATCCGCGTCTTTGATCTTGCCCGAGACCACAATCAGGGGAAGGTCGATCGACTTAGTCTGGATTGCCCGTAACGCTGTCAGTGCGCCGCAGTCTCCCACGGTAAAGTCACTGATAGCAATGTCCCAATGCGAGGTAAGTGCACCGTCCAGCTCGGCGCTGGAACCTACCCTTTGGAACGACGCTTGGTATCCACCCCGTCCCAATTCGGCGCCAATGGATTCGACGCCGGTATCACCGATGAACAAGACAGCAATCGGCTGATTCATCACCCTGCCTTATACAGGGTAATTGATAGTACGTCGAAAGGGTAAGTACTATTTCGCCTTAGAAGTGTGTAAAGTAACATTTTTCCGACTAGTGCCGGAATTCACAGCAGAACTCGCGACCCGGTGGCACCGGCCTAGACATATTACACTGGGATAAGTGGAAGAAGAGGTCCTCGGTAAGGCATACGATTCCCGTCTCATGCGCCGGCTGTTGGGGTACATGCGCCCTTATCGGAAGCTGGTGGGTTTCTCCCTGGCATTTTTGCTGGTCCAATCCGTCTTCCAGGTGATGGGCCCGCTGCTCACTAAGACGGCCATCGATAAGTATCTCCGCCCCAACGGCGCGGCTTCCTTCTTCGACCCGCTCCTCCCGGCCAGTCCGTGGGAAGGGCTCTCACGCATTGGACTGCTCTACCTGATTGTCCTGGCGGGCGTGTTCGTCACCGAATTCGCTCAGACCTACCTGATGCAGTACACCGGCCAATTGGCCATGTTCGACTTGCGCAAGCAGCTCATGGAGCACCTCCAGGGACTCGACCTCGCGTTCTACGATCACAATCCGGTGGGCCGCCTCGTCACCCGCGTCACCACCGATGTCGACGTGCTCAACGACCTGTTCGCGTCCGGTCTGGTCACCATTCTCGGCGATGTCCTGGTGCTCGGTTTCATCCTGGCCATCATGTTTCAGCTCAGCCCGCTGCTGGCCGGAATCATGCTCGCCGCCATGCCGTTCGTCATTTTGGTGACCGTGATCTTCCGCCGCAGCGTGACGCAAAGCTATCGACGGATCCGCGTCGCCATCGCGCGCATCAATGCCTACCTGCAGGAACACGTCACCGGCATCGTCGTCCTGCAGCTTTTCAATCGCGAACATCGCAGTTCAAAAGAATTTGAAGTGGTCAATCGCGAGCACATGGAAGCGTATAAGGACGCCATCACCGCCTACGGCTGGTTCTACCCCGTCATCGAATTTATCTCGATGCTGGCGCTGGCCGCGATTCTGACGTACGGCGGCTTCCGCGTCCAGTCAGGGAGGCTCACGCTGGGCGTGGTGGCGGCGTTCCTGCAATACGGGCTGCGTTTCTTCCGCCCCATTCAGGACCTCAGCGAAAAGTACAACATCCTGCAGGGCGCCATGGCGTCTTCGGAGCGGATTTTTAAATTGCTCGATACGGATGCTCAAATCCTGCCGCCGGCGGACCCCGCCGCCGCTCCCGCCACTATCGCGGAGATCGAGTTCGACCATGTCTGGTTCGCCTACAAGGACGAGGATTGGGTACTGCAGGACCTCAGCTTCGCCATCGCTCCGGGCGAGACGATCGCCGTAGTCGGCCATACCGGAGCCGGCAAAACCACGCTCATCAGCCTGCTTTTGCGGTTCTACGATATTCAGCGCGGCAGCATCAAAGTGGGCGGAATCGACATTCGCCAAATGGATCCGCTGGACCTGCGGCGGCAATTCGGAGTGGTGCTCCAGGACCCCTACCTGTTCACCGGCACCCTGGCCGAAAATATCCGCCTGGGCACGGAGCGAATTCGTCAGGAGGAAGTGGAAGCCGCGGCCGAACAGGTCAACCTGCTGGACTTCATCCAAAGCCTGCCCGAAGGCTTCGCTCAACCGATTCGCGAGCGCGGCAGCGGCCTCTCCACCGGTCAGAAGCAGTTGATCGGCTTTGCCCGTGCCCTGGCCCACGACCCGCGCTATCTAATTCTGGACGAAGCCACTTCCAGCGTCGATACCGAAACTGAATTGCGTGTCCGCGATGCACTCTCCCGCATGGTGGAAGGCCGCACGTCCATCATCATTGCCCACCGCCTGTCGACCATTCAGCGCGCCGACCGGATCCTGGTGATGCACAAGGCGAAATTGCGCGAATCCGGCACCCACCAGGAATTGCTGGCGCAGCGCGGCATTTACTACAAGCTCTACCAGTTGCAGTACAAGGACCAGGAACTGGCCTCGTCGCGGTCTACCGTTGTAGCGGATCTTCCACCCACGGTGGCGTAGCTTCGATCAGGCGGCCGAGTTCCGGCTCCAGTTCGTCCATCCGGCACTTCATCTCCCAGGCGATTTCGCGGTAGCTGAAGTGGCCTTTCACGCCGCTGCGCAGGCGCGAAATGTACTCGGCTTCGGCAAAGTCCATCTTGAACAGGAAGCGCGACCGCGCGCCAAAAGGCAGCAAGTATTGGGCACCGGCAGGCGCCAGACGTCCGCGCACTTCCCACACGGCCTGCATCGCTGCTTCGTAGACTTCCAGAGCGCCCGAGTCCTTCACCAGTTGCGGCGTATCGTAGCCCAGCGTGCCGGCGTAGTCTTGCCGGAATTTCTGGCAGCGACGGTGCCGGTGCAGATCGCGGTAGGCGCCCACGTCGATCACCATGTCGTACGCATACAAGCCGCCGCGGAAGCCGCCCAGGATTTCGTCGCGCCGCATACGCGATTGCATCGCCACGCCAATCACCTCGGCCCGCTGCGCCGCGCTCCAGCCTCGCGCCAGTTCGTACAGCTCACGGAAGGGCCGGTCGGTCACGGGATAAAGCAGGGTCGCCACGATGTCCGAGGGCACATCGCCGGGCTTCACCAGGTCCACGCGCGGAGCCGTGACGCCGGCTGCCGCCGGAAGATTCTGCGCCGCCCACTGCTTGAGGTCGGCGCGCGCCCGGACGGTGTGCTCGTCGGCGTCGGCATGCCGCGCCAGAGTCGGCGCCAGAGCCTCGGCCTTGGCGTCCGCATCCCAAATGCAATCCGGCAGTCGGGCGCACGCCTGCGCGATTTCGTCGCCCAACTCGCGGAGTTCCTGGAACTCGGAGGCTTTCAGTCGGCGAATCTGTTTTTCCAGCGTTCGTATGCTGCTCACCTGGCCCACATTGGTAGGCACGCCCCAGAACAGCAGGTAGCGCGCTACATCGAAGGCGCGCGCCGCGATATTGCGCTGGTAAGCGTCGGGCTTCATGGCGTCCGGACGCGGCAACTGCCCGCTGAGGCAAGCGAAGGCCAGTTCGTTGACCTTGCCGTATGCCGCCAGCATCGCCTCCCCGGCAGCATGATAGGCCGCGGCGTCGTCCGCCGAAAGCTCCGGGGGGGTAATGAAGCCCGACTTCGAAAAGTCCTGATACCGCGACGATTTCGCCTGCCCGTCCCACAGTGGCTCTTCCTCAATCTCGGTGGCGGCCAGTTCGGAGATCCCCTCGAAACACATCACCGTGTGGCCCAGGTCTGCGATGGAGGCGTGGCCGTACTGGAAGTAGAAACTCTCCAGGAATTTCTGGGAGTCGTGTGTGCGCACCCATTTGATCGAATCCCGAATGGAATCCGGCGACCGGCTGTAGCGGGCCAGCGCATAGGCGCTCTTCTCCGGCGGCATCGGCGCCACCGTAATTACGCGTTTGGTGGAGGTCAAGAGGCTATGATAACGAGGAATGCAGATACGAATCCAACGGGTACATCCCGACGCCGTCCTGCCCGCCTACGCCCATGGTCCTCACGAGGACGCCGGCATGGATCTGTGCGCCGTGGAAGCCGTGACACTCGAGCCCGGCGTGCCGCGATTGGTGGCTACGGGACTCACTATCGAGGTGCCGTCCGGCTTCGAAGCCCAGGTGCGCCCGCGCAGCGGCCTCGCCCTCAAACACGCCATCACCATCCCCAACGCGCCCGGCACGATCGACCCGGGCTATCGCGGCGAAGTGCGCGTCATTCTCCTCAATCTCGGCCGCGAGCCATACACCATTCATCCCGGCGACCGGATCGCCCAGATGATTGTCGCCCGCTACGAGCCCGTCGAGTGGCTGGACGCCCCTCTCGCCGATTCCGCCCGCGGCCCCGGAGGCTTCGGCTCTTCCGGCCGGTGACGACTACTTCTCCATCCCTTCCAGAAAAACGGTGACCATCTGATTCACCACGCGCCGGCGATTCGGCTTGCCGAAGCGATTGGGAAAGAGCAGTCCGAAAAGCCCGTGGTAAGCCACCATGCCGACGAAGCCGCGCGTGGCGATCTCCGGATCCAGTTTGTGGAAAGCTCCCGCGCGGATGCGCCGCCGGATGTAGCCTGCCACCAGTTTGTAGAAGCCCAGAAACAGCTTGTCCAGGAAGAGATCCGCCAGTTCATGCCGCTCCAGGCAACTGAAGAGCAGCAGGCGCGAAATCTCGGGATCGTTTTCGTACCTTCTGAGCACCAAGTCGCCGACCGCGCGAAAGAATTCCCGATCGTCGCCGCGGCTTGCCAGTTCGGTCAGATCGGCCGCATGCAGGTTCGCCTCACTGGCTTTGGCTTCGATAATGGCGGTGTAGAGGTCCCGCTTGGTGCGGAAGTGGCGATACAGGATCGGCTCGGTAACGCCTGCCGCGGCAGCCAGTTCCCGCGTGGTCGCGCCGCGAAATCCCTTCTCCGCAAACAGGTGAATCGCCGTCTCTACGATGGCCGTCCGGCGCTCGTCGCCCTTCATCCGAATCTTCATGGTCCCGACCCGCTCCAGCGTCCATTACCATATCACTGACCCGCACTGGAGTATCGCAGGCTTCCGTCCGGCCCATTGACATTCCACATATTTAGACATAGTATAAGTTTAGTTTGTGTCTAAATTACGTCAGGAGCTCGACGCCGCTTTCAGCAACGCCCGCCTGCGCCCCACCACGCAGCGCTACGCGGTGCTGGAGTTCCTGGTGCGCCATCCCGTACACGCTACGGCGGAAGACATCTTCCATGCCGTCAATCGCGGCGACCCGCGAGCCTCCCGTGCCACCATTTATAACAGCCTGCATTCCCTGGCGCGCGCCGGGTTGGTCCGCGAGGTAGTCTCCGAAGGCAAAGCCGCCCGCTTTGACGCCAGCCTGCACCGCCATCACCATTTCCTCTGCGAGCAGTGCGGCGCGGTGGAAGACATTGCGTGGTTCGACCTGCCGGCCCCCGCCGTCAAAGCGCCTTTGGCCGGTCGCAGCGTGCGCAACTTCGAAATTCTATTTCGAGGTACTTGTGAGAGTTGCGGGGGTGGAAATCCGAAATCAGGAGAGCAATCATGAATTTAGCCGATAAGCATTGTGTTCCCTGCCGAGGAGGCGTACCGGCCCTGCAGGGCGAGGAGTTGGAAAAAATGAAGGCGCAACTTCCGGACTGGCAGGTGGCCGATGGCCATCACCTCACGCGAAGCTATACCTTCCCCGATTTTAAAGCGGCCCTGGACTTCGTGAATCGCGTAGGCGCGATCGCCGAAGAAGAGGGTCACCATCCCGATTTGTACCTGGCGTGGGGAAAGGTGGATGTCAAAACCTGGACCCACAAAATTGACGGCCTCACCGAGAGTGATTTCATTCTGGCGGCCAAGATCGAAGCGTTACCGCACAACTGAAATAAGGAGCATTCGTTTAAATGTTAGGTGTTGGACATAAGTTCCCGGCCTTCTCTCTACAGGCCACTGTGAGCCTGGAAAAAGGCAAGACTTTCCAGACCATCAGCGACAGCGACTACACGGGGAAGTGGAAGATCTACTTCTTCTGGCCGAAGGACTTTACCTTCGTTTGTCCCACGGAAATCGCCGCCTTCGGTAAGTTGAACGGCGAATTCGCCGACCGCGACGCGCAGTTGCTCGGCGGCAGTACCGATTCCGAGTTTGTGCACCTGGCCTGGCGCCAGAATCACGAAGACCTGAAGGGTCTACCGTTCCCCATGCTCGCCGATATCAAGCGGGAGCTTTGCAATGCCCTCGGAATTCTCGATCCGCAGGAAGGCGTGGCGCAGCGGGCCACCTTCGTGGTGGATCCTCACAACGTGATTCGCTACGTCTCCGTGAACGATCTTTCGGTGGGCCGCAATCCCAACGAGGTGCTGCGCGTGCTCGACGCGCTGCAGACCGACGAACTGTGCCCCTGCAACTGGCAAAAGGGACAGGACGTATTGAAGCCGGCAATCTAAATTATGGAAAAATTCCTGGAATCCATTCCGGAGTACGCCAAGGACCTCAAGCTCAACTTGAGCAGCGTACTCCGGCAACCGGAACTCACGGAACAGCAGGCGTGGGGCACCGCCGTTTGCTCGGCGGTTGCCTCGCGCAACCCCAACCTGCTGGAAGCGATCCTGGCCGAAGCCGCCGGCCACCTCAATGAACAGGCCCTCTACGCCGCCAAGGCTGCCGCGGCCATTATGGGGATGAATAATATCTTCTACCGCTTCCGCCATCTCAGCACCAACCCGAAATATAGTGAGATGCCGGCCCGCCTGCGCATGCAGGTGATTCGTACTCATGGCAGCGACCCCGTGGATTTCGAACTCTGGTGCCTCGCCGTTTCGGCCATCAACGACTGCGGCGTCTGCATGGATGCGCACGAACATGTTCTGCGCGAAAAAGGCGTCAGCGAAGAGACGGTGCTGGCCGCCGTCCGCATCGCCTCGGTAATCCACGCGCTCGCCGCTGTCAGCCTATGATCGAGACCTACTGCTGCGTCAGTTCGAAGCTGCGCATCGAGAGGTTGCCGTACTGGAAGCCCTCGAATATCGGGACCACCTTCTCGTTGGGGAAGGCCGCGCCGAGCGTGATGAAGAGCGGGTCGAAATGCTCGGTAGTCGGCACCGAGAGGCGGGCATGCGGACCGGCGGAGCGATAGGCGAACAGCGACTCCAGATTGCGCGCGGCCGCCTGCTTTGCGACCCACGCGTCGAACTCGGCGGCCCAATCGTCGACGGGAGCGGCTTTGTTCTCCATTCGCACCTTTCGCAGATTGTGGACGATGCCGCCGCTGCCGACCACCAGAATGCCGTCTTCGCGCAGGGGGCGAAGGGCGCGTCCGAGTTGAAACATCTCCTGCGGCTCGATGAACGGCATGGAGAGTTGCAGGACGGGCACTTTGGCTTCGGGCCAAGCGAGGCGCAGGGGAACCCAGGCGCCGTGGTCTAAGCCGCGTTCCGTATCAAAGCGTGTGGGATGGCCCTCGGCGACCAGGGTGCGAGCCACGCGCGCGGCAATGCCGGGGTCGCCCGGCGCCGTGTAAGTGAGTTGGTATAACGCTTCGGGAAAGCCGCCAAAATCGTAGAGCAGCGGCGCCGTGTCCCAAGCCGTGACACGCAGCGGCCGCGAGACCTGCCAGTGGGCCGAGACGATGAGGATCGCCTTCATGCCGGTGGTCCGCTGCCCGTACGCGCGCAATGCGGCGGCGTGATCGTCGCCGCCCAATCCGGACATGGGCGATCCATGTGCCAGGAACACAGCCGGCTGTCTGTCCATAACTTTGAGATGTCGGTGAATTTGGGAAAGATTCGGGCGGACCGGGGATGCCGGCCCGCCCGCGATGCAGGGGAACTACTCTTCTTTGGCAACCACCACGGTGATTTCCGCAGTGACGTCTTTGTGCAGTCTCACCGGGATCTTGAACTCGCCCAACTGTTTGATGGGCTCGTCCAACTGGATCTTGCGGCGATCGATGGTGTAGTTCTTGGCAGCCAGCGCGTCGGCGATGTCTTTCGAAGTGACCGACCCGAACAACTGATCGTTCTCGCCGGCCTTTTGCGTAATGGTCACGCTCACGCCGGTCATCAGATTGGCCAGTTCCTGCGCTTCGCCTTGCAGTTTGGCTTCCTTGCGCAGGTGAGCCTGACGCTCCTGCTCCACGATCTTCTTGTTGGATGCGTTGGCGGCGACGGCCAGTTTCTTGGGCAGCAGGAAATTACGGGCGTAACCGGGAGCGACTTTGACCACTTCGCCCCGACTGCCCAATTTTTCGATATCTTCTCTCAGTATGACTTCCATGCAAGTTCCTCCTGCCTAAAACTGCGCCGCGAACGGCAGCAGCGCAATGTTCCGCGCCTTTTTAATGGCATCCGTGAGCCGCCGCTGGTGCGGCGCGCAAACACCCGAAATGCGGCGGGGAATGATTTTGCCCCGTTCCGCCACAAAGGCGTGCAACATCTTCACGTCTTTATAGTTGATGTCGTCAATTTTTTCGACGCAGAAACGGCATACCTTCTTGCGCCGGAAATATTGCTTCTTCTGGGTGGCAACAGCCTTGTCACCGCCGGTGGGACGCTGCCCCGCACTGCCTGGTCTTCCTTTAGATTCCGCCATGGGTTAGGCCTCCTTCGGTACGCCGGGCATTACCGCCGGCGATTCGGTCATTTGCTGGGCCAGAGATGGTTGGGCCGGAGCGGGTCCAGCCGGGGCAGCCGCGGCACGCTTGGCGGCGCGCTTGTCCCTTGCCTTCTTCCGCTTGTCCAGACGCTTCAGCGTCATATCAATGCGCACGGTCAAGAATTTCAGGACCATGTCGGCCACGCGCAGACGGCGCTCGAGTTCCTTTACCGATTCGGGCGAAGCGGTGAACTGGAACAGCACATACGTGCCTTCGCGGTACTTATCCACCTTGTAAGCCAGGCGGCGCTTGCCCCACTTGTCGACTTTGTCTACCGTTGCGCCCAGATTGGTCAACTGCGTTTTCAACTGCTCGATCAACGCGTCGACTTCCTCTTCGGCTGCATCGGGTTTCACGATGAACAGCTCTTCGTAAATCCTAGTCATTCTTCCTCTTCATTTAAGCCTGGGGCGCGACGATTGTATCTCGTCATGGCCATTACGACGCCCTCGGCGATTATTGAACGCGTGGCATCGGCCGCGTAGCCGATGAACTCGTCCAATTCCTTCATCTGCGATCGCTTTACCGGCGACAACAGAAAATCCGTTCCGCTTTTCAGCGGGTGGCCGGGATGGACTCCCAACCGAACTCTGACAACTTCGCTGCTACCCAGGCTGGCAATGACGCTTTTCATGCCATTATGTCCAGCCGCCGAACCCTTCGGCTTGATCTTCAGCCCCATCCAACCCAAGTCCAACTCGTCATAAACTACGATCAGTGCGCTGGGCTCGATGGAATGCTTTTCCATCAGCGGCACGAGCGATGTGCCGCTGAGGTTCATATACGTTTGCGGCTTGGCCAGCATCACCGGATGGCCGTCGATTTCGCCCATACCGACGAGCGCCTTGGAATCTTTCCGGGTGATCCGAATGCCATGCCGCTCGGCCAGCCGGTCCACCGTAAGGAACCCCATGTTGTGAGGCGTGAGCGCGTACTCCTCGCCCGGATTCCCCAGACCGGCCACCAGAAACATGGAAGACTATTTCTTCTTGCCCTTTTCCTCGGCCGGAGCTTCTTCGTCCTTCTTGCCTTTCTTGGCTACTTCGGGCTCGGCGGTGGTGGCAGCGGCTTCGGGGGTGGCAGCGACTTCTTCGGCGCGCAAGGCGACGATGTGGGCAATCACGGTATCGGCGGCGCTCACCAGTTTCATGGAGCCAGAAAGTTCCACGTTGCTGGCGCGCTTGCTCTGGCCGATCATCAGTTCGGTCACGTTCACCGTGAAGCTCTCCGGAATCTCGTCCGGCAAGCATTCGATGTCGATCGAACGGGTGATGACTTCGAGCAGTCCGCCTTGCACCTTCACGCCCGCCGGTTCGCCCGCGGTGTGTACCGGGACGCTGACGCGGATGCGCTTGGTGAGATCGATGCGCTTCAGGTCGGCATGCAGCAGCGTGCCTCTGATGGGATCCAACTGCTGGTCCACCACCATGACCGGAGTGCTCTCGCCGCCTTGAACGGCCAGCGTAAAGATCGTGTTGAATCCGGTATTGCTGCGGATGATCTTGTTTAGCTCGCGCGGATTGAGCGCGACGCTGACAGGGTCCTGATAGGCGCCGTAGACGATGGCCGGAATGAGTCCGGCTACGCGAGTGCGGTACGCTTCGTTCTTACCGCGCGAGGTACGCACCTCGGCGGCGACAGTAATATCTTTTCTCACTTACCTATCTCCTATACGGGGTCGAAGTCCGTTGGGTCCGTTTGCGCGGACTTACCGTGGGTTCGAAAATCCCGTTGAAATCAGTTCTCAGTTCTAAATAAAAAGCACACTCACCGACGTCTCTTCGTGTATCGACCGGATGGCTTGCGCCAGCAACTTCGCAATCGACAACGATCGGATCCGGCTGGAATTCTTCTTCTCTTCCGACAGCGGAATCGAATTCGTCACCACTACTTCTTTCAAGCACGATGCCTCGATCCGCTTCACTGCCGCACCGGAAAGCACCGCATGGGTGGCGCAGGCGGAAACACTCACAGCCCCCTTTTCCAGCAGGGCCTCCGCGCCTTTGACCAGCGTACCGGCGGTGTCGATCAGATCGTCCACCAGCAGGCAATGCCGGCCCACTACATCGCCGACCACATTCATGACTTCGGCGACATTGGCCTCTTCGCGCCGTTTATCAATAATCGCCAGCGGAGCATTGAGCCGCTTCGCAAACGCGCGCGCGCGCTCCACGCCTCCCGCATCCGGCGAAACCACGGTAATGTCGGGGACATTGAGCGACTTGAAATAATCGATCATGACCGGCGCAGCAAACAGGTGATCCACCGGAATATCGAAGAATCCCTGAATCTGCGCTGCGTGCAGATCGACGGTTAAAACCCGGTCGGCGCCGGCCGTTTCCAGCAGAGCCGCTACCAGGCGGGCAGAAATCGGAACGCGCGGCTTGTCCTTACGGTCTTGCCTAGCGTACCCATAATAGGGTAACACTGCCGTGATGCGTTCCGCTGAGGCCCGCTTCAGCGCGTCGATCATCAGCAGCAGTTCCATGAGATTGCTGTCCACCGGCGTGCAGGTGGGCTGGATAATGAAGACATCGCCGCCGCGGACGTTTTCCTGAATTTGCAGGTAAATTTCGCCGTCGGCAAACTGCTTGATCATGGCGCGGCCCAGCTCCACCCCTACACCGAGGTAGTGGCAGATCTCCCGAGAGAGTTCGGGATTGGCGTTGCCTGTGAAGATTTGTAATCTGTCGTGAGTCATCGCGCGTCGCGTGTTCGGGGCGGCCATGTTTTCGGTTCGACCAGTCCGTCGAGGGCTTTCCACCAGGCGGCACGGTATCGTGCGCGGCTGACGAGTGAAATTCGGTGCGTGCTTTCTCTGTTACCTAATAAATCCATTGCGCGAGTTACGCCGGAACTCGAATCGAATAGCCCGAACAGCGCAGATCCGCTGCCCGTCATCAGAGCCACCGACGCCCCCACACTTTTCAGCCGCTTCTTCCATTCAGCGAGACTCCTGTGCTGTTCGAAAACCACGGGTTCAAAATCGTTTTCGAAAGGCTCCTCGCCACCCCAACCAAACGTATGCGACTGGAAACTAAATATTTTATTTTGTTGTAATTCGGTTGTCAAACGGGGGCTCAGGTCGCGGTAGGCCTGAGCTGTGTTGACATGCAGTCCCGGAGCCACCAGAATTCCCGGACGCGAGGGCGCATCGGGTAGGGGATACAACTCTGTGCCGCGGCCAATCCCGGCCGCCGTTCCACCCAATAGGAAGAATGAAACGTCGCTGCCTAATTCCTGTGCCAGCTCACTTAATTTCCGCAGACCGAGCGGACGACCCACCAATGCCGGCAGCGCCAGCAGCACCGCCGCCGCGTCGCTCGACCCGCCTCCCAAGCCCGCTCCCATCGGGATTAGCTTGGTGAGTTTCATCTCGACGCGGCCACTGGCACGCATCGCGTCCATGGCCAGACGCGCCGCCTTTGTCACCAGATTGTCAGGAATGTTCAGACCGTCGGAAAGCTCAATCCGGCTCTGGCGCGCCGGAGTGTAGCCAATCTCCAGCGTATCGGCGAGCGAAATGGTCTGGAAAATGGTGCGGAGTTCGTGATAGCCGTCGGGCCGCTTGCCCAACACACGCAGGTCGAGATTGATTTTGGCCAGCGCGCGGACGCGCACGCGGCGGGCGATGCTCATTTGTCGTACTGCAGCAGAGAAAACACGTCGTAGCCGGGCAGTCTCTGCCGGCCGTTCAGGAACGTCAGTTCGACCACGAACCCCATCCCTACCACTTCGCCGCCGGCCTCGGTCACCATGCGGGCCGCCGCAGAGGCCGTGCCGCCGGTGGCCAGAAGGTCATCCACAATCAGCACCCGGCAACCCTTCATCACGGCGTCTTTGTGCATTTCCAGCGTATCGGTGCCGTATTCCAGGTTGTAAGTGATGCTGACCACTTCCGCCGGGAGTTTTTTGGGCTTGCGCACGGGCACGAAGCCAGCGCCGAGCGCGTAGGCCAGCGCCGGGGCGAAGATGAAGCCGCGCGCTTCGATACCGAGCACGACATCCACCTGCGCGTCACGGTAGTGATTCTTCAAGCCATCGATCACACCTCGGAAACCGGTCTTGTCCTTGAGCATCGTTGTGATGTCGTAGAAGAGAATTCCGGGCTTAGGGAAGTCGGGGACTTCGCGTATCAGTGCTTTGATGTCGTCCATTTGGGGTGCCGTTGCGTTCGAGGGCATGACATTCCTTTATACCTCGATTCGAAATGAACCATACTGCTGGATCGCCGCCTCCTGTTCGTCCACGCCGCGCACGTCAGACCACATGGGTCCGCGATGGAGCATGCCCGCCAGTTGCGAGAGCTTCTCTTCGGTCCCCACAGCGTAGACTTCCACGCGTCCATCATCGAGGTTGCGGGCGTACCCCGTAAGTCCCAGACCGGCCGCGGCTTTTTGCGCGAAGCTGCGATACCCCACGCCCTGCACGCGTCCGCGCACCCACCATCGCTTTGCTGATTCTTTCCTGGCAGCCATCCCGAGGGAGAGGATAACACCCGCCGCTATACTGGAGCAGTGCCTCCCTTCCTCTCTCAATTGAGAGGCCGACTTGCGAAATCGAATGTGCCCGCGTTCCTGTCACTGGCAGCGCTGAATCTCTCTATCTGCTGGCGACTGTTCCGCATCGAATACGCCTCCAATTTCAGCTCCATTGAAGGCTCGTTCATCGGGCTGGCGAGGTATCTCTCGCGCCACTGGGGCAATTTTTCCTGGTGGCCGTTGTGGCACTGCGGCATGCCGTACCAGGAGACGTACGTACCGCTGTTGCACTTGACGGTCGCCGCCGCCACGTCCCTGCTGCACATTTCGGCGGCGCGGGCGTACCACGGCGTCACCGGTCTCATCTATGCCTTCGGTCCCGCTACCCTGTATCTGATGGCCGTGCGTTTGGGAGCGCGCCGAGGCGCGGCTTTCCTGGCAGCGCTGCTCTACTCGCTGTTTTCCCCATCGGTGCTGTTCATGCCAGGCGTGGCCCGCGATCTCGGCGGACTCTGGTTTCCACGCCGCCTGCAAGTCCTCACGGTCTACGGCGAAGGTCCGCACGTCAGCGCCATGACTTTGATCCCCCTGGTGATTCTCGCGCTGGAATACGCGCTCACGCGCAGGACTCCACGTTCCATCGCGCTGGCCGCAATCTCCATCGCCCTCGTGTTTTTGATAAACGTGCCCGGAACGATGGCGCTGGGCCTCGCCGTCTTCTGCTGGATCTGCGCTCAGGAGCGGACCCGGCTGGCATCGGCGTGGCGGCTTGCCGCAGGGGCGTCGGCCCTGGCTTATGGGTTGGCATGCTATGGAATTCCGCCGTCCAGTTTGGTGACAGTGGGCGGCAACATCGGTCCCATGCACAAGGGCTTTTCGGCCAGTCTGGCGCATGGTCCCGTGTGGCTGCTGCTCGTGTTGACGGCCGTGGCCGTCGCAGGTTTTCTGTTGGCGCGCACGCGCGTGCCGCTGGTGCTGCGCTTTGCCATTCTGTTCCTGGCACTGGTGGGTCCGCTGGCGGTCACGGCCAATGTGGATGTCTTCGAGCTTCTGCCGCAAGTAGGCCGCCTGCACCTGGAAACCGAGATGGGCGCCTGCCTGCTGCTGGGCTGGCTGCTCTGGACCGTCTACGGTTTCATTCCGCGCTGGGTCCGCCCCATCGTCCTGGTGATGTGCCTCGCGCCCATCGTGGCGCAGTGGCAGAACTATCGCGAACGCGCCCACCTGGACCTGCAGCGCGCCGACCTGGCCAAACGCTCCGAATACACCACGGCCCGCTGGCTGGATGAAAACATGAACGGCGGGCGCGTCTGGACCGGCGGCTCGACTTCCTTCTGGTTGAATTCTTTCACTGACACGCCGCAGGTGACCGGCTGCTGCGATCAGGGTCTGGCGATGCCGGTGCTCAGCTACCTGCCGTACATCGTGAATTCCCGCCGCAACTCCGTGGATACGCGCAAGACCGGACCGTGGCTACAGGCCATGGGTGTCCACGCCCTTGTGGTCAACGGACCCGCCAGCACGGACGAGTATAAGGATATTCAATCGCCCGAGCGCTACGAAGGCGTCTTCCCGGTCCTGCACCAGGAAAACGGCGATACCATCTATTCCATCCTGCCGCCATCGTCTTCGCTGGCGCACGTGGTCCGCCCCGGCGAGCCTGTGCCGGTGCATCCTCGCGATCAGAAGGTCGCGGATGACGAGGTGTTCCGCTATGCCGCGGCCATCGTTGATCCCGCCCGCCCGGTAGCCGGCTTCGAGTGGCTTCGCGGAAGCGCCGCCCGCATCCGTGCGAAGCTGCGTCCCGACGATCTGGTGAGCGTGCAGGTGGCCTGGTTTCCGGGCTGGGAGGCGACCATCGGCGGCCGTCGCGTGGCCATCCAACCGGACGGCCTGGGCTTTCAAGTAATCCGTCCGGCCTGCCAGGGCGATTGCGAAATCGTCATGCGATGGACAGGCAGGTCCGATTATCCGTTTGCGGCGGCCGTCACAATCACAACCTTGGCGCTGCTGGCAATGATGGCGTTCAAGCCGCGTGTCATAATGAACAGGTTAACGGCGCTCAACCGGCAGGCGAACTGATTTGAAACCCCTTTTGAAACTATCCCGCCGGAAGGAAATCCTTCTGGATTTCTTCCTGGTGTTCCTCTTTGCGGCCATTCTCATCCGACCGTACTTCAAAGCCAAGTACACGGATAAATGGGCTTCGATTGAAAGCACCTTCATTGCGGACGCGCGCTTCCTGGTGCAGCACTGGCCGCATCCGCAGTGGCAACCGCTGTGGTACGCCGGCACGCGGTTCGACTATATTTACCCGCCGGCCTTACGCTATGGAACGGCTATCGTCTCCAAGGTCACCGGCTTCTGGCCGGTCAAGGCCTACCACTTCTATACGGCTCTGCTGTACGCCATCGGGATCGCCGGCGTCTACCTGCTGATTCGCATCGGCAGCAAATCGCGAGGCTCGGCCTGGCTGGGAGCGGTCTCCACGGCGCTGATGTCGCCGATCTTCCTGTTCATGCCGCGCTTTCGGGGAGATGCCTGGATGCTGCAGCCGCAGCGACTGGGGGTCCTTGTCAAATACGGCGAGGGGCCGCACATGAGCGCGCTGGCGCTCATACCCATCGCCCTGGCGTTCACGTGGCTGGCGCTGGAGAAGCACCGTCCCTGGGCCGTTGCGCTGGCCGGCGTTTTCGCCGCCGCGGTCACTTCCAACAACTTTTATGGAGCGACGGCACTAGCCGTGTTCTATCCCATCCTGGTGTGGAGTTTCTGGATTACGCGGCAGGAAAAACGCATCCTCGCTCCGGCCATCGCGATTCCGATTCTGGCGTATGGACTCACCGCTTTCTGGCTGGTGCCTTCCTATTTCAAGGTGACCGCGGAAAACATGAAGTATGTTTCCGAGCACGGCACTACCTGGTCCATCTGGGTGGCCCTGGTGGTGGCAGTGGCATTCGCCGTAATCACGGACAAGTTGTCGAAAGGCAAGACCGGTCGCACCTGGGGCGTCTTCGTCGCCGGCTGCGTGGTCTTCTTCTCGCTCAATGTGCTCGGCAACCTCTACTTCAACTTCCGAGTCTCCGGTGAGCCCACGCGCCTGCTGCCGGAACTCGACATGATCTACATCATGGCCATCGTGCTGGTGCTGCGCTGGATGTGGAACCGTCCGGGCATCGCTCTGCGCATTGTGGCGGTCGTGCTGGTGGCGGCCTCGTTCTACACCACCACGGGCTATCTTCGCCATGCCTGGCACATGTTCCCCCTCTGGCCCGATTATCAAAGCCGCGTCGAATATCGCATGACCGATTGGCTTTGGAAGAACATGCCCAACGCCCGTGCCTATCCTACGGGCTCCGTACGCTTCTGGTACGACACCTGGCATGACCTGGCGCAATTGGGCGGAGGCTCCGAGCAGGGTCTCCTCAACGGGCAGGTGGAACCCGCGCAGTGGGAAACCAACCTTTCGCAGGATCCCAAACCCACCCTCCTCTGGATGCAGAGCATGGGCGTGGACGCCATTTACGTCGCCGACAAGCAATCGCAGGAAGTCTTCAAAGACTTCCAGTACCCGCAGAAATTCGTGGGCTTGCTGCCCGTGCTCTACGACGACCAACAGGGCAACGTTCTCTACAAAGTGCCGCGCCGCTATCCTGCGCTGGCGCGCGTGGTGGAAACGGACAAGTTGAATTCCGTGAAGCCGCCGCGCAATAACGATGACGTCGAGTATCTTCAGGCGTATGCCGACATGATGGAAAAAGGCCCCGACGCTCCCACCACCATGGAGTGGCAGGGCACGGACGCCTTCCACGTCCATGCCAAACTGGACGCCGGCCAGTCGTTAGTGGTGCAGGAGAGCTACGATCCGGCCTGGCATGCCTGGTCGGGCGGCAAGCCACTGACCGTCCATAAAGACGCCATGGGCTTCATGGCCGTGGATGCTCCCGCGGGCGATGAGGAAATCTCGCTGGCGTTTGTCACGCCCCTGGAGAACGTGGTTGGCCGCATCGTGACCGTGCTGACCTTGCTCGTGATTCTGGCGATGATCGGCTTCAGCGTAATACGCAGGCGGACGGCGTGAAACGTCTGGCCACCCCGTTGCTGGCCGTCGCGATTTTTCTCTTGAACATCTGGCTGAACGGTCCGCTGTTCATGACGGGAGACCTGCCCTTCGCAGGCTCGATCGAACGCGGCTACGTCGGGATGGCGCGCTTTGTTTCCCTGCATCCCAATCCCTGGGGTTGGAATCCGTACCCGTATTGCGGCCTGCCCACGCAATTCATGTATGTGCCGGGCCTGCCGTACTTCACCGCCCTGTGGATCCACCTGCTGCCGCACGTCACGCCCGACACCATCTATCGGACCATCGTTTCGCTGATGACGTGTCTGGGTCCGGTGACGCTGTTCCTGTTCGCTCTGTCCTTCACCGGCAGCCGTAGGTGGTCGTTTGTGGCGGCGGTGGCCTATAGCTTCATCTCGCCGTCGTATGCGCTGTTTCCGGATGTCGAGAAGGATCGCGGCGTCGCGCAACTCCCGTGGCGAATTCAGGTCTTGGCCAAATATGGCGAAGGCCCGCACAATACCGCGCTCACCTTGCTCCCACTGGCATTACTGGCCCTGTTTCGCGCCGCGCGAGGGCGCAGCTACCGGCGGATTTTCATCGCGGCGGTGGTGCTGGCGGCCATCCCGCTGTGCAATTGGGTGGGAGCCTTTGCGCTGGCGATTTCGTCCGTCATCCTGCTGGTGGCCGCCTGGGGCGAGCCGGAGTTTCGATATGCCCGCGCCTTCGCCGCCGCGGGATTGGCCTACCTGCTGGCCTGCTTCTGGCTGACGCCGAGTTTCATCAAGACCATCGCCTTCAACTGGCCGGTCGATTCCTTCGCCTACCATTTGAAGCAACAGCAGGTGTGGCTGCTCTGCGGCATGATTGGCGGCGCCGTGGCCATTCGCTTGTGCTTCCGCATCTTTCGCGGATCGTCCTATTTCTGCATGGTGACGATGGGCGCCTTCGTCTTCGGCTGGGTCGCCACGGCATTCTACGTTTACGGACTGGACACCATCCCGGAGTCGCGCCGCTACGCCATTGAATTCGAACTGTTCGCGGCTTTGGCGATCGTGGAAGCGCTGCGACTGGCCCTGCGCAGTGCGAACAGCACCATTCGCATGTGCGCGTGGGGAGCCGCCGGGGTCATGCTGCTGGTGGGCTCGCCGCAACTCTATGCGTATGTGAATCAGGGATACTCGTGGCGGCCGGCGCCTCCCGAACAGACCGTGGAGTACCGGCTTGGCGAGTGGATGTCGCAGCATCCGCCGGAAGGCCGCGTCTTTGCGTCGGGAGGTATGCGATTCCGGCTCAACTCCTGGTTCAATCTGCCGCAGGTGGGCGGCGGCTTCGAGACGGGGCTGCAGAACCGCGTCCCGTACGACCTCTCGTACGACATCCGCGCCGGACACGATGCCGCGGCCGCGCTACTCGAACTGAAGGCGCTGGATACGCAATACGTCGTGATCCACGGACCCAAGTCGAAGGAATACTATCGCGACTTCCAGCGTCCCGACCGCGTCGCGGCAAATCTGCCGGCGGTCTATCACATCGAAGACGATACGATCTACGCGCTGCCCCCGAGGCCGATGGCGCACCTGGTGAAGCCCGATGAACTCACCGGATCCCTCGCCGCTTACGTGGCAGCCATCGAAGACCCCACGCGTCCCGTGCTACTGACGCGCTGGCAAGACGCCGACGCGCTCGACATCACGGGATCCATTCCGACCGGTCAGAGCGTCTCCGTCCAAGTGAATGCCGATCCCGGCTGGCGCGCCACGCAAGACGGTCGTGACCTTTCCACCGAATCGGACCACCTCGGCTTCCTGGTCCTGCACCCCGCGCCGTCCTCCGCCACACACCTGGAACTCCGCTATCACGGAACGCTCGAACAGCGCCTGATGGCCCTCCTGAGCGCGCTGGTCTGGATCACCGCGATCGGCGCATTCGTCAAATTCCGAGACTGAAACGTTCGGAGAATTCCTCACCACGGAGCCACGGAGGACACTGAGGAAGCACGGAGGATCTTAGGGCCGGCCTGCCGGCATGGACAGGCAGTTCGGTCAATGGACATTGGCAAAGTCCCGAGGCCCAGGCGTTTCCATGAATTTTGGCGGGCCGCAGGCTGATCCCCAGCACACAACTCGGTCAATGTGCGACGTACCGGAGACAAGCCCAATTACTCTCCGTGTTCTTCTCCGTGTCCTTCGTGTCTCCGTGTTGAAGACCCATCTCCCACCACGCAGATCTAAATCGAATTCACGCCCGAAGCCAGGAAGCCGCCGTCCACTGCGATGCACTGGCCGGTGATGAAACTGCACGCGTCGGAGGCCAGCAACACCGCGGCCGGAGTGATTTCTTCCGCCTGACCGAAGCGGCCCATCGGCGTCCGCATCCGGAGTTCGCGACCGCGCTCTGTGCCATCCAGGAAAGCCGCATTGAGATCCGTGCGGAAGACGCCGGGAGCAATCGCGTTGACGTTGATGCCGTCCTTCGCCCACTCCACCGCCAAGCTTCGAGTGAGCGCCAACACCGCCGCTTTCGATGCTGCATACGCCGTCACCTGCACCAGCGACACGTAGGAATTCAGCGACGCGATGTTGATGATTCTGCCCCGCCCGTTGGCCTTCAGCGGTGCGTAGAACGATTGGCAGGCGCGCAGCATGCCCGTCAGATTCACATCCATCAGCTTGTCCCACTCGGCTTCGGAGACGTCGATGGTGGGCTTGCGGAAGATCTGCCCGGCCGCATTGAGAAGTACGTCCACCTGCCCGAACTCTGCGACCACCGCATCGCGGAAAGCATCGACGGATTCGCGCGAGGCGATATCGCAGGCCTTTCGAATGGTCTTGCTGCCGGCCTGCTCCACTTCGTTGCAGACCTCATCCACCATCTGCTCGCGCCGGCCCGTAGGGACCACCGTGGCCCCCGCTTCGGCCAGACCGGTGGCCAATTTGCGGCCGATCCCCGAAGTGCCGCCGATCACCGCGACCACGCGGCCCGTCAAATCCATCAGGTTCCTGGCCATCGTCTTTTCCTTTCGCTTACCGCTGAATGCGCGCCGAACCGCCCTTGGCAAACGACTTCACCTGTTCCAGCGAAGCCATCGTCGTATCGCCCGGGAATGTCGTGAGCAGCGCGCCATGCGCCCATCCCATTTTCACCGCTTCCGCCGGCGCCATTCCAGTGAGCAAGCCGTAGAAGAAGCCCGAGGCGAAGCCATCGCCGCCGCCCACGCGATCCAGCACGTCCAACTCTGCCACCGGGGCGACATGCGTCTCGCCATTGATCCAGGCCACCGCGCTCCAGCTATGCCGATTGGTGGAATGGACTTCGCGCAGCGTGGTTGCCACAACCTTGATATGCGGATGCTGCTCCACCACCTTATTGATCATCTCCACAAACGTGCCCGGGTCGAGTTTCGACTTTGCTTCGGCTTCCGGTCCCGGCAGTCCCAGGCCCTTTTGCAGGTCCTCTTCATTGCCCACCAGCACGTCCACGTTCTGGACGATCTGGCCCAGCACTTCCACCGCCCGCTCAGCGCCGCCCGCGATGTTCCAAAGTTTTTCGCGATAGTTCAAATCGAAGCTGACTACGGCCCCGGCGTCTTTGGCAGCTTGTGCGGCCTCAATCACCAATTCACCGGTGGTTTCCGAGAGCGCCGCGAAAATGCCGCCCGAATGGAACCAGCGCACGCCCTGCCCGAAAATCGCCTTCCAATCGAAGTCGCCCGGCTTGAGCAGCGCACCGGCTTCGTTGCACCGATTGTAGAAAACCACGGGAGCGCGCACGCCCTGTCCGCGATCCGAATAGACTGCCGCAATATTGGGCCCGTTGACGCCGTTGTGCTTGAACATCTTGTAGAACGGTTTCACGCCCATCGCCTTGACGCGCTCGCGCACCAGATCGCCGATCGGATACTCCACCATGGCCGATGCAATACCGGTATTCAGGCCGAAGCAATCGGCCAGATTCGCGGCGCAATTGAATTCGCCGCCGCTCACGTGAATGTGGCATTCCGTAGCTTTGCGAAAAGGGATCAGGCCGGGGTCCAACCGGTGGACCAGCGCGCCCAATGACAGGAAATCCAGCGCGCCGTCTTGACGAATGGTGAGAGCTTGACTCATTGCTTTTCCTTTGATGAATGGCGCGTTATTTGCGCCGGAAGATTCGGACTATTGGATATTTAACGCTAGGGCCATTGCGCGGCGCCTGTCAAGTTGGCAGTCCTGAAGCAACCGTTTAGGCAAACTGAAACCACGGCGGTACAATTCGATTTCATGCCAACACCATTCCGTCTCGACGGGCTGAAAGCCCTGGTAACCGGCAGCGCCAGCGGGATCGGCGAATCCACCGCGCGCGTGCTCACCGAAGCCGGCGCCACCGTCATTATTGCGGATATCGACCAGCCTCGCGCCGAAGCCCTCTCGGCCGAACTGCCCGGCTCTTCCGTGCTGATCCTCGACATCGCCGATGAGACGGCCGTGAACGCAGCCTTTGCCAAAATCGCCGCTCTCGACATCCTGGTAAACAACGCCGGAGTCGGTCTCGTCGGCGGCATTGAAGAAACCGGGCATGCCGACTTTCAGCGTCTCTTTCGAGTGAACGTGGAGGGCACGTTCCTGGTCACGAAGGCCGCCATGCCGCTGCTGCTAACGGCGAAGGGCTGTATCGTGAACATCGGGTCGGTCGCCGGACTCATTGGCGTCAAGCGCCGCTTCGCCTACTGCGCCACCAAGGGAGCTGTCGTATCCCTCTCGCGCCAGTTAGCCATCGACTACGCCGGGCGATTGCGCGTCAATTGCATCTGCCCCGGTACCATCGCCACCCCGTTCGTCGACGCGTATATTGAAAAGAATTTCGCCGCCGATAAGGAAAAGGCTTGGGCCGAACTGCACGCTCGCCAGCCCATGGGCCGCTGCGGCTATCCGTTGGAGATCGCCCACATGGCTCTCTACCTCTGCTCGCGCGAGGCCGAGTTCGTCACCGGTTCCGTCATGACCATCGACGGCGGCTGGACCGCGGCGTAGCGACCCGGCAGTCTCAATTTGACTTCCATCGCGCGTTTCAATAGCATTGCCTTACCGTTATGAAACTCGCGACAAAGGCCCCTTTTTTGCTCTTTCTGCCCGCGCTCACGCTGTTTGGAGCCGAGCAGTATCAGAAACCTCCCAAGGCCGTTCTGGACATCCTGAACTCGCCCGCCACCCCGGCGCTTACGCTGGATCCCACGCACACGTATGCCATACAGGGGCGCCCCGTCCGCTACCCTCCCATTGCCGAACTCGCGCAGCCCATGCTGCGCATCGCCGGAATGCGCATCAATCCGGCCACGAATGGACTTCATAACGTTACCTTCAACAGTTCGCTCACCCTGCGGAAGGTCCCTGAAGGCACCGAGATCAAGATCATGCTGCCGCCCAACGCGGCCCTCAGCACCGCCCGTTGGAGTCCCGACGGCAAGCACTTTGCCTTCACCAACACCACCGCGCATGCCATCGAACTCTGGATCGGCGATGCCGCCACCGGACGCACGCACAAAATCGAAGGACTGCGCATCAACGACGTGATGGGCGCTGCCGGCGGCGGACGCGGCGGTGGAGCGGCAGGCGGTACCGTGCAGTGGCTGGGCGACAATCGGACCCTGCTGGTTCACGCGGTGCGCTCCAATCGCGGACCTGCTCCGCCCGAACCCCTCGTGCCCACCGGCCCCCACGTTCAGGAAAGCCTGGGCGGCGGACGCGGTGTGGTGACCCACGAGGACATGATCCAGAATGAGCATGACGAGGATCTCTTTGAGTACTACGCCACCGCCCAACTGACCACCGTGGATTCGGTCACCGGCAAACTGACCGCCATCGGCAAGCCCGGCATTCTCGAATCGGCGCGGCCTTCACCCGACGGCAACTATTTTCTGGTCACGGTGATTCACCGGCCCTTCTCGTACCTGTACCAGGCGCGCCAGTTCCCCAAGGAAACCGATGTCTGGGACCGCACGGGAAAGCCCGTCCACCACATCGCCAGTCTCGCGCTGGCCACCGGCGGACGCGGCGGCGGACTGGGACCCACGGACGATCCCCTGGCCCCTCCCGCCGCCCCCACGCCGCGCGGGACCCGCAACCTCACCTGGCGCTTCAATGAGCCGGCGACCCTGATGTGGATCGATTCCATCGGCGACCCGCCGGCGCGCACCGCTGCTGCCGACGGCGCCACCGGACGTGGCAATGGCCGCGGCAATGCCGCACCGCGACCCGAGCATCTGCTCGCGCTCAAAGCACCGTTCACCGGTGAGGCGCAGGAACTCTACAAATCGGCCACCGCGATTTCCGGAATCACCATGTTTGAGAACGGCCACTGGGCCCTGCTGGGCAACGGCGGGCGCGGAGGCCGCGGGGGTGGAGGCGGAGGAGGCGCGGCAGCAGGCGGTGCCAATCGTGTCTCCAAGACTCTGATGATCGACCTCGACAAGCCTGCCGAAGCTCCGCGTGAACTGTGGAGCTACAACACGAGCGATCGCTACGCCAATCCCGGTGCTCCGCTGGAGAAGACGGTTGCCGGAGGAGAGCGCGCCATCATGCTCGATGGCGACAATATCTTCCTACAGAGCAACGGGCCCACGCCCACCGGAGATCATCCCTTCCTCAATCGCTTCAACCTCACCAGCTTGAAGACTGACAAACTCTTCCGCTGCGATGACGAGCATTATGAGGCGGTGGAGGGCCTGCTTGACCCGCACGGCAACACATTCTTCACGCGCCGCGAGAGCCCCACGGAACCGCCCAATTATTTCATCCGCACCGCGGCGGGAAAGCTGACGGCGTACACCAGCTTCCCCGATCCCCAGCCCATCATGCGCTCGGTGAAAAAGGAGCTGATCACTTACAAGCGGCCCGACGGAGTGGAAATGTCGTTCACCCTCTATCTGCCGCCGGGGTACAAGCCGGGCACCCGTCTGCCCACGGTGATTTGGGCCTATCCGCGCGAGTACGAAGATAATGACGCCGCCAATGCCGTAGCCGTGACCGGCTCGCCGATGCGCTTCACCGAGATCGGCGGTTATTCGGAAATCTTCTTCGCTCTCACCGGCTATGCGGTGCTCGACAACGCCTCGATGCCCATCGTGGGGGACCGCCGCACCGTCAACGATCACTTCGTCGATCAGGTAGTGATGGACGCCAAAGCGGCGATCGATAAAGCCGTCGACTTGGGCGTCACGGACCGCGCGCGCGTCGGCGTCGGCGGCCACAGTTATGGCGCGTTCATGACGGACACGCTGCTGGCCCACTCGGATCTCTTCAAGGCCGGCATCGCGGAAAGCGGCGCACCCAACCGCACGCTCACGCCCTTCGGCTTCCAAAGCGAACGCCGCACCATCTGGCAGGCGCCGGATCTCTACGTGAAGATCTCGCCCTTCATGTTCGCGGACAAGATCAAGACCCCGCTCCTGTTGATCCACGGCGAGGCCGATGACAACGATGGCACTTTCCCCATCCAGTCGGCACGTATGTATGAGGCTGTCCGCGGCAACGGCGGCACCGTCCGCCTGGTTTTCCTGCCCTTCGAAGCTCACGGCTACCGCGGCAAGGAAACCATCGAAGACGTCCTTTGGGAGAAGTTCACTTGGTTCGACAAATACGTAAAGGGCGCGTCATCCACCAGCACCAATAATTAGCTGGGAGGAACCAATTCGGTGAGCTAGCGGAAATTCAAAGTAATCGTCACCGATACGGGCCGGGTAGTGCTAGTAGGCACGACGTAAGGGGCGCTCTGCTTGTCGGCGACCTTGCGCGCGGACTTCGCTTCTACCGGAGCGGTGCGCGCGAACTGGACCTTCAGGATACGCTGGCCTGCGGGGCTGCCGATGATGATGGGACTCTCCAGCTTCTTCAGCCGTTCGACCGGAACAGCCGTGAGAAGCGGCGTGTCGCCGTCGGACAGGGAGACGAATCCATCGTCATCGGGTATCAGTTGGACCTTGACGACATCGCCGGCGCGCAACTGTCCGGGATCCACTTCCGCGAAATCGCCGCCATCACGCTGGCGGAGCACCGCCCATTTCACGTCCAGATTGACGGCGAGGCGCTTCACGGCGAGAGCCTGGCCGAGTTGGAGTGAATTGAACTGGGCCGGCAGGTCCTTGGCTTGAGTCTGATTCTGGACTTGGCCCATGGATTGAGACTGGGCAGCGGGAGGCCCAGCAGGAGCCGCAGCGGCAGCTTTTTGATCGCGCAGGTTCGGCTCATTCTGGGGCGGAATGGGTTTGCCGAGGGTCGCTTCGGCGTTGGCCCGTTCCAATGCGGCTGCCGGTTCGGCCGCTCGAACCGGGGCCGCGGCCGGGAGCGCCACAGGGGGAGGCGGGGGCGCAGGCGCAGGCTGCGGAAGGGGAGTAGCCACGTCCTTCTTGGCGTTCAATGCATCCTGAACCGGCGCGCCGTCGAGTACCGTCCCGAGTGGCTTTGTCTTCGGAGCCGGCCGAGGCAAAGCCTTCTCCACGACCAGCGGAGGCGTCGAAGGGAGCGGCGGAGCCGGATCCACGTGAGCAACCAGGAGCGGCGCCGGCGGGAGCGGCTTCTCACGAGTCACGAAGATGCCGACCGCGACCAGTGCGGCAGTTGCCGCCACCAGCGTTCCGGGAATCCAGAATCGCTTGTACCAGGGAACGGGCACATCCTCGATCGACGCCAGCAATTGCGCGCGCGCCGCCGGATCCCGCAGCAGATCGTGAAGGGGCTGTTCCACCGCCAGCGCGTCGAAGACCTCCTGATCGGTGAGCGCCGCTTCGAACAGTGCTTGCTGCTCTTCGGGCGTGAGGGTGCCGGTGGCATATCCGCCCAACAACTTGCGGATGGTGTCGCTGTCGAAATTCGGCCGGTCCGTCATTCGCTTCGCTGCTCCCAATCGCCACCCATCAATTCCAGAAGGTTCTTGCGGCAACGATGATCCCAGGTGTATACGGTGTTGAGCGCGGAGGCGCCCATGATCTTCTGGATCTCCGGAAACGTCTTCCCCTGTAGTTTGAGACGGATCAACTGGCGGCAGCGTTCTCCCAAACGGGAGATGGCCGCCTGCAGCCGCTCCAACATCTCCTTCCGTTCCAGGGCATCGGCCGGATTCGCTTTGAGGTCCGGCAGCGGAATATCCGTGATGGAGACTTGCGAATACTCCCCGCGCCGGACAGCTTTCCGGCGCAAACTCATGATTTTAAACCTCACGATCTGCAGCGAAAGCGGGAGCAGATCTTCCGGCCGCTCCAGGTGCGCGTACTTCTCATGCAGTAGCATGAGCACCTCCTGGGCCAGGTCTTCGGCGACATCCCTCGATAAATGAGATGCCGCGAACAGTACAATCCTTTCACGGAGTTTGGCCAGCACCTGTTCGCGTTCCACGTTCTGTCGAAATGATATCACCGCACTGCGCGGCCTTTAGGAACAGTTGGGCGACTCGTGGGGCGGCGAACTGCTCCACGCACATCGCTCCCGTGCGGGATTGGGCGAGGCGAACTGCGGCGGAGTCAGAGAGACTCCGGATCCCTGCGGCGAGGGCCTCAGCGTTGTCCGGTTCAACCAGCGTGGCATGCGGCGCCACTTCGGGAATGGCTGCGGCGCGCGCGGCCACAATCGGCTTGCCGGCCGCCATGGCCTCTAACAGGACGATGCCGAAACCTTCCTGCCGGCTGGGGAGGCAGAATACCGTGGCGCGGTTGTACTCGGCAGCCAGATCCGAGCGTGAGACATCGCCGAGCCAGACGACCGTTCCCGCCAGTCCCAAGCTCTGCGACAACGTTTGTAGCTCGGCCGTGCAAGGGCCGCCGCCGGCAATCCGCACTTGCAGACCAGGAATCCGAGGACGCAAAATGGCGGCAGCCCGCAGTAGAATGTCGATCCTCTTTCGCCGGTAGTGGCGGCCGACGAAGAGCACGGTGAAAGGCCCGTCCGACGAACCGCTCGACCCTAACAGCCGCCGCCATTCGACCAGATCGATCAACTCCGGCACGACCGTCGGCGCCGTCGCCATCCCGTAGAGTTCCTGCGCCCGTTGGGCAGAGTACCGGCTGGTGACCAGGACCCGTTCGGCGCGATGCACCTGCAGCTTTTCGCAGCCCGCCTGGAATGCCATGGTCCGCCTCGTCATGCCCCGCTCGAACAGGACCTCGTCCGCGATCACGCCTTTGAGAGCCGCCACATACCGCGGACCTCCGGCGATGCGGTAGCCGTCCATGTCGAAGCCCACGGTGAGATCGAAATCGTCCGAGCGACGCAGCGAACGGTTGAACAGGACTCGTTGCAGTGTGTAGACCGGCAGACTGCGGCGGGGTGTTTCGAAATCGACCGGGTGGCCCAGCGATTCCAGCGCGCGCGCCAGCACGTGCATTCCGACGTACGTGCCGCTACCACGGCGAATGTCGAGCGGAGTCGAGGTGAGGAAACGGATGCGCACGCGGGCGGCCTACGGCAAACGTATCATAGATGAAAGGACTGATTGGTGTCTTCTTCTAAGAAAGCGGTATGCCTGCTCAGCGGAGGGCTGGATTCCTCCACGTGCCTGGCCCTGGCGCGTCAGCAGGGTTTCGAGTGTTACGCGCTCTCCTTCGACTATGGGCAGCGCCACCTGTTTGAGCTGGAGGCGGCGGCGCGCGTGGCGGCGCATTTCGGGGCGGCGCGCCACATGACGGCGAAGATCGGGCTCGACGCGTTCGGCGGTTCGGCCCTGACGGCGGATATCGCGGTGCCGAAATCGCGCAGCGCCTCGGACATGGGCCACGGTATTCCGATCACCTACGTGCCGGCGCGGAATACGATATTTCTGTCCTTCGCATTGGCTTGGGCGGAGGTGTTGGAGAGTTCCGACGTCTTCATCGGGGTCAACGCGCTGGACTACTCGGGCTATCCGGATTGCCGGCCCGAATTCATCGAGGCGTATGAACGCATGGCCAATCTGGCCACCAAGGCCGGCGTGGAAGGCCGCACGCACCTGAAGATCCACACGCCGCTGCTGCAATTGAGTAAGGCGGCCATCGTCAAGCTGGCGCAGGAACTGAACGTGCCGTTCGGGCTGACGCATAGCTGCTACGATCCGGCTCCCGACGGCGCCGCCTGCGGCGAGTGCGACGCCTGCCTGTTGCGGCGCAAAGGCTTCGAAGAGGCGGGCATTGAAGATCGCTGAGCTGTTCTATTCCATTCAGGGAGAGGGCTCGCTGGTGGGAGTGCCCTCGGTCTTCATCCGCACCAGCGGCTGCAACCTGCGTTGCAGTTGGTGCGACACGCCGTACACATCTTGGCAGCCGGAAGGCACGGAGCTTTCGCTGGAACAGATCCTGGACGAAGTGAAGTCGCATCCGGCGCGGCATGTGGTGGTGACGGGCGGCGAACCAATGATCGCACCGGACATTCTGCCGCTCACGGCGCGGCTGCGCGGGCTGGGCCTGCACATCACCATCGAGACGGCGGGAACGGTGTTTCAGCCGGTGGAGTGCGACTTGATGAGCATCAGTCCCAAACTTTCGAACTCGACGCCGGAGGGCCGCTGGGCCACTCAGCACGACCGGCTACGGATTCAGCCGAAAGTGTTGCGCGAACTGATGGCGCGCTTCGAGTATCAACTGAAATTTGTGATTGCGCGGCCGGAAGACATGGACGAAGTCCGCGCACTGGTGCAGGAACTGGAGGCCCCGTCGGAACGCGTGGTGCTCATGCCTGAGGGCACGGACTGCGCGCGATTGCGTGAACGCGGCATCTGGCTGGCGGAGATCTGCAAAGAGGAGGGCTTTCGGTTCAGTCCTCGACTGCACGTGGATCTGTGGGGCAATCAGCGGGGAGTGTAGCCGGGCGTGGTAACTTGAGGCGTGGAACCGACAACCGCACTGCTTGCCGACGAACTTTATCGCAAACATCTGGAAGGCCGGAATCATCCGGAACGGCCGGAGCGCTACGACGCCGTAATGAGCGGACTGGAAAGCGCCGGACTCACGGGGCAACTCTTGCGCATTCCCTCGCGGGCGGCGACCGACGACGAGTTGCTGCTCTGTCACGCCCCGCAATACCTGGATATTGTGCGCGATGATTTCGCCGCCGGCAGTTCCCGTCTGAGCACCGGCGATACCGACATCTCGCCCACATCCCTGGAGGTGGCTCTGCAGGCCGTGGGCGGTGTGTTGAACGTGGTGGACGCGGTGGTGACGGGCGCGGCTCGCAATGCATTTTGCGTGGTGCGGCCACCCGGCCATCATGCCAATGCGAGGCGCGGGATGGGTTTCTGCCTGTTCAACAATGTGGCGATCGCGGCGCGGCACGCCCAGAAGAAGCACGGACTGGAGCGGGTGCTGATTGTGGATTGGGACGTGCATCACGGCAACGGCACGCAGGACATTTTCTACGGCGACCGGAGCGTCTTCTTCTTCAGTTCGCATCAGTGGCCGCTCTACCCGGGTACGGGACGCGCCAATGAGACAGGTGAAAGCGCCGGCAAGGGCGCGACGATGAACTTTCCGTTCCCGGCCGGGTCGGGGCGCGCGGAGATTTTGGGCGCGGTGCAGCGGTCCCTGGTGCCGGCAATGGAGGAGTTCCGGCCGGACCTGGTGCTGGTGTCAGCGGGATTCGATTCGCGGTCCGGTGACCTGCTGGGAAGATTCACGTTGAGCGACGAAGACTTCGCCGATTTGACCCGCACGGTGATGGAGATCGCCGACCGTCACGCCGGCGGCCGGGTGGTTTCGCTGCTGGAGGGCGGTTACTCGCTCCCCGGACTGGCCAGCGCCGCAGCGGCGCATGTGGCGCAGTTGGCCAAGCGATAGCGTACTCCATTAACCCTCTAAATACGCCAGTCGCTGCAAATATCGGCAATTCAGACCTGAATTACTTGTTTTGATGACCATTTGCCTCCAGAATGGGGAGACAATGGGCATCAATATCGGTCTGGATATCGGGGCTATCAGTCTGAAGCTGGCGGCCTTAGGAAATTCCGGCGATCGGCCGGTGCTGGAGGCGCTGTGCGCCGCGCATCCCGAATTCCGGATGCACGCCATGGGCGAGCGGCCGCTGGTGCTTTCGGATTACCGGCGGATTTCCGGCAGTCCGATCCAATCCACGTACGACCTGCTGCGTGAATTCTACGATACGGTTCCGGATGTGGCGGTGGAAGGCATGCGGGTGACCGGGTCGGGCAGCCGCACGATCGCCAAGGTGCTGGGGCTGTTCTTCGAGAACGAATTTAAGGCCATGGCGCGGATGCTTGGCACCTTTTATCCCGAGGTGCGGACGGTCTTCGAGATCGGCGGCGAGAGTTCGAAGTACATCCGCCTGGAAGGCACGAGCATCCTGGATTACGACCGGTCGGGGGAATGCGCGGCGGGCACGGGCTCCTTTCTGGATCAGCAGGCGCTGCGCATGCAGTACTCAGTGGAAGATGTCGGCGAAGTGGTGTGCGGGGCGAGTTGCGCGGCGCGGATTGCGGGACGCTGTTCGGTATTCGCGAAGAGCGACATGATCCACGCGCAGCAGAAGGGCTATTCACCAGCCGAGATTCTGCGCGGATTGTGCGACGCGGTGGCGCGCAATTATAAAAGCTCGATCGTGAAGGGCCGGCCGGTGCAGGCGCCGGTGGCGCTGGTGGGCGCGGTGTCGCAGAATGCCGGCGTGACGGGCGCGCTGCGGGAAGCCTTCGGACTGAGCGAGGCCGACCTGGTGGTGCCGCCGGAATTCGCCTGGTGCGGGGCGATCGGCACGGCGATGCTGGAGGCCGAGGAGCCGCACAAACGATCGATTTTGGAGATTCATCGCTTGAACCAGCACGATTCGGGCGAGATATTGCAGGACAGCCGTCCGCTTTCGAGCGAGAACGTGGTGCAGTTGCGCGAGCGGGTCCCGGTGTACGTGCCGGCGTCGCCAGGCGAACTAGTGCCGGCGTATCTGGGGCTCGACATCGGCTCGGTCTCGACGAACGTGGTGGTGCTGGACGAAGCGGGCACGGTGATTCATGACGTGTATCTGCGGACGGCGGGCCGGCCGATTGAGGCGGTGCAGCGGGGACTGGCCGAGGTGGAGAAGTTGTGGGGCAGCCGGCTGCGCATTCTGGGCGTGGGCACGACCGGGTCGGGACGGGAGCTGATTGCCGAGTTTGTGGGCGCGGATGTGGTGAACGACGAGATCACGGCGCACAAGACGGGCGCCATCCACATCAGCAGCACGCTGGGCGGCGAGCCGGTGGATACGATTTTCGAGATTGGCGGGCAGGATTCGAAATTCATTTCGATCGAGCATGGCGTGGTGGTGGACTTTGCCATGAACGAGGCTTGCGCGGCGGGGACCGGGTCGTTTCTGGAGGAGCAGGCGGAGAAACTGGGCATCAGCATTAAGGGCGAGTTCGCCAAGCTGGCTCTCTCGTCGGCGAGCCCCACGAGGCTGGGCGAGCGGTGCACGGTGTTCATGGAGCGCGACGTCACCGGCTGGCTGCACAAGGCCGAAACGGTGCCGAATCTGGTGGCGGGGCTGGCGTATTCGATTGCGCTGAATTATCTGAATCGCGTGGTGCGGGGCCGCAAGATCGGCAACGTGATTTACTTCCAGGGCGGCACGGCATATAACGACGCGGTGACGGCGGCGTTCGCCAGCTTGCTGGGCAAGAAGATCACGGTGCCTCCGTATAACGGTGTGATGGGCGCGGTGGGCATGGCGCTGATTGCGCGCCAGTGGCAGAAGGCGACGGGGGCGGAGAGCCGCTTCCGCGGGTACGACCTGCACAAGCTGGAACTGACCACGCGGGACTTTGTTTGCAAGGCGTGCAGCAATTTGTGCGACATGAAGGAATTCGTGATCGAAGGCCAGAAGAGCTTCTGGGGCGATAAGTGCTCCGACAAGTTCCGCAAGCCTTCGGCGACGGGCCGCAAGCCGGTCATCGAGGACCTGTTCGCGCTGCGCGAGAAACTGCTGGAAGCGCTGCCTTCGGTGAGCGGCGGAACGTTCAAAGTGGGGCTGCCGCGCGCCATGTCGATGCTGGAACGGCTGCCGTTCTGGAAGCGGTATTTTGCGGAGTTGGGTATCGAGACGGTGCTTTCGCCGGTGACGGATCCGCGGATTTCGTCGGCGGGGATCGAAATGGCGGTGGCGCAGCCCTGCTATCCGGTGCAGGTGGCGCACGGCCATGTACAAGCGCTGGTGGAAGCCGGCGTGGATTATATTCTGATTCCGAATATGGCGGACGCGGAATCGGGCGGCGATTCCTGCGCGTCGCATTACTGTCCGTGGAATCAGACGCTGCCGTGGGTGCTGCGGTCGGCGCCGGCGCTGGAGCCGCATCAACAGAAGTTTCTGATTCCGACGCTGCATTTCCAATTAGGGCCGGAGCAGGTGAAGAAGGCGCTGGCGGAAACAATGCGGCGGCTGGGAGTGAAACGGCGCGCCAGCGATGCGGCAGTGGAAGCGGCGTATCGGACGCAGCGCGAGTTCCAGGAAAATCTTTTGGAAGCGGGTCGTTGGGCGCTGGCGAAGCTGGAAGAAGCAGGCGAGCCGGGGCTGGTGCTGGCGGGCCGGGGGTACAACATTTACGATCGCGGCGTGAACTGCGACATTCCGCGGAAACTGCGGCATCGATATGGCGCGAATGTAATTCCGCTGGACTTTCTGGTGACGGGTCGCGAGCCGGCAGACCCGCACGATAACATGTTCTGGGCTTCGGGACGGAAGATTTTGGAAGCGGCGCGCACCTGCGCCGCGCGGCCGAATCTGCACATGGTTTACATCACCAACTTCAAGTGCGGCCCCGATTCTTACATCAAGCATTTTGCACGAGAGGCCGCGGGCGCTCCGCTTCTGGTGCTGCAATTCGACGGTCACGGCAACGATGCCGGTTACATGACGCGCTGCGAAGCATACCTGGACAGCAAAGGAATTCTGCGATGCTACACACCATCTCCGGCACAGGAAACGCCGAGCCAGCAGCCAGCCAATATCCACTAACGGAGAAGCGGATTTACATTCCGCCGATGGCATACGGCAGTGCGCGGGCCTTCGCCGCGGCATTTCGCGCGATCGGGCTGAATGCGGAGCCGACTCCGCCATCGGACCATCGCACGCGCGAGTTGGGCGCCAAGTACACGTCTGGCGACGAATGTTACCCGGCCAAGGTGACGGTGGGCGATTTCATGCGGCTGCTGGAGAAGCCGGATACGGATCCGGCGCGCGTGGCCCTGTTCATGCCGACGGCAGAGGGTCCGTGCCGTTTCGGCCAATATGCGCCTTACTTGCGGCACGTGCTGGACGCCAGCGGATACGGGTCGGTGGAAATTCTTTCGCCCACCAGCCAGAACGCGTATCAGGGATTGGGCAGTCTGGCCAAGCCTTTCGTGCGGACGGGATGGCGGGCGCTGTTGTGCGCGGATCTGCTGGAGAAGATGCAGTTAATCGCGCGGCCGTACGAGGTGCAGCGCGGCGATACCGAGGCGATTTACGAGGAGTCGCTGGGGGATCTGTGTAAGACGCTCGAAGCCACTGAGGTAGAGCCGGGCGTGCAGTTGCAGGCGCTGCGCGATTCGATGGTGCGCGGGCGGGACCGCTTCCGGAAGCTGTCGCTGAACCGGCGGAAGCTGCCGGTGATCGGGATTGTGGGTGAGATTTTCTGCCGGCTGAATACGTTCTCCAACGAAAATCTGGTGCTGTGCCTGGAAGGGTACGGCGCCGAGGCCTGGGTCAGCGACATTGTGGAATGGATCTGGTACACGAATTCGGAGCACTTCCGTAAGCTGGAACTGGCGGGGCGCTTGTGGACGATGGAGGCGTTGGGGGCCTGGGTCCGCAAACGTGTGCAGAAGCACGACGAGCATGTTCTGGTGGCGCCGTTCGATGAGGACTTCCGGGGTCGCGAGGAGCCGGACATTTACGAAATCCTGGAGTGCGCCCGGCCCTACCTGCCGCGCGAGGGCGCGTTTGGCGAGATGGTGCTCAACGTGGGGAAGGTAGTTTACCTGGCGAAGAAGGGGGCGGCGGGGATCATCGATATTAGTCCGTTCACTTGTATGAACGGGATTGTATGCGAGGCGATTTATCCGCGGATCAGCCGCGACCTGGGCGGGCTACCAATTCGCAACTTCTACTTCGATGGGACGCAGAGTGACCTGGATCGCGATCTGGGGGTGTATATGGAGTTGGCGCGGAGTTATCAGAAGCGCGTAGGATAGGCCCACCGAGCGAAGCTCGGCGATGCGTCTACATCTTCTTGAATAATCGATCGAAGGCGCTGCGGGCATCGTCGGCATTTCGGGGGGCGGGCGGACCGGCATTGACCTGCGGCGGCGCGGACGAGGCGGAAGAGCCAGCTGTGCCTTCGCGAGCCACGGTGACGCGTGGAGCAAACGACGTGCATTCGTTGGCCTTATCCTTCAGCGGGATGCGCACGGGGATGGGCTTCAAACACTGGAAGCGGGTGGAAGGCTCGAACTGCGAGCATTGTTTGCAGCAGTGAAGCGGCACGTTGCATTTCGGGCAGGCGCCGGTGAAGTCCACGCCATCGGGAAGGGCGGTAGAACAATTGAAGCATCGGGCAGCCGCCACGTGTTGAACCAGGCGGGGGAGTCGGGGGCCGGTGACGTCAATGGGAGGGCGAGGACCTTGGGGCTTGGAACGATCATCACGGGGGCCTCTGGAATCGCGTTCAGAATCCATGTACCCGTGCTGTCTGTACTTGCGATCGCTGTCCATGGGGAAGTTGCTCCGTAAATAGCAGGGAAAGAACGTTTCGATCAAGACGCTACGAACTTGATACGCCACAGCGCGACATGAACCCGATTGACCCCCACTTGGGCCGCAACAGGAAGGGCGGCTGGAAGCATGGGACTACCGGAGGGGTTCCGCGGAAACGCCGAGGCGACTCGCACAAACAAGGTATGAGACCCGCCTTGTGCTGCAAATACTTATGTACCACGGATCGGTCTCCGTTTGCACGCCCTATCTAAATCTTAACCTACGGAACTCCACTTCAGCAGACTGGTACAGGGTCTGGTAAGGGGGTCATCGAAGTGGTTCGGGCTAACTCGTAACGCGTAGCCGAGGCGTCCGGTACGCTCCGGCACGATATCGCGTTCGAATACCGCCACCTGGTCTGTTTGCCCGACGGGCGGCAGTACCATAACTTCGGTATCTTCGAGGTGACCGTTGCTATCGATGCGGCCGATCACGACCTCGACACGGACATCGCGCGCAGTGAGACCGGCGAGGTCGATGGCGGCGCGCACGGGAACAGACTTACCGCTGATGACCGCCGCCGCGGGTCCGCCGCCGGACTCTACGAAGTGGATCCGATCCCAGACTTCGCGAATGCGGGAATTCCAGCCGGCTTTGTCGTGAGCCAGTGCATAGTCCGCCTCCAGCATGCGCATGTGTTGTTCATGGGCGGGCTCATAGAGCTGAGTCATGTACTCATGCACCATGCGGCGGCAATCGAATCTCGGGCTGATGTAGCTGAGCGACTGTTTCATCCGGCGCATCCACTCACGCGGGGTCTGTTCGCGGCGCTCATAGAACAGGGGCACGATTTCGTTTTCGAGCAGATAGTAGATGGCGCTGGCGTGGAGATCGTCCTGATCTTCCGAATAGGGTTCACGCTCGCCGATGGCCCAGCCGCCGGAATTTTCGTAGGCTTCGTCGAACCAGCCGTCGAGAATACTGAGATTCGGGACGCCGTTGATGGCGGCTTTCATGCCGCTGGTGCCGCAAGCCTCTTCTCCGCGACGCGGATTATTGAGCCACAGGTCCACGCCCTGAATCATTTCGCGGCCGACCTTCATGTCGTAGTCTTCCACGAAGACGACGTGCTTCCATAGTTCCGGATCGCGCGAAAGTTGGACGACTTCACGAATGTAACTCTTGCCCGGCTGGTCCTTGGGATGCGCCTTCCCGGCGATCACGATTTGAACGGGCATATCCTTATTCAGCAGGATGCGCTTGAGGCGTTCGACATCGCGGAACAGCAAGGTGGCCCGTTTGTAAGTGGCGAAGCGGCGGGCGAAACCGATGGTGAAGGCGTTCGGATCCAGCACTTCGCTGGCGCGGCGCACTTCGGCAGCCGGAGCCTGACGGCGCGTGGCTGCCTGGGTCTGACGGGCGCGGACGAAATTCACGAGGCGGCGCTTGCGCCTGCGATGGACTTCCAGCAATTCTTCGTCGGGGATATCTTTAATCTGCTCCCAGACCGCGGGGTCATTGAACTGATCGCGCCAGTCGGGCTGCAGGTACTGGTCGTAGAGCGCGGCCAGATCGCTATTCAGCCAACTGGGCAGGTGCACGCCGTTGGTGACGGAAGTGATGGGCACTTCCCAGACGGGCAACTGCGGCCACATGTCGTGGAACATCTCCTGCGACACCTGGCGATGGAGGCGGCTCACGGCGTTGCGGTAGGCCGAGGTGTTGAGCGCGAGAACAGCCATGGAGAAGCGCTCGTCGCGGTCGTAGAAATTGCGGCGGCCGAGCGCCATTAACTGCTGAAAATCGATGCCGACCTCGTGGCAGTAGCCGGAGAAATAGTGATACATCAGACCGGGATCGAAGAGATCGATTCCGGCGGGAACGGGAGTGTGCGTAGTGAAGACGTTGCTGGCTCGGGCGGCGACCAAAGCTTCTTCATAGGTGAGGTGCTGATCGCCCATGAACAGGCGGATCTGTTCGAGCGCGAGGAAGGCGGAGTGGCCTTCGTTCATATGGAAGACGGTGGGTTTCAGGCCCATGGCCTTCAAGGCGCGCATGCCGCCGATGCCGAGGACGATCTCCTGACGGATGCGCGTATCGATATCGCCGCCATAAAGAGAATCGGTGATGTCGCGATCCTGCGGCAGGACGTTGTCCGGAATGTTGGTGTCCATCAGGTACAGCGTGATGCGGCCCACTTCCAGCTTCCAGACCTGGATGAAGACGTCGCCGGTGGGGAGGGTGATGGTGACCTTCAGATCGCGGCCTTCGGCATCCTTCACCGGGGTGAGCGGCAGGGTGTAGAAGTCGTTCATGGGGTAGCGTTCCTGCTGCCACCCGTCGGGATTCAGGACTTGGCGGAAATAACCTTGTTGGTAGAGCAGACCCAGGCCGATCAGAGGATAATCCTGATCGCTGGAGGATTTCAGATGGTCGCCGGAGAGAATCCCAAGGCCGCCGGAATAGACGGGCAGGGCTTCGGTGAGCCCGTACTCGGCGGAGAAGTAGGCGATGAGTTTACCGTCGTTACCCGTAGTGCTCTTGCGGGTGCGGGCGTCGAACGTCTCGCAGGCGGCGCGGTAGAGGGCCAGATAACGGGCGTCGCTGCCGGCCTTTTGCAGGGTGGCCTGCGAAACACGACCGAGCATGAGAACGGGATTGTAGCCGCAATCGCGCCAGAGGCCGGGATCGAGGCGTCGGAAGAGGGCCCGAACGATCGGCTCCCAACTCCACAGGATGTTGTAGGCCATGTCCGTCATGCGCGACAGCGATGGAGGCAGGGCGGGCCGGACCAGAAACTCCCGGATGGGCTGAATGTGAAATGGCATACCTAGGGACTACTTTCAAGATAGCAAATCGGCGGAAACACCCCTGGGCTGTAGTGGGCTTAAAAAATACGCCGCTAAACGTTTCCGGTCCGGAATGCGTCACAATAAGTAAGGCCGAATGCGTCTTCTGGTAATTCTGTCGTTACTCTCCAGCAGTTGCCTGGCGAGCGAGTATGCCGTGCTGGCGAGCGGATCGCGGCTGCGCGTGGATCGTCACGAAGCTGTGGGTCAGACGGTAAAGCTCTACAACGGAGAGGGTTACATTGAAATGGACGCGGCCCAGGTGCGGTCTTTCGAACCGGACGATCGCGTAGCGCCTGCCCCTGCTCCGCCCGTCGCGCCCGTGGAAATGACTGAGGTGGCGGATGGCGGCCCGATCGTGCTTTCACCGATCGAACTGGCCGACGTCGCGGCCGACCGCTACGGGCTGCCGCACTGGCTGGTCCGCGAAGTGATGCATGTGGAATCAGGATTCCAGGCGAATGCAGTGTCCCCTAAAGGCGCGATCGGGCTGATGCAGTTGATGCCCGGGACGGCGCAGGTGCTGGGCGTGAATCCCAAGGACCCGGCGCAAAATGCCGATGCGGGGGCTCGCTACCTGCGCGAATTGCTGGATAAATATGATGGCCGGTTGTGGCACGCCCTGGCGGCTTACAACGCAGGACCCGGAGCCGTGGAGAAATATCGCGGCGTGCCGCCGTATCGCGAAACCATTGACTACATCAATCGAATCGACAAGGAACGGAAGAAGAACACGAAGTAAAAGCGGCTGGCGCGGCAGTGGTGCAGTTTAGGAAGCCTGGCGGCGGAGGAGGCCTTCGTTGAGGGCCAGGGCCACGGCGGCGGCTTTGGAATGCACGTGCAGTTTTCCATAGATATTCTGGATATGGAAAGCTACCGTGTTCACGCTGACGCCTAGTTTGCGGGCCGCGGTTTTGTAGCTGTGGCCTTCGACCATGAGGCTGAGCATGCGCAGCTCGTGGGGGGTGAGGTCGTAAGGGGGTTCCTGGGACGGCTGATTTCCCGCGCGCGCGCGAATGGCGCCCAGGACTCCGTCTTTTTCGTCGCACACCGTCATCAGCACGAGGTTGGCCGTGGCGCAACAATCGAGAAGCACGGCCATGCCGTTTTCCGCGATCAGCGCGTTCAGTTGCTGGTTGTCCTTGTATTCATCCGGCTCGACGGAAAATACAGCTACCAGATTGAGTGCTTTTCGGCCGGTTCCCAGTCGCATGTATCTGTGGATGCTGAGAAGCCGCGCATATTGGCACGCGGTGCAAGATTTCTAGCGCTGGGCGGCGCACTGACCGGCGATTCCGGCGCGGAGCTGTTGGACCAGCGGAGAGCCGGCGTTTTCGCGTTCCAATGCGTCTGTTTCCAGCAGGGCCTCGCGGCAGAGGCCGGCATGCGCGTACTGCACCGCCAACTCGAGATGGCCCGCGGAGGCTTGGCGCGCCTGATCGATGGCGCCGGCCTGACCGGCATCCACCACATCGAAGCGCGCTTCGGCGTCCGGAGGCTGAGGAGCTCGTAAGGATGCGCCGGTGCGGATGGCGGTGACCTGCCAGGCGTACCGTTTGCCGCGCTTCAACGGTTGGGCGGGCGTCCAGGTAGTGCCGGTGACTTCGGGACTGGCGGCCACCAACTGGTAGTCGGCGTCGAAGACCTGTACCTTATATACCCGGGCGTGGTCCACCGCCTCCCATTGAAATTCGGGCGTGTCGCTGAGCACGGGTATGCCGACGGGACTGAGCACGTGGAAGCGCGAGGCCCCCGAGTCCGCGCCCAGCAGAACGGAGCTGCTGCTATGCAGGCCTTCCGGCAGAGTAACGCCAATCCTGCCATCACGGAGGGCCTCGACCAGAGCATCGCTGGGTGCGGCGCCTACGAGGCGGCCCTGACGGTCGAGACCGATGGTGCGGCCGGCGTCGCGCAAAGATACTGCCAATTGTGGGGCTTGCGGTTGCGCGGGCTGGTGGAACCGCATCAGCACCACTCCCATCAGAAGCGCCGCAGCGATGGGAGCGAGAATCCAGTAACGGCGGACAGGCGACTGAAGTTGGGCTGCGAAGCTCTTCAGGTCCCGCGCTTCGGCGCGGCAATCCTCACATTCCAGAAGGTGAGTTTCCAGCCGCATGCGATCGGCGGGCGAGGCGTTGCCGTCCACATAGGCGCGCAGATTATCGAAAGTGACGTGCGATTCGGCGGCCAGGGAGGCGGCGCGGTATTGCCGGTCCAGATCGGTCCACATTTCGGCTGCCGCAGGCGCCATTTGCAGGTTGTCGCGGCACTGCGCGCAGGAGGCCAAGTGGTCGTCGGCGGCCAGGAGATCGGCGCCAGCCAGGCGGCCTGCCCGAAGTCTCGCGAATTGTTCTAAATTCAGATGTTCCACCGCTGTGCCTGCGCGTTTCCTTGCTTACATCCCTTCATAATGACAAAAAGGTCGTGATATTGGCATAGGCCTGTTAACTCGGAGCCTTTGCTTTATGGACATGCGGGGTACTATCGGTACGGAGGCGGCGGCCCAATCTCTGGCGGGCGGCCTGCCGCAGATTGATAACCTGTTGACGGGCAAGCCCCAGTCGTTCACCGATATCGAGATCGCTGAGCGGCAACCGGGCCCACAGCGCGGCAAATTCCTCAGCGGCGATGCCGACCAGATCCGCGATGGCGCGTACACTGGCAATGCCGGCGGTGGGGAGCATCCACAGAACAGAGCCGCCGGTGGCGTCTCGAAGATTGAGCAGGAGCGCGGTTCGTTGAGGCAGAGGCAGATCGACGATCTGGGTCCAGAGCCGTTCGAGATTTTGTTTTTGGGAAAGCGAGGCTTCGGCGGACGGCTCGGGCGCCACGACGGAGTGCTCCTCGAATTCCAACGAGGAGACGGAATCGCGTACTCCCCAGAAGACTGCGAAGGTGGCGGTGAGGGCATCGAACTCCACGGGCCCGCCCACCTGGTTGAAGAGTTCGCCCAAGAGTTGCTGCGGGGGCCGTTCGCGCGCGCCCAGGCGGGAAATCACTTCGGGGTCGAGCGGTAGCGGGGGCCGTTCGCGCCAGGCAGGGCGGCCGCAGATCCAACCGCGCTCCGGGTCCTCCCACAGATCAAAATTCGGAGTCTTGGTGAGCAGATAGCGAAGACGGTTCTTCAGGCGATGGCGTTGCGGGTAGCGGTGGCGCAGATACTGGTCGCAGCCGTTGTGGGCGGCCACGGCGACGTAGCCGGTGAAACGTTCGATGGGCACGTCGCCGGACTCTTTCAGGCGCTGGAGGCGGGAGACGAGGTCGAGAATGACGTCGCCGGCCACGTCTTCGCGGTCCTGCTCAGGCGCCGACATCAGGCGCCTACCGACGGTGCGGCGGATCACGGGAGAGGCGGCATCGAAAATCAGGGCGGCCAGAAGCGCTTCGGCCTGAGCCGCGTCCGGCGCGTCCAGGTAGCTTCGTAGCAACTCCGTTTCGGTCCCCATGGAAGTAACGAGCATAATATAAATACACTCGGCGTTTGGTTGGACCAGTACGGGGACCTCCCGGATCGGGTCGTAATTCTACGGCGTCGCAAGGCGGCGTCGGAGAATGGCGAGCGCGGCGGGGTGGTTCATCTTTTCGGCCCAGGCCAGGGGGCGGGCCCAGGGTTCGGCATCGGCCTCGACGGGATCAGCGCCGCGAGACAACAGCAGTTCTACCAAGCCCGCGCGCCCCCAGCGGCAGGCCCATCCGAGCGGCGTGCTTTGCAGCCGGGGTTCGCGTACATCCATACGAGCACCAGCATCCAGAAGCAGGGTGGCGAAGGCGACCACCTCGTGGTCCTTGACGTGGCTATACATGGCGGCCACCTCGTGCAGTGCGGTGGCGAGGGAACCTTTGGGGAAGACATTCGGATCGCAGCGCTCGAGGATGAGGCGGAAGCATTCCAGGTACGTGGCGCGATCCAGTGACGGGTCGGCGGTGGGTATGCGGGGCAAGTGGTTCCAGAAGCAGAGGGGGTCGAACAACTTGCCGAGCCAGCGGGGATCGTCGGGCGGCCAATCGATGCGGTCGAGCGCCATGCGGACAATCTCTGGATCGCCTCCGGTGGCTCCGGTGGCGAGCAGTACATCAACCAGCGATTCGCCAGGATTGACTGCGCCTTTGGGCAGACAGCCTGCGTCCTCGGCGGCAAGCAGGCGGCGGGCGAGAGCGGGGTCGCGGTAGTAGCCGGCGTTGGCGGCATAGACTACGCCGCCGTAGCGCTCCAGGAGTTTCACCATTTCCGAATGACGGACACCGAAGGCGCGGCCGACGGGGGTGCCGGAAGCAAAGATCCGGGCGTTGGGATCGGCGCCGCGGGCCAGCAGCATCTCAGCCATTTCGAGATTGTTGGAGGCGGCGCAGCGATAGAGCGGCTCGCCCCAGGAGTAGACTACCTCCTCGATGTCCTCGACGCGAGTCCGCTCGTCGGGGTCGAGGCCGAGTTCCAGGAGAAGCGCGAGCATTTCGGTCTGACGGTGCAGGACGGCGATGGACAGTAAGCCCGTGCGATCGGTGGCATGGCGGATGTAGGCGGTATCGCCCAGTGCGGCGGCGGCGATGGGTGACAGTTTGGCGCCGGCGCGCAGGAGGGAAGTGGCAATGGGAGGAAATTGCGCCGGATTGGCGGCGCGCGGCCAGGCTCTACCGGAGGCGGCGAAATCCAGAGGCGTCCATTGTTTTTCGGCCAGGGAGTGTACGTGGGCGCCATGCGCGAGGAGCCATTCCACAACGCGCGGCTGAAGCATTCCGGCCGCGGCATGGAGCATGGTCCAGCCATCGGCGTCGCATTGGTGGACGAGTACCGGGTTGGCGTCGAGAAGTTGGATGGCGCGGTCTTCATCGGCGCACCATTCGAGTTCGGGCAGCGCGGTTGCGGACGGGACGAGGGCGTTGCGGCGGCGCTCCTCTTCGTGGATGATGGCGGCGATTTCGTCGAAGCCGCGCTCCATCGCGAAAGTGAGGGCGCTGGTGGCGTCGCGGTGCGGCCACATACCGACGCGGGCGTCGGCGCCGTGTTCCATCAGAAGGCGGACCATGGCGGAGTCGCGGCGCAGGGTCGCGATGTGGATGGCACGCTGCTCGCCGTGGCGGGGACGTTCGAGGTTGACGATCTCCGGACGCAGATGCAGCATGCCGCGAACGGCGGCGAGATCGCCGAGTTCGACGGCATCGCACAGGCGACCTACGCGGACGCCATCGACGTAGGCTTTCAGCTTAGTCCAGCTTTCGAAACCGTAGGCGCGCGCCAGCACGAGTTGGGCGTCGTGGAGGGCGAAGCGGGCCGGGTCGGCTGCGTGATAGTGAGCGTTCACTTCGCGGACAGCGTCGGGGGATCCGGCGGTGAAGCCGGCCAGAAGTTCCTTGGCTTGGCGTTTCAGTTGGTCGAGGTCGGGGTTTTCGCGCAGGGCGCGAGTAGGCGGCGATTGGTTCACGATGAGCTCCTTCCGAAGCCCGGTGTCCGCTCGGTCGGGCAGAAAGAGTTCATTGCGACTGCCACACGGGAGTGCCGATCAGGAGGACGCGGTCCTTTCCGCGGACACGGTGGCGGCCTGACACGCCACTGCCAGGATACTCGCGCCGGGCGGCGCCGGTCAAGCGTTTCAAGGCCTCCGGATCAGAACTGCAATCCACGGAATTGGAGTTACGAGTATGCCGGCAAGATATGACAGCCAACGGGAATGGCGCCGTTCGATGAGGAGAATGATGGCCGGGCAGAGAATTACGCCATCCATCACATAGGCGTGATAGCTGCACAGCAACGATCCAAAGAGCGACACAATCAGACCAGCGGTATAGTTCAACTTGAAGATCGCTACAGAGCAGAGAATCAGCGTCAGGAGCATGGCTGGAAATTCCACTCCCGGCGGCATAAGGCCATGAAGGTTAGGCATGTGATAACGGCCGGGATTGATGCCTGGCGTAGTGAGTACGTGGAAATACTCCGTGGGCCAGTGCCAGCCACCGGCGATAAAACTGAGAATCACAAGCCCGCAGATACCGGCAACTGCCCCTTGCATGACGCGCCAGCGCCGGTGACGAAATAACAGCAGTGGCAGGAACAGGAACAGGTGGAATTTAGCAATGCACAGGGCGAGCGCCATGCCCGCGGAAAACGGACGATTCTCACACTCCAGGCGCAACCACAAAACCAGCCAGAAAAGCAGCAGCGCTGTATCGGCGCCGTCTGCAAGGCACATGAGCAGCGGCAAGGACCAGCAGATGACAACCAGAGCCAATCTCCGTGACCCAGGCCAGAGCCACACGGCGCCGACGATCGTCAACACTTGAAATGCGATCCAAATGGCCTTCGCCACCGCGTAGGGCAACTGTGCCAGTGGCCATAGAAAAAGGGCGAAACACGGGATTCTGGTAAAGAGCAAACTGGGGCCGTAGTGGCCGATTGCGGCAAGCTGAACCTTCCAAATCGCTTGCGGGTCGTACATATGGCCCGTCCCGACCAGACGAGCGCCGGCATAGAGTGCCAGGAAGTCCGTACCGTTGACCTCACCGCGGGCAAGGAACAGACTGGTCCAGAGTAATGCGCAGCCGAACAGACACAGAAGGAGCACGACGCCCCTCGACAGAACGATGCCTTTGGTTCCGGCGTGAGACGTGCCAGGTTCGTCAACGAAGTGGGTCATTATGCCGTGTCACCGAGCTTGGGCTCGCCGAGTCGTCGACAAACTGGAGACTTCAGCACTCTGCTGGTTGGACAGCGCTGGCGGAGGAAGAGGGATTCGGACTCTTGTATCGCATTTAGAATCAGGAACTTGCGTGCTTTCAACGCCGCTCATGACCGATTTCACCGCTGATTCCCGACTTCACCGCCATCGTAACCGTGATCGTAACAGCTTCGGGGAACGGGCGTGATTCATGGGGTCAACGCCTGACGGCAGACCCGGTGGAGATTTGCTCCACACCACACCACCCGTTCCGCTACGACAATTGTACCGCTCGACTTCGTTCTCTAAGCCAGCACTCATTGAGGACTGTGGGACGAATCATAGTGCTTGACCCACGTCCCTGAACTCGCCGCTTCCACGAGGTCTCGAACTGTGATCGGAATTTTCTGGTCCTGCGGCTCACCGAAGAATTTGCCGTAAATCCAGGTGTAGATCGAGCAGAAGATGGCAACCAGCACGATCATTGCAGCCCAATACGGAATCCACTTGAACAGATCATGCAGAAGACCACCCGCAACTACGCCGACGCCGATCATGACCATACATCCAAGTGGCGGCACCCCGATGCCTTCAGGCAGAAAATGTTGGTGCCAATGATCGCCAAGGGCACTCAGGTCAACGTGGAAGTGCTCATGGAAGTTTTCAAAGAACTCGACTGCATCGTCGCCCTCCATCCCGATGTCCTGTGCCAGCCGGGAATCGAGATGCACCTTCTTTGCGTTGATACTCGTTTCGTCAACGATGAAGTTCACAATCCGTTCTTCGAGTTCGGTCATCGGTTTTCGGATGGTTTCCCGACATGCCATGAATCGGACGAAATGAGGCTTTCGATTTCCGACATTTCCACGGGAGTGACGGTTTCACGGAGGTACAACTCGTCGTCCTGCCACAGTTCAAACGGGCTTCGTACCACGAACACGAACCCGCCTGAAACGCATCTGACCGCAAACACCAGCATGTCGTTTTGTGTGGCATCGTAGTCCTGGAATTTACTCACAGAACGCCAGTCGTGTTCTTTCACCTTCTCGAAAAATTCGGTTAAACGGTCCTTGTTCCGCTCACTCGCCACGGTGCTTGCGAATCCCGCCCAATCATGTTCGGCCAGAGGCTTTGGACACTGACTGCACTGTCCGGTCAGCCATCGGTGCATAGTCGTGTCCTCACTGTGAACCTCTTTTTTCTTACCGAACCGCCCAAGTACCGTATAGCGAAGGCAGGGCACGCCGATAATGAGAAGCCCCATCAGTGCGTTGACCGGACTTGGTTCTGAGCGAGGACCAAAATGCCAGGAGTGGCCGCTGGCGATTTCGTCAATGAGGTAGACAAGGAACGCCAGGAACACAAGACTCGTCGCCACCCGGCCAGCCCAATGGAATCGTTTCGGGTTGTAGAGGGCGAGGATCATCAACACAGCGAGAACATCGAGGCCACCTATGATCGTGACTGATCCGAATGACCATTGGGGATGGAAGAGGGCGGTCAGGACAATGAATAGCAGCAGTACGGGTGTCAATAAGCAGAAGAGAAATCGACTTCCACCAAACAGAACATCGGCGGTCTCGACACGAGAACTTCTCTCCGTCACCCCACGTCGATCAACGTCCACGACTTCAGTTTAATGCTTTTAAGGCCCGTTGTACGCTCATTGTGCTGCAACCAGTTTTTGACGCTATGTCCCGAAGACTGTAGCCTTGCTCCCGGAGCTTCGCCATCCGACGACGATCCACGACGACACGAGGACGGCCAAGCACCTTCCCTTGCGAACGTGCTCGATCCAGGCCACTGCGGACACGGTTCGATATGCGCTCGGCCTCGAACTTGGCAACAGTCGCCAGAATGCCGATGATGGCATCGGAAAATGCCCCAAGCGAGTCGATCCACTGTTCCTGTAGGCTCCGATACTTCACACCGTACTGCGAAAGCTGGTTGAGCAACAACAACGTGGGCAACACTCCCTGCCGACTCAGACGATCCAGCGACCAAAACAGAAGCACGTCGTATTGGCGTTTCCTTCCGGCTTCGAGAGCATTCTGCAATTGAGGCCGCTCTGCCTTTCGCCCGGACACTTGATCGTGAAACTCCGCAACAACTGTCCATCCCATGCGCCCGGCGTAGGCATGAAGTTCTCTGGTCTGGTTGGTCAACTCCTGTCTGCCGTCGTCGGTGCTCGTGCGTGCGTAGATGGCAACCTTCACAATTTTCATTGTACCACAAACATCTGTTTCTGGTACACAGAAATAGCAGGGAAATCTCCTTTCCTTCCAACTCCGATCAAGGACGATGGCGACGACGTTTTTGGTACGGGAATGCCAGTGGACGGGTCAAGCAACAAAAAATTGTAAATATGTTCGGCCCAAAAGATATGCCGAACACAGAAACCAACCGCTTACGCATCCGGGCAGTGCCGCTGACCGTGGATGCGCTCATGAAGCGTCCGATGGCCGACATCACCAACTACGAAGCCGATGTCCTACCCCTGCTCCAGAAGTGGGATGAGTACCGACAGGGCTTCCAACAGATCATCCAGGGAGTGCCCGGAAACATTTATGCCGTGGCGAATTTCAACTTGCCGTCGCTCGAACCGGAATGGTGTCGGCAGCGGATCAACTTCTTCGACATGAAGGTCGCCCGATTTCTTCTCGGGAAGCGATGGAGCAAGAGGCCGGATTCGGAGCGGCCCCGGTGGATCGCCGTGCCGGAACATGCGAAGTTTCTTCACTACAACATGCTATTTGACGTGCCGATCATGCACCAGGAAGCCTTCTTCGTCCACGCATCTGAGATTTGGCGTCAAGTGATCCCTTCCGGCCAGTTCGATGTTCAGGTTATCGGAGACGGTGCCGGGGAAGCCGCCGCCGTTCGGATGTACAGCGCAAAAACATTCCATCCCCGGTGGACTATCGACAACATCATCACGAGTACGGAACTCAGGAGGAATGCGTAGAAGACGAAGCCAGCGGCTCCGGTGCCGTACTGAGTAGCAATCGCTTGTAGGGAGACCCCGGAGCCATTTAGATCCGACCAACGGCAGCAAAACACTCGCCGTATTACTAGAACTTTACCCAAATCAAGAGGAACCAGAATGAACTTTATCGAATGGACTAAAGAACAGCAATCTAAGAACCAGATTTCATCGAATCCAAAGACGATGAAGACCAGACAAGACCGTGACAGGCTCACCAGGATGGAAGCGATGCTTGATGAGCTTCTATTGCTGAAGCAGGTCATCGTGGAAGCTAGAACGGCCCAACATTCGGAGACCAGCAATGCCAACCAGAACTGATCTTGACCATGCCCTGCAACTTCGTCTCTCGAAGAGCACAGTTACCGATATTGACGAAGTGATCGCAATCGTTCCGCAGCTTTGCGGCTTCAACCGCTGCCGCTTCATTCGAGCCGCAGTGCGGTATACGCTGGCTTCGCTGGCGGAAGACGGATACCCGAAGAACGGACGTGGTGTGGAAACACAGGAGAACGAACAATGAAAAGAAGAAGCATTTCGACAACCGAACAAAACGATGAACATTTTAAACGCCTTTGCGACGAGCTAGGCGAAGACACCATCAAGAAGTTGCACAGGGCGTTCACGTTGACCGCCGCCGCCGTATATCGCCGTGCGGAGCAACATGCACAGGCGCAGCTACGTAAGCAACAGACGAAGCGTCAGAAATCGCTGGAGAATCCACTATGACGATTAGGAAAGATCCCTCGATGCTGCTTCGGCTTCGTGCGGAGATGATACGCAACTCGCTACCGGACTTATGCCGACAAGAAAACAGAACCATGACATCCGCTTTGCGAGTTGCCAGCCATCTCGCAGACGACGAAGACCTGAAAGGACAGCCGCAGAAGAAATACCCTCAAGCGATTCAAGAAGCCATGAAATATCATCGGCTTCTTCGCCAAGCAGAAGAACCGGACTATCCTGAGACCGCCAGACGCCGATATATTGAGCAAAACGAGCGATTCGAGAAGTTCATGGCAGACTTCAAGAGGAAGGCGACGAAGAGCGATGACGACGGGCGGACTGTATAGCTGCGATGTTGACGACGGCTGCTGTATGTACCCGAAAGTCGGTACGCTACGACTTTCGTGGGAATGCGGATTTCCGTCTTCGGTGAGGGATGGACAGATTGCAGATCAGCAGCAGATCCGAGACCGCACTGCGCCCTGTCCAAGTTTCAAACAGTGATTCCAGCGTAAGGAATCCCTTTTTCAAGGTCTATAAGACCCCACCCCTGTGTTTCGCAGGAGGCGGAAGCGGCTCAATCCGGCCAAACTTGACGTAATAGGATCTCATGGTGAAATAGTAAGTAGGGGTTTTCAGAAGTAATTCGGAATCCCCTATAAACCACATCAGGAAAAGACCTCTGTATGAGCCGCATCAACCCATTTGTTCGTCACTGGTCAGTCAGAAGCAATGAGAAAGAGGATTCGAGAGAAGCTGGCACGTATGGGCGTTGCATTCAGCGGCCCGTCACCAGCAGTGACGATAGGTGTTGATCCAGGTTTCGTAGATTTGTGCGTTGTCCAGATCATCGAACGCAACAGTTTCACGGTGAAGCAGTTGGCCGACATGCTCGATGTGTCGGAAGATTGGGTTCTCGACAACTTTCGTGATGTCGCCGGAATGTTCCGCCACGGAAAGATCATTCGGTATCCCTACGAGGCAGTAAAGGCCAAGATTCGCTCCATGTTGAAGCTGTAGCGAATCCAGACGGCACGATCCCGGCTCCGGTTTTGCTGATGCCGGGATCGCCGCCATCAGCCAACCTTCCGCATTTTTACGACTTTCGCTACCTTGGGTGGCTTCGGCCTGTCGGTTTTCCCTTCGAGGGTTGCCAATGCTTCGTGGTAGACGGCATAGGACCGCTTGTTCAAGTCGGCGTTCGCATGGCCGTAATGCTTCTCGGTGATGCGGACGCTGGAATGCCCAAGCCATCGAGACACGTCTTCAATTCGGGCCTTGCCGGAAGCCAGCATTGTGATTGCAAAGAAGTGCCGAAACGTATGCGGCGTCGAGTGATGTTTGAATGGCTTGAACGGCTCCTCCTGCGCTCGAACCAGGACACGAGTGATGTCGTCGCTCCATGCCTTCGCATTGCCTTCCACGTCGCTTTGGCCCGTCCAGAACCAGAACTTCGTGCCGTAGGTGATCGTCCGGTTGTTCGTGTGGTAGACGAACGGTTCCGGCAACTCGCCTCGAAGCCGCAAGCCTCGAAGCAGATCAACGAGCTTGCCGGGCACCGGAATCTTGACCTCCTGTCCAGTCTTGATCTGCGTCAGTTCCATGAAGTGCATCGTCTCACCGTGGTCACCAACTTCGGAAACGATGTTGTCCGGGCCGAACATCGACACATCGCTGATTCGCTGCCCGGTGTACCGCAAGCAGAGTGCAAAGGCGTGTTGCATTTTCGCCTTCGGCGTGTTCGTTCTTCCGTACTCGTCCTTCCAGGTTTCCAAGGTCTTTACGATGTTGCCGTACTCGGCCAAGGTCCAGGCGACCTTCTTTTTCACGTCCACCTTGCCCATCTTGATGTGCGGAGGGAGAGCGTAGTTAACCTTGATCCAGCCGTTCGACTGGCAACAACGAAGAAAGCTGCGGAAGCGTTCGAGTTCCGCACGCTTCGTGTTCGGGGCCAGCGGCTTGTTCGGATCTGCCGGGACGTTCTTCTTGCCTCTGGTTGGCTGAAGATTGCGCCAGGACATGAAGAACTGCTTCACGGTGATTGGATCATCGAACTCCTTGATGAACCGGATTCCACGAGCGGTGCAGTACGGCTTCATCCGGCCTTCCAGCAGAACATCGTACTTGTCGTCGGTGCTGTTGCCCTTGGTGTTCGTCGCACGTCCGAAGTCCAGGAAGAACCGAATTGCATCGTCAATAGTGACGCTGTTCGCATTCACGTTCTTCAGCGGATCGTCCGGTGCCGTGGACTGGCCCCAACTCAGCCAGAGGTCTCGGCATCGGTGTGCCTCGTTCCAGTCCTTCGTGCCAGTCGAGCGGTGAAGAATCCGGCCATCTTCGTTCTTCAACTTGCCGGAAGCGACGATGGGACAAGTGCAGTCAGGGCGGCTCGGATCGTGGCGGTCAGATTCGGGATCGTGAATTCTGTCGTCGGTGGGATATGCGTGGAGACACAGCGCAGTGTGCCTCCGGTAAAGCGTCAGGCGTTGTTCCATGTGGGCATCGTAACACGTCGTAACAATCTGTCAAGACGCCCACAATGGAATCAATCAGTTATCGTGGCGGAGGAAGAGGGATTCGAACCCCCGTGCGAGTTACCCCGCAAACGGTTTTCAAGACCGCCGGTTTCAACCACTCACCCATTCCTCCGCACCCTTTTATTATAGCGATGGAATTCAGGCGCGTCCGCGCTGCAATAGCTGCTCGAGTTTGGCGTTCAAATCGGCGAATTGCCGCATTACCTCCTTGTGCTGGACGGTCTCGGCGTCGGGGAGTTTTCGCTGGATGTAGAATGTGCCGCCCGGTTCGAGGACGCAGCGCTCCACCTCCTCTATGGAATCGAAGCCCTGGCGGTGGAGCACGGTCATCAATTCGCTGCGGGTGAGCAGTTCCCGGGCGAGGGCGTGCTTGACCAGATGGCCATGCTCGACGAGCGTGGTCGGCTTACCCTCGAACAACTGGTCGAGGCGGCGGTGGCGAAAGAGATAACGCACCACCAGATAGTTGAGGCCCAGGAGCGTGACGGCGCCCAGGATTCCGCCGGTGAGCGAATTGTCGTTGCCGATGATCGCGTTTTGGACGGTATTAGAGAGCGAGAGCAGAACGACTAGGTCGAACGGATTCAGTTGCGCCAGTTCCCTCTTGCCAAAGATGCGCAGCAGCACGATCAGCGCGATATAGACAATCGCCGGGCGTAGGACCTTTTCAATGACAGGGGTTCCTACTGCGAAAATGTCGTGCCACATCTGGTGCGAAGCGAGCCACTGGGGCATGCGTAAGGTTCCTCCAACTGCTCGATTATGACCGAATTGGCATGGGCTTCAGGGGAAAGGTCTGGCGCGCGGCTCCGGTCCGGGTTAAAACAAAAAGAGGGCGCGTGTGGAAACGCTGTGGAAAGTTTCTGAATAACGGGGAAAAGTGAATTGCGCGAATTGATTCCAAAGCACTTCCGGAGCGCCCCCGGCGGGTGAAGGCACGGTTGTTTTTTCCCCAAGATAAGCCGAACAAAATGCGGCGCGAAAATATTCAAGCCGCGAGCCGCTTGCGAAACGCTAAGCTAGGTCATTCAATGCCATGTCCGCGATGAACGCGATCGAAAAAGGTCTTCCCACAAACGTTGATGCCGAGCGCTTCGTACTCGGGTCTATTCTGCTGGACGACAGTCTTTATGTACAGGCTGCCGGCACGCTCGAGGCCGACGACTTCAGCCTGGAGAAGCACCGGCGCATTTTCCGCCGCATGGGCTCACTGCAGGAGCGCAACGAGAAGATCGACCGCATTACGGTCGCCAACGAGCTGATGAAGTTTAACGAGCTCGAAGCCTGCGACGGTCTGAGCTACCTGGTTTCGCTCGACGACGGCCTGCCGCAGATTCCCAACCTGGACGCCTACATTCGGATCGTCAAGGACAAGGCTGTGTTACGGCGGATCATCTTCGCCTCGCAGACGATGATGAATCGCTGCCTGATGGGCGAGGAAGAGCCGGGCGACATTCTGGCCGGCGCCGAAGAGACCCTGCTGAAACTGGGCGAGGCGCGCGTGAAAACGGGCCTGCTCAATCCCAGTCAGATTCTGGAGGATTATGAAGGCGGCATCAATGCCTTCCTGGATCCCAGCAAACGCATCAAGGGCATCAGCACCGGTTTCGCCAAGTTGGACGAGATGACCGGCGGACTGCATGGCGGCGATCTCTTCATCATTGCGGCGCGGCCTTCCATGGGTAAGACGGCGTTTGCGCTGAATATTGCGCAGCACGTAGCGCTGAAGCTGAAGCAGACCTGCGCGGTGTTCAGCCTGGAAATGTCGAAGGAATCGCTGCTCACCCGTATGCTGTGCGCGACGGCGCGGGTGGACAGCCAGAAGTTCCGCGGCGGATATCTGAATCAGGAGGAGCGGCGGAAGCTGGGTCATGGACTGCATGAACTTGCCGAGGCCCCGCTCTATATCGACGACACTCCGGGCGTACACCTCATGGACATGCACGCCAAATTGCGGCGGCTGCAGTCGGAGCGGAAGCTCGGCCTGGTGATTGTGGACTACCTGCAGTTGATGAGCGGACGCGGCAGATTTGAGAATCGCAACCAGGAAGTGAGCGCCCTTTCCCGCGGCATGAAGCTGCTGGCCAAGGAAATGAACGTCCCCATGATGGTGCTCTCGCAGTTGAGCCGCGCCGTGGAAACGCGGCAGGGCGACCACCGGCCGCAGTTGAGCGACCTGCGCGAATCGGGATCCATCGAGCAGGATGCCGACGTAGTCGGCTTCATCTTCCGGGAGGAAGTCTACAATCGCGATCGCGAAGATTTGCGCGGGCTGGCCGAGTTCATCGTCGCCAAGCAGCGTAATGGTCCGGTGGGCACGGTGAATATGGTCTTTCTGCACGCCCAGACGAAGTTCGAGAATCGGGCGGAGGACACAGGCGAGCTGCCGGAGGAGTAGGGACCAGAAGCCTAGCGGCCGCGGCTCTGATCGGTGCCGCGTGCCACGTGCAGATCCGCGGTTAGAAACGCGATGGTGCGAATCTGTTCGCGGAGCGTGCTGAACTTCACCAGCTCGGCGGCGGCTCGAAGCTGCTCCATCTCGGCGGGGGCGATGGCGCGAAGATAACGGTCGGCGCGCTCGCGGTAGGAGTAGCCGGAGTAATCGACTTTGCCGGCGGTCACCACCTGCATCAGGAGATCCCAGAAGGTCTGACGTTGGAACAGAGTCTTGCGCGAGACCGCGTCGCGCGGGATTTCGATGGGGCTGCGGCCGCCGCGCAGGATGGCCTTGACGCAGCCGGACGCAGCGAAGGGGCGGGTCGGGTCGGGATCCGGAAAAGTCGCCAGCAGTTCGCGGATGCTCTCGGGGTCGGTCTGCCAGCCGGTCCAGCGGAAGCGGGATGCACCGCTGACCAGGGAGCCGCGCAAGAGCAGTTCGGCGATCCGCGCTGCGTCCTTGCCGGTGACGCCGAGCATGTGTTCCACGAGATCTCGAACGGGCAGTTCCTGCACCACCACGGCGGAGAGCGCAATCGATTCGGCGGCTTCCGAACTGAGCTTCACGCGAATGGTTTGCGGTAACGCCATACTTTGATTTCACGCTAGCATAAGTCCGTGACCTCTCTGGAAAAGGTTCTGGCGGAAACGCGCCGGTACGATCATGCTCTGCTGGATTTTTCGGCGCGCGAACACAGCGGCGGTGTCGAACTGGTGATCCAGATGAAGAATCGCGACCTGGGCCTGCACACATACTATGCGCCGGTGCATGAGCGCGACATCGAGCATCCGCAGTTTCCGTGGACCTTCCAGCGCTACCTGTACGATTGCATGCACGATTATCTGGTGGAGATGTTTCTGCATACGCCGCAGAGCCTCGAGGGCCGTCCTTGACTGAGGCCGGCGAACTGCTTGCGGAGGAAATCCGGCGTGACGGTCCGGTGGCTTTCCGGCGCTTCATGGAAGTCGCGCTGTATCATCCCGAGCACGGCTACTATCGCCGGGCGCGCGATCCTTTCGGGCGCGAGGGCGACTTCTTCACCGCCGAACAGGTGCAGCCGGTCTTCGGCAACCTGATGGCGGCGCGGGTGCGGCAGTTGTATCGCGCAATGGGCGCTCCGCCGGATTTCACAGTGGTGGAGTTGGGAGCGGGTCGCGGCGAGATGGCGGAGGCGTTTGCGGAGTGGCTGTACGTTCCGCTGGATGTCGCTTCGGGCGAACTGCCGGACGGCTTCACCGGCGTCATCTTCTCTAACGAGTTCTTCGATGCCCTGCCGGTGGATGCCGCGGTTTTCCGCGACGGCGCTTTTCGTGAACGCCGTGTGACGCTCGCAGGCGATGATTTTGTTTGGGTGGAGGGCGGCGGCGTATCCCCGGAAGTGGAAGAATTTCTCCGCCGCTGGTTTCCGGAACCGGAAGAGGGCCGGTGCTACGAAGCGAATCCCGAGGCGATCCGGTGGATGAAGCGCGCGGCACGGTCTCTGCGGTCCGGGTACATGTTCACCATCGACTATGGCTTCACGCGCCGGGAGTCGGTACGCTTTCCGGCGGGAACGTTGATGGGATATCGCCGGCACACAGCTCGCGAAAATGTTCTGGAGGATCCGGGGGCGCGCGACATCACGGCGCACGTGAACTTCAGCGCGCTGGAGGAAACCGGCACAGCGTGCGGCTTCGTCACGGAGCGTTTTGAAACGCTGGCGCAAACAATTCTCGCGGCCGGAGAAGAAGATCAGTTCGCCGCTGCGATCAGTTCGCCGGACGCGGCTGAAGAACTGCGGCGGCGGATGCAGTTGAAGACCCTGCTATTCGGTATGGGCGAGACTTTTCGCGTAATGATTCAGCGGAAGGCCTGACTCGGTAGGGGGAGGAGAACCGGAGGGAAAAGCCTTAAACAATGAAAAAGGCCCCAAAAACCGGGGCCTTGGAGTGGAACCTGTTTGCTTGCCCTTCTTCAGGGCTCGCCCAACGCTACTTCTTTTTCTTCGGAGCAGCCTTTTTCTTCGGGGCGGCCTTCTTGGTTGCGCTCTTCATCGATTGATTCTCCCTAACATCAAATTTTGCGATTCGAAAATCGCAATGTGATTCATATATAAGGTTGTTCGAGACGAAAGTCAAGAAAAAAATGAATGTAAGCTCTCGTTTCAACTTTTCGACTTCGCGTGCGCGGAAAAAATTTCTTGCGCGAGACCGCGTGAGGTCAAATCTTGCGGAGCCATTCGACTCGTACATGCAATTGAAGAGCCCGAAGCGATAAGATCGTAGCGGATCGAGTCCTTGAACACTGAGCAATCATGCTACTGCCGTTATGGCTTGCAATTCACGCCGCCGATGGAGACCCTGACCTCGTCCTGCGCCTGCAGCGACGCGATCCGCAGGCTCTGGCGGAACTCTACGACCGGTACGGACGAATCGTCTTCTCGTTAATTTTGCGAGTGGTGCGCGATGCAGCGACCGCCGAAGACCTGGTGCAGGAGACTTTCCTGCGCGTGTGGAACCGAGTGCACGGCTTTGACGCGGAGAAGGGCGCCATCGCACCCTGGCTGCTGGCGGTGGCGCGCAATCGAGCGATCGATTACTTGCGCAGTGTGGCGGGCCGCGAGCGCAACGCCATGGAATTCGAAGAGACCGATCATCCGGCGCTCTACGTGGACATGGAGCAGGACATTCTTACCAGCGATAAGGCGCGGGTGATCAAGGGCGCCCTGCAGAAACTAAATGCCAACCAGCGGCAGGTGATCGAGCTGGCGTACTTCGAAGGACTTTCCCAAACCGAAATGGCAGAGCGCATGGGCCAGCCGTTAGGCACCGTCAAGACCTGGGTGCGAACGGCACTGAAGAATTTACGCGACGAACTGGGCGCGGCGGTGTCGGTATGAATCACGAAGAATTGCGTGATCAGTACGAACTCTATGCGCTGGGCGTGGCCGACGAACCGGAGCGCAGCGAGATCCGCGAACACTTGAATCGCGGCTGTGAGGTCTGCATGGCAGAGATGAAGCGCGCCCGGCAGATGTCCGCGCTGCTGGGAGGGACGGTGACGGCGGCTGCGCCTTCGCCCAAACTGCGGCGGAGGATCCTGGCCGCGACGGGCTACGAACAGAAACGCTTCGGCTGGGCGCCGTTCCTGGCTGCCGCGCTGCTGCTGTCGCTGTTCGCGGTCTTCTACTTTAGCGGCCGCGAGTGGGACTTCGCGCATCTGGCCGAACGCCTGGACCGCCAACTGCGCGCCCAGACCATTGAGTTGACGCGGCTGCACGAGGCGTTCACCATTCTGAATAGTCCGAACGCGACCGTCAGCTTCTTCGGAGCCGGGCCCAAGGGTAAGGTCTTCGTGGATCCGGCGGAGGGTGTGCTGCTGATCGCGTCCAATCTGCCGGCGGCTCAGCCGGGCAAGACGTATGAGATGTGGGTGATCCCCAACGGAGGCAAGGGCACTCCGATTCCGGCGGGCACTTTCCAATCCGGCGCGGGTGGGTCCGCCATGCACATTCAGCGGGGACCGGTGGACGTGAGCACGAAGCCGGTGATTGCGGTGACGCTGGAACCGGAGAGCGGGTCGGCCGCGCCCACGTCCCAGCCTTTGTTCGCGGCTCCGGTGCAGTAGGCCACCGCTGCCATTGGCTTACGCTACCGGGAGGAATTGGCGGCGGGCGAAGATGGCTTGGGTCTCGGGCTTGGTGAGGGCCCAGATGCCGTAGATGCCGAGCGCAGTGCCGATGGGAAGGTGGAGCAGGTAGAGCCCGGAAACCACCAGCATGAAGATGCGCGACCACGACGCCATCTTCAGGAGCGCGATGCCTCCCACCAGACTGGGCAGCGAGAAGACCAGGCACACGATGAAGAGCACGCCGCCGAATCCGCTGATCAACGGCACAGCGACGGCGGCGTCATTGGGCTGAGCCGTTGAACCCACAATCCCGGCGATTCCGCCGAACAGCGACAGAAACGCTACGGCCGCGAGCACACCCATGCCGCCGAGAACGACGTGGAGAATGCCGATAATCTTGAGATGTTGCTCCATTTCCGCATCCTACTCCCATTTCCCGGCGAGCGCTTTCGCGGGTTTGGCCACCGATTGAAAGCGAACCAGGCGGACCCGGTCCGTGCCCTTCATCGTGGCGAGAGGCATGAAGCCGCGATCGAGCAGCAATTCGGCTGAGGTCTCGGTGAGCAGGACTTCAGCGCACGGCTTCACTTCGCTGGCACCATCGACTTTGTAGACATGCAGCGGCAGATTATCGATATCCTGCACGAGACCGGGACGCATGCGCCAGCCGTGGCGGGTGAAGGCTTCGCCCAAGAGGTAGGCCAGGGCGATGGACGGATTGCCCCAGAGATAGCGCTGATGCTGAGGAGGCGTGGGCATTTCTTCGAAGCTGAAGGTCTCGGCGGAATCGGTGGCCTCGCCGTACGGCAGGCGCAGCAGGAAGCGCGGCAGGGCGAGTCCGATCCAGCGTGCGCTCAGAGAACTACGCAAGTCGCCGAAAACTTCTTCAATACCCACGACGTCCGGCGACAGACCGGCCAGCACGGGCGCATTCGCATTTTGCGCCAGCGCGGCCACACGTTGGAGCGCCGCTTCGTCGCTCTTGCCGAAGGCGTAGAGACCGGCCACGACCGCGAGAGGGTCGCCATCGAAGGCGCGGGCGAGGTCGGCCAGGCCCGTGCCGGCGGTCAACTCTTCCTGCGGCAAATCCATGAGGTAGATTTTCAATTCTTCGCCGGTCTCCAGACGGCGTACGAGGAAATACAATCCACGCCACGCGGCTTCGAGGGCTTGGAATTCAGGATGGTGGAGCAGGACGCGCATCTCGCCGGTGATGGCGTCATCGATGCGGGCGAGCCAGGCGGGGCGGCGCAGATCGGGATTTTCGGTGGCGTATTTGCCGACCACTTCGCTGAGCATCCGGTCCCAGGTGCTGCGCGAAGGCTCGGGGGCTCGGGCGGGGGCGGCTTCGCCGGTCATCATGGCGAGGAGGTCGGCGCCAGAGACGTTGGCGAGTTTGGGATCGGGCGCGTTGGCGCGCGGTTCCATCTCGGCCACGGCGGCGTCGAAGGTGGCGGGATTGTCCATGCGCTTGCGCAGATCGCGTAATTGCTGAAAGACAGGTACGTGGGCCAGAAGCTGGTCGGGGTGGAAGTCGTCGAGTTCTTTGAAGCGGATTGCGACCTCGACGTTGCCGAACGGCAGACGAAGTTCGGGGGCCATGAGGGCCATGACTTCATCGAAGTTGTCGCGGTCGATCTCGACGAGACGGCGATTCCGTCCGGAGCCGCCGCTGAAATTGCCGGCCACGAGTATTCTGAAAGGTTCATCCGGGTCGACCGGCGTCGCGCGCTGCGGCTGGTCCGCGACATCGATCTCGACGGACGCCAGCGTATTGGTTCGAGCCATAGTACTTGAAACTTTAGCTCAAATCCGTACCCTTGGTACAATGGCCATCGCGTGACCAAGTACATTCGCTACCACTCAGGCTCGGCCGCGAGCTACGGAATCCTCGACGGCGACACTGTCCACGAACTCAGCGGTGATCTTTTCCAGCACACGAAGACGGGCGCTACTGTTGGCCTGGCCGACGTGAAATTGCTGGCGCCCTGCCTGCCGCCGAAGATTTTCGCCGTGGGCTTGAACTACAAGAGCCACTTGGGCGGACGGCCGCAACCGGCGCAGCCCGAGATCTTCTACAAACCAGTTACAGCCCTGCAGGATCCTGGTGGCGACGTCGTGATTCCGCGCGACGCGACCGATGTTCACTACGAGGGCGAGTTGGTGGTAGTGATGGGGAAGCAGGCGCGCAACGTTTCGCCCGAGGAGGCGCGCGCGGCAATCTTCGGCGTCACGTGCGGCAATGACGTGAGCGACCGTAACTGGCAGCATGGGGAAAAGAAGGATCTGCAATGGTGGCGCGCCAAGGGCTGCGACACGTTCGCGCCGCTGGGTCCGGCAATCGTCACGGATATCGACTACGCCAATCTGCTGTTACAAACCCGTCTGAACGGCGAGGTGGTGCAGAAGCAGTTCACCAGCGACCTGATTTTCGACTGTCCTGCGATTGTGAGCTGGATCAGCGGCTGGGTGACTCTGATGCCGGGAGACCTTATCTACACGGGGACGCCGGGCAGCACGCGCAAGATGAAGGCGGGCGACACGGTGGAAGTGGAGATTGAGGGTATCGGGACGCTGCGTAATTCGGTGAAGTAGCCGTTAGAGCCACGAAGTTCCCAGGCTGTAGAGCAGCACGACCAGGACGATCAGAGTGATCACGACGTAGGCGCGATCGCGTTCCATGGCGAAGGCCACGAGCGAGAAGATCACGCGCGCCACGGGTGTGGCGATGAGGATCAGCAGCCCGATGAGGATGAGCGCCTGCGGGTGCGGCAGTGTGGACACGGCGTGCAGGCCTCGAACATCGGGACGGAAGTGAGAATACGCGGGCTTGGCTTCCGGGCTGTTCAGCAGATACCAGATTCCGCCGGACGCCACGACAGAGGCGGCGGCAATCACGCCGGTCCGCAAGAGATTCCCGATGATCTGATCGAGGCGCGAGTCGGTCACTTCGCGCCTCCCCAAAGTCCGGTGTAGATCATCTCGATGGCCAGTATTCCGATTACGCCGGCGAAGACCAGACGAAGTCCACGGATGCGCGCACCGGCGAGTTGGCGGGCTCCGGCCAGGGATCCCGCAAGCACACCGAGCATCACGGGCATGGCCAAGCCTGGTTCGATGTATCCGCGGCTGAGATAGATTCCCGCGCTGGCAGCCGCGGTGACGCCGATCATAAAATTGCTGGTGGTGGTGGAGACCTTGAAGGGGATGCGCATGAGTTGGTCCATCGCGATCACCTTCATTGCGCCGGAGCCGATGCCGAGGAGACCCGACAGAATTCCCGCGGTGAACATGAGGCTGAAGCCTGCCTTCACGCGCTGCACGTGATAGCGAATGGGGGACTGGGGACCGGGGTAACTGCCATCCAGCCGCAGCCGTGCGGCCAAGGGATCGGGGGCTGCAGCCACATGCTCGGGCGGCGCCTGGAATGAATGCCAGGCCGAGTAGAGCAGCACCGCGCCGAAGATGGTGGCGAGTCCGGAAGCGGGCACGACGGCGGTGAGATGAGCCCCTGTTAACGCCCCCAGCGTGGTTGCGATTTCAAGGAACATGCCCACGCGCACATTAGCGAAGCCCTCCTTCACATAAGCGGCGGCGGCTCCCGAGGAGGTAGCGATCACCGAGATGAGCGAGGCACCCATCGCGTAATGAATGTCTACATGAAGAAGCAGCGTGAGGACGGGGGTGACGACGACGCCTCCTCCCAGTCCGGTGAGCGCTCCCAGGAATCCAGCTACAGCGGAGGCGGCAAACACTACCAGCGAGAAAGTAGTGACGTCCATAGATTGGCAGTTTTAGTGTACGCCGCGGGAAACGCATCCGGAAATAGTAAAAGGGCGGGTGTTAGGACCCGCCCTTTTAATGTTGCCGGAGAGGCAACACCAACAGCGTGTAGACTCACATTCAATCGCAAAAAGGCTTCAGCGCCATTTGAAGCCGCTGCAACTGAGGTATGTCTGTCATGATATGCCGCCTGCGGGGACGTTCCAATACAGCGAAGATTGTATTTGCCCGAATGGGCGGAAATGCCGACAATGGAAGTACCACCGGAGAATTTTTATCTACAAAGTGGCTGGCAGACTGAAGCTAAGCAAACGGGCAGTTCTGAGAGCGGGCTACGGTGCGGTGATCTCTGTACTCGTACTTTCCGCAGTGGAGGCTTACCGTATTCAGGCCAGCGCCTCGCAGCAGCAGTTGGAAATATACCGCAGCTATGTGGATCAGGAGAGCACTCTTTCCATTCTGCGGCGCAATTTGTGGCTGGCGGGCAACGACATTCGCGACTTCTTTATCAGCACGACTCCGCAGCAAGCGGCCATCCTGCGCGAGCAGATGGAGACGCTCGGGCAGGAAGACGAAGCGACGCTGAAGCACATGGAACGTTCGCCGCAGCTGGTAGTGACGGCGGCCACGCTGCGCAAGAGTCTGGGCGAGTTCTGGACCATGGCGGCGCCGGTGCCCGATACCATGCTCAATGTGTCCGACGAGGGCAAGTTCCAGTTCCTTCAACAGGTGGTTGTGCCGCGGCGCGGCCAACTGTACACCGCCCTGGTGGATCTGACGGCCGCCGATCAGCAGAAGTTGCAGGTCAGCGAAAGGGAATTCGCCGACACGAGGCGCGCGGCGGCAGAGCGGCTGTTGATCATGCTGGTGCTGAGCGTCCTGCTGGCCGTGGTGGTGGCGAAGTTGAGTATCGGACACGCCGAGAATCTGGAAAGCCAGGCTGAAGAGCATCTGGCGGCAGTAGAGCAGACGCGGCGCGAGCTGCAGCAGCTTTCGGCTCGCCATCTGGAAGTGGAAGAGGAAGGCCGTCGCAGACTATCGCGCGAATTGCACGATGAGATCGGCCAGACGCTGGCGCTGTTGCAGATTGAAATCTCGCACACGCAGGCGGCGCTGACGAATGCTCCCCAATCCGTGGGAGAGCGATTGACGCGCGCGCGGTCTCTGGCGGAACGTACGGTGCAGACGATCCGCAATATGGCGGGATTGCTGCGGCCGGCGCTGTTGGACGACCTGGGCCTGGTGCCGGCCTTACAGTTCCAACTGGAAGACTTCCTCAGGCGCAGCAGGATCCCCTGCGAATTCGTAGAAGAAGGCGTGGCGGATCAACTGCCGGATGCCGTGAAAACGTGCGTCTATCGCGTGGTGCAGGAGGCGCTTCACAATTGCGAGAAGCATTCGGGCGCCAGCAGGATTCGCGTGGCGGTACGGCAGTTGCCGGATGGCCTGGTGGCGGAGATTGAAGATAACGGCTGCGGATTCCAAATGAACGAGCAGCGCATGCCGTATCGCGCCCGAGGACTGGGACTGCTAGGAATGCGCGAACGGGCGGCCAATGCCGGCGGAACGCTGATTATCGATTCGGCGCCGGGGCATGGCACGCGGATCGCGCTGCGGATTCCCCTGCAGGCGGATCGCACGCCGCACCCGCCGGTGGAGCGAGAGGTAAACGCATAATGGCCATAAAGATTCTGTTGGCAGACGACCATACCCTGATGCGGCAAGGCCTTCGGCACATACTGGAAGGCCACTCCGATCTGGACATCGTGGCGGAAGCCAGTTCGGGAATTGAGGCGGTGGAGGCGGCGCGACTGCATAAGCCGGACGTCGCCGTGATGGACGTCGCCATGAAGGAACTGAACGGGATCGAGGCGACGGCGCAAATTCTCAAGCACTCGCCGCACACCGCGGTCCTGATGCTGAGCATGTACAGCGACGAGCGGTACGTTCTGCGCGCCGTGAAGGCCGGGGCGCGCGGATACCTGCTGAAGAACTCCGCGGGCGACGAGTTGATTCAGGCCATTCACGCTGTGCAGAAGGGTCTGGCCTTTTTCAGTCCGGCGGTGGCCCGGCTGTTTCAGGACGGCATCGTGCGGTTGAAAGATGCGCGCGAGGTCAATGACCGGTTTGAATTGCTGACGGATCGGGAGAGGCAGATCTATCAACTGCTGGCCGAGGGAAACAGCAATAAGGATATCGCCAATCGGCTGGGTCTGAGTCTCCACACGGTGGAAACACATCGCTGGCGGGTGATGGAAAAGCTGGACCTGCACAGCACCGCGGAGTTGGTGCTCAGCGCGGTCCGGCGCGGCATGGTGACTTAGGGCGTCGCGCCTTCGTGGTGAAAATCGCTTACTGGGCGTTCAGATAGGCGATGAGGTCCGACATCTGCTGCGCTGTAAAGCGCGGCCATGCCAGCTTCTTCTGCGTCATCAGATCCAACATGGCGGGGCCGTGGCTCCATAGCGAAGCGACGATGGTGATATCGGAATAGCCGTCCTTGCCCTTGGCCAGTTTGGGGGCGCCGCTGGACGGATCGTTATGGCAGGTGGCGCAATTCTTTTCGGCGAAGACCCTCTTGCCGCGATCCGCACTGCCGTTGCCGCGGAAGTATTGTTTGGTCCAGATATAGCCGATGATCTGGCGCATCTCTTCGGGCGTGAACGTCGGCGGCGGTTGTTTCATCTCCGGCTGGTGGTTCCACATGTCGACTGCGATATCGGTAAGGGTCTGATTGCGCAGCAGACCTTCGAGCGCCAGTTTGCCGGTGTGGCATCCGTTGCAGCCCTTCGCCTGGAAAAGCGACTCTCCGCTTTCAGAGGGCGGAAATTGGAAATTGCCGGCTAGCCCTTTGGTTTCGGGCTGGTTCTGCAGGTAGACCAGCAGGTCGGTGAGTTCCTGGCTCGTGAGTTTGCTCCAGGCCAGTTTCTTGCTGGCGAACTGTTCGCGCATTTTGGCGCCGTGATTCCACATTTGCTGGGCAAGAACGG